>JAZSAI010000005.1:0-13193 GCA_045601825.1 Paludibacteraceae bacterium | reverse complement strand
CTTGGCCCCCGAGTGGGGGGAAGGGGGGGTGGCAGGTAACTAAACGCGACAGGGCGCGCGCATCATTCGGCAGGGGGTAACGACGAGGACGTAAGCGCGACCGAAGCGGAACACACAAGCCGCAGGAGCGGGGGTGCGGGGGGCGCAACCCCCCGCAGACAACGATGGGTTTTAAGTGTGCGTTGGTATGCCGAACTCATGGCGGTAGCCGACAAATAATGTGGGGGAGGGGCGAAGCCCTGCCCCCTACCAATTAGAGTGGAGGGAGGGCACGAAGCGGAGAGCCTTTAGCGCCACCCGAAGCGTAGCGGAGGGTGTCGCTAAAGGATCGTAGCGGAGTGCCTGCCCGAAACGGTCTCTTTCACGGCGGTAGCCGACAAATAATGTGGGGGAGGGGCGAAGCCCTGCCCCCTACCAATTAGAGAGGAGGGAGGGCACGAAGCGGAGAGATCTTAGCGTCACCCGAAGCGTAGCGGAGGGTGTCGCTAAAGGCACGTAGCGGAGTGCCTGCCCGAAACGGCAAAAGGGGCGATGGATTGCCAAATGAACCTCGATTAACCCACATCGGCCGCAGTCGATATCGGTGATAGTCGATATCGGTGCGGCCGTGTTCGTTGCGTTCGTATGCCTAATGAACCTCCATTAACCCACATCGGCCGCGGTCGATATCGGTGAAAGTCGATATCGGCGCGGCCGTGTTCGTTGCGTTCGTGTGCCTAATGAGCGTCGATAAACCCACATCGGCCGCGGTCGATATCGGTGAAAGTCGATATCGGCGCTGCCGTGTTCGTTGCGTTCGTGTGCCTAATGAGCGTCGATAAACCCACATCGGCCGCGGTCGATATCGGTGAAAGTCGATATCGGCGCGGCCGTGATTTCATCCTCTGCCACCTCTCAATAGGTCATGCGGTCAAAAGCTGCTTGCAATACCATGAGGATGACGCTAATATCATCCTGCAAGGATTCATAAAAACATAAGTTTTCGTCATGCTTAAACATACCACATCGGCCACCATAAATGACTGAAATTCTTTGTTTTGACGATATCACGCTAACGGAGTTGTCAATGTCTTGGCCATACCCTGCACATAAATCATTCATCAGATAGACGTTAGCCACAACAACCACAGCAATTTCTATGGCCATATAGTCTGTAATTGACCAATCTTGGCCTGCCATTTGCTTGTTGACCTCGGTTAAAATCTCGTTGTAATCTGTAACTTTACTCATATCATTTTGCGTTTAATAGTTAGACATATAGTTCACTACTTGAGAACATTGATTCCAAGTTGATCTGAACACCAATCACCCCACTGACGGGCTATCGCTTCTGCCACTTTTGGGAATGTCCTAGAGCGATATTTTCCCCTACTTGCATGCACAAATTGTTTATAGGATGGGCTTTGGGCATCGGCCATCAGTGGAGGGAGGTTTTTAGTCCAATAGAGCGTCTTTTTTGAGTATGGCTCACCGAACCAAAACGGCTGAATAAAACATGATGGTTTGGGGAGATTGGCACGTGCCATCGGTAACGGGTTTTCCACTGCCACGAATGGTGCATCAGCCTGCAAGCACTTGAAGAAGAACTCGCGCGCCTGCATCATCTTCTCTAATCGACCTGGGACGATCACTCCACCTTTAACCAACTGTACACTTGACACCTTGCATAGATAGGTGCAAGGCGGGTGGGCAATTATCAAATGCCAACATGACAAATGATGGTGTCGGCCATCCATCGTGCGGAATTGTGTTACACCCTGCAGGAATTGCGTTACATCTCCTCGTATATGCCATTCGGGGTGGCCACCTCTCCGACATTTTTGGATATCGCAGGAAAACGCATTATGACCCAATTTGCGGAAAGCACTGCACTCGGCTTGGCTTTCCTCACATGCTATCAACACATTCAGATGTCTCATAGTTCACTACCATTGATTATGGGGCGGGGCTCCGTGGTACCAACAATCTTTCTCTTCGACGTCCTTTGCCCACACCCCTGCCCAGCTGCATAGATCGGGCAGGGGTTCATTTTTCATTCTGTGGATACAGCGTGCGCAAAAGGAATATTTCTGCTCTGCTTTCATAGGAACTTTAAAATTTGGGTTTTGGTAATAATCGCATAACGTCGTCTTTATCCAAGAAGAAATAGTTTGAGAGTATTTCCCAAGGGTCTGTTTCAAATAACCCTTTGTAGGTTTGTTCAAACTTTTTATATCCATGATTGGAATAGAAGAGATTATACACTAGGTTGAGTGCTGCATCATCTTCATTTCTACCCTGCCTACGATGAAAAAGAATACCTCTCCGTAACACTTGTTTCAGCAGGATAGGGTATTGAAGAAAGTCCATCTTTCCTCTATCTCCCTGAAGAGGGCAGCCGATACACCCCAATCGACGTTCAACACAAAACTTTCCGTTATGGTCATAATATAAAGGGTGGCATTCCAAACCCTTTTCATTGACGATTTCCTCTATATCTTGATTGGTAAAGTGTAACATAGGAAAGTACCTACAAGTGAAAATTTTTTTCGTGTAGTAGTATATGTCCTCGACATCAGCATAACATGAGGATCTCTTAACAGATTCGGCTTTTCGAATACCAAACAACACATAGTCTGCGTAATATTTCTCTTTCAGTTCCTTGCAGCAAAAGCGTCGAAACTGCGTTGGGAATCCTTTTTTCTCAACAAGGTCTAAAAAAGACAACTTGTTGCGAGAAATATTACAACCATATTTCTCGGCCATCTTTATAGTACCTTCGGGGTCGATGGTTGTAACGTTGTGGAATCGCTCAACTTTAACGTTTGCTTCTTTAGCCAGATAATCAAAAACGACACTATCCTTTCCACTAGAGAAAGCTAGAGCGACATTATGTGTCTGACAAATAGACCTTATTAGCTTGATGGCCTGCTGAACTTTGTCTTTATTCATAACGGCTAACCGATTAAGACTAACATACAATCATCCCTCGTTATAATATCACATTCCCTGCATACTAAATGCATATCGGTACCAAAGTGACACAAGCAATCCATCTCGCAATCATGGCAGGGGTCATATAGATTTTTATAACGTACTAATCTGACGAAATGCGAACCGACTTGTACACTACCACCTTCAATTAATCGGATGGCTTTAGCATGTAATTCCTCTTGTTTCATAATTCATTCTTTTGTTTGTGACGGGGTTTTATCCGTCGGGTTTACAACTTATTGGATGGGTGTAAAATCTCTTTGTGTCGGCAACGGGGTGAAGCGTGGGAAGCGCGTGCGCACGCATGCACCCCCGCACGGGTGCGCTTGCACGGGTGCGTGTGCACCCGCCCACACACGTTGAGACCTCTAACTGATTGATTTTCACCTATATTACACATAGCTACTTCTGAAATCGCGGTGCGGTATTACTGTACCGCACCTTTTAGGGCGGAAATTTCCGTCAAAAAGGGCGGTTTTCGGGGTCGTACAGTTCGAACTGCGCGCACGGCTGACTATTCCCGTACACTGCGATTTGCAGATATTTGCAACGAATCATTCCGCTCTCATTTGCCTGGGAGTTCACCCAAATACAATTCTTACACAATCTTTCTTTCTCCATAACATTTCAGTTTATTCAGCGTTTAACAAGTTTACCTGGGAACATATCAAAAATCGAAATCAGCCACACGGAGTTATCAGAACCTTTCATCCTCGAAGAACGACTTCTGTATCTCCGCAAGCGTGTGGACTATATCCTTGTCGGGATATTTCATCCGCAAACGCAAGGTTTCCTGCAGGGCATAGATTTCCGACATCACTTGCTTGGGTGTGTATCGCTTCAAGTCCTCTTTCTCTAGTACATCTAGGATGATATCACATGCTTCTATCTGCTTCACATCAAGCGTCTGTGCACGATACATGCCGAGATGCCTGCGCAACACATCAAGGGTATTGTTTGGCTTGGCAGAGCGCATCTTCATATCGAGCTGCATGAACTCATGGTCTTTGTCCCATCGGAAGAGCAACTTATCAGGGCACAAAGACTTGCGAATCGGACTACGGTCAATCGCGTGGGATGGCTCTGAAAGCAAAGCTTTAGTGATACCCTTTCGAACCTCTTTGTACTTGGCCACCTTGAAGTGAAAATAGTGGTACGCTAGGTCTTGGAATCGTTGCCAAAGTTTGTCGGGCGCGTCATATCGGTCTAACGTGTGTGGAATCTCGCGTTTCTTCATGCGCTTGCCTGATACATCCTCTATCACTAGCCATCGGTCTGCTTTGCTCTTCAAGGAGAACTCCAATCGCCAGATTTCGGGTGCGTACTCTTCACCCTGCGCATTTAGTTTCGTGCGACTGATGGGATTATCGAGCAGTCCGCAAATGAACCAGGAGTAAGGAATGTACACCTTTTCTTTCGACACCGTGGCAATCTCTTTCGACTTGTTGTATAACTTCGTGGAGACCATCGATGTGGGAGAGCCCCAAGACAATGTTTCCCAATCGTAGTCTGACCATCTATCATCGCCAATCGCGTGGATTTTGCATTGATTGATTTTTCGATATTTTCTCTCCAATACGCGACGTGCAAAACGCGATGGTTGGTCTCCGTAGTCAAAATATTCAAAATCGTAGCAGATATCGATACGGAAAATCCGCTTGAAAATGTAGTCGTGACGTATCATGAACTCACGCAATCTATCCACACACCCACTGGCATAACACTGCGCATTGACCAAACGGAGTCTGCAGGAAAACTGCGTCAGTCCTTTAAACTCACTATCCCCTGACGGAGGATCTCGACGGACTTCAATCCAATCGTGCCCCTCTGTGTCCTCGATGGTGAACACCTCTCCCCATACACGTGTGCCATAGTCACGTTCATGCACGAAATAACCCTGCGTACGGAAATATTCCGCATTGCAGGGATATCGCATATTGCTTTCCTCGCATGAAACCTCCAACCAGTCGATATTGACACACCTCATATCACCTAAATCGGAACTAGAAACTAATTATCGGGTTGCATGGGTCGGCCGTTCTCGTCATATACGACCATCTTCAATACTTTCTTTCCCTCCATGATGGAGTAAGAATAACGAAAGATAGTCACCATGAGCGTGCGACCATTGCGAGAATGCCGCAATTTATATTTTCTGCCTGAATATATCGTGGCTCCGAAAACAACTTGATATCCATTGCGACACAAGTCGATGAGTTCACGAACCCCATCGACTTGTGCTTTAGTCATGAAATCATATTCAAATTGCGTCATTTCTTCGCCTTTGTTGATTTCTTCTCCTCTTGCTTTGGCTCTTCCTGCGCGCCTGCTTTCTCTGCATCCTGCTCGGCTTGAGAACCCTCTGCAAACGGAACTACGAATCCTCCATAGTTCATCATGAACGAGTGACCTTTCCTATCGACCAACTCAAAGTATTCGTCTTTCTTCATTCCATCGGTTGGCCGATTGCACCAATAGTGTTTGGTAACGTCAAACAATTGTCCGTTCGACGGGTCTATGAGTTGGCGGGGAACATCATCAGACTGTCCTCCACACAATTCTATTTCCCACGCTGAAACCTGCAGGCCTGCTTTCATAATCTTGTCTTTCGGACTAGAATACACTCGGAGACTTGCGTTACCTCTCACGAATACCTTTACTCCTTGCTTGAGGAATGGAATCACCTTGGATTCTGTGTCGTTCAATGTCACGTCAACCCACGTTGTGGACTCTGTGTCATTGCCTTGCGAATCCTTGTACTTACTCGAATGCGCCACACGAAAGGTTACAAACTTGTTTCCTTGGAAATCCTTAATCTCTGCATCAGCACCAATGTTGCCAATCAATTCAACTTTTAGCATAATACTTTGTAATTTAAATAAAACATATTGTGAATTAACACTAACTTTCTTATATCGGTTTCGTCAGCCTATCAACATATCAAACTTGGTCTGTCAGAAAATCGAAATCAACCGACAATCAACCGACAATCAACCGAAAATTAACCTCATAGCACTGCATTTTCCCAACAACCAACCAATGAACCTAACCAATAGAGTAGTGCCATCAGCGCGAAACCGATAGCGGCTATATTATCTTCACGGCAGGGTCTAACACTTAGGTTTTTACGTGCCACGGGTGGCACAGAGGGGGCCCTGCGGGCGGAGTGATTTTTCAGAAAGAATGATGGAGAGAGTATCGACATCATTCGGAACGCGTTACGCGCGACCTGCGGAGGATTTTTGATTGAATCAAGATTGCCATCGATGATACATCGATAGAGCGTGCGAATATCGGTGACAATCACATCAAGCCCCGAAGACATGCTTGCATGATCACGGGGCTTGGTGTGCAGCTGACGGGCTAAAAAATAATCAGTGTCTGCATCCCAGAGACGGAAGAACGCATTTGTGTCGGTTGCGTAACAATCGACCAGGATACGTTTAACCTGGTCACGTTGGCCATCGCCAACCTTGACTTTAAACACACGAGAACCTGCCCGCAGATTGCAGGGGTCTTCGATAAAACAGAAAAAATGTACCATAACTTTTGTGCTTTAGGTGATGACGTAATCACGGATGCACAAACTTTAGAGAATCGGCATTATGTGAACCAAAACGTTCAGCCTATCCAAAAGAAAAGCCCTCGACCACACAACTCGCAAAAGACACGTAATCGAGGGCGCACAAAAGTCGTGCCGTCCGTTGGTTTTACGTTCAGCGGGCCTCCTCAGGTTGCCGCCTATCCTAAACCGCTGCAAAGATACGAAAGATATCTGAACCCTGCAAGGGAAATCAGCCAAAACAGACTTAATTTAGAAATGTCTAAATAGGGAGATAATTGCGTGAGGCCTCACGCGGTAGTACGTGAGGCCTCACGCATTAGCAGCTATCCATCGAGGATATTTTTCCGATTCGCAGGGGATATAAAAATAGAGGCGGGCGCATCACTGCGGCCACCTCCGAAACCATTTTACCAATCAAAAAAAATCTATTAGCGGTTGATAAGCGAATCACACTTGACTACGCTGACGGAATCCCCCTTTGCACTCTTAGTCTGCCACATGAATTCAAGTTGGCCCGTATGACGATTGTACGTCAGAATGCCCTCTGAATTGATTAGAAAGAAGCGGTTAGGAGTGCATGAAGAGAGTACCAATAACCCAATAATTACGATACCTAAAACAAACTTTTTCATATTGCGATAACGTTTAAAAGTTAATCAAATCGTAGGCCGACGCAATGATATCGAGTGATATGGGTTGGCCACATTCGACGCGTATCATCCCATCGACTAAAGCTAACATCTTGTTGCGGTCACTGAACTGCAACCGCTCATATTCATGCAGGCCACTGACACGGCACACCGAATCGATGTAGGCCTTGCAGTTGTTCTCGCTCGGCGGAGCCCATCGATGAATGATGTCGTGGACGTTTATCAACGGACGGACACGGCCACCATAGCCAGTCATGTAGTTCTTTAGGATCTTAAATCCTGCACGGACACCCATCTGCATGGATACGAACTGCTCAAACTCGTTATCGGTGGGGTTAGTCACCTCGCCTTTCCAATTGTTACCCTTACGGATATTCAATGGGTTGTTGTTGCGGATGCCCCGCGGTTGTTTCTTCTCTGCCATAAGATAGTATCTAATATTATTTCGTTAGTCGGCCAGTTGAACACTCGTTTTTGGTACCCATCTGGGATGGCCACATGGTGGCATGGTAGCCAGAGTGTATCTTTATTCACGAATAGCGGAATCGTCTGAACACGAACGACACCCCATCGCCTTGCCAAAGACCGAACCAAAATTTCCAAATTCTTCCATCGGTGGCGATTGAATTCGGGGGTCTGCGGGCTGACGTTCGACATCGCAAACGTCTCCAACATGAGCACGGGATTCCCTGCCATATCTGCAGCAGGAACGTTATGTCCTCTATCGTAGCCCGAACGATTATAGCATGACGGGTTAACCTGCGGGCGCGGAAGCGCACGATCGGGATAAAACGTCATGCCCTTGCGACTTGTCACCCGTCGCAAAAGCGACCTGGGTAAAACATAATCCGTCAGGATGGGCAACCCTAGATGGGTGTCGTATCTCACAAGATAACCCACTTTGGGGATTGTGAGTGTATCGGCAATCAGCTGCACACTACTTAGCGTCAGCAGTAGTGCCAGTGTCATTTTTTCGATTGTGGCCATTGCTCTTGATTTTGTAGTCAATACCGAAAATGGTTGCGGTTAAGGTTAGGAACTGGGCGCACATCATCAGCGTGCCGCCCTCGATATCTCCGTACTCAGCCAATTGTTGACCGATAAACGCGAGCACGGCCGCTACAAGAAAAGAACCAATAGCCACAAATTTTTCTGCTTTTGCATCATGTACCATAAACTAAATTAACCATTATACCATGTCGGCCAAACGTCGAGAGCCGTTTTCCTCGGATAGATAGAGGACTGCGGAACTTGAAACCATGAGAACCGACATGAAGAAAACAAAGTACCAACGTCTGACGGACGTACAATCTGGAGTGTCGCACACGCGATAATTCTTCTGATATCGTCTTGGGGACACCTTAGCCGCAATGTGGGAAATGCTCTATTGATACCGCATAGGACCTGCCACGCATTATCCTTTGTCTTGATAAAGACATCATCAGACATCGGATACGGCAGAATGCTGCGGACATCTAAAGACGGGTTGAGATAAGTATCAATCACCTTGATAGTTGCGGGTGTATCATCCGCAAAATCGACGAAGACATAGAATCGTAAGTAATCGCCTTTCTGATATCCAATCTGACGTAAGAAACGACCTATCGTGTAGTCATCATCTTCGGGGTTATAGTACCAATCTAACGCGTTATTGTATGCCTCTAACCATGATGTCAGCGGGAAGAACACCTCGGGCAAAGTGCCATCACACAAGAGCCATTCCCCTGCGGGGGCGGCAAGGTCACGCTTCTCTTTCCAATTCAGTGAGGAGTAAACACCCTCCATCAAAGAGAATTTGGATACCACATAATCATAGTTGATTTTGGAAAAATGCTGAAATGCTAGCGTACCTGGGTCTATCTTGGAGTACGCGTCACGGATAACATCTGGGATAATATGCCACATGCGCTCTATCTGGCCCATGATGCACCTATATTTCGCCTGCGCGGGGGTATTGGTGTAAGTGGGATTAGGGTTCTGGCCATAGACCGACTGAATCAGAGTTCCATCAGGATCTCGTTTCAGTTGGTAAATCTCCGAGCCAACCTTGCCCCGAATCTTTGCCTTTGTTCCGCCTAATCTTCCTCTAGCCATTTCTGAAAAAAGAGGGGGTAGGGAAAACCCCTGCCCCCTGCTCAAATTTGAATGCGTGAATAATCTAATTAATCGCCACCGCCCTCGATGAAGCAAAGCATGACGGGACTGCCCGTAACGGGAACAATCCAAACAGAGCTGACGGACTGATAAGTACGGCTAGCGATAGTGTTAGCACCATCAGCAACCGTCAAGAGTTCCGTACCGCCTGCCGAGTACACCTTGCCAGTGCAAAGCACGGCCTTTGCTCCGCCGTTGTCAGCGACATGGGCTGCATTGAAAGTAACTGTGCCAGATACAGAGGACTCAAACGGCACTGTGCCATTGTTCCAATTGCCACCTACGGAAATGTTATTTCCATTAGTTGTGACGCTCGAGAGTTCGATGGGGTTAACCGTCGGTGTCGGCTCTGGCGATGGGCTAAAAGGGCTCTCCCCCTCTCCGCCACCGTTCAAGAATCGCTGAGCGCCCGTTGGGTATGTAGGAAGTGCATCGTCACTTGTGTACACGGGCGATGTCGGAGCAGCCAGAGTCACGTCGTTGTGCTTGTAGCTTGCATTCTCCTTGCGGCTCACGATGATACCTGCGTTAGCAGAGAAATCTGCAAACGTAGCGGTAATCGTGTTATTTGCGAAAGCAAGTGTCACGGATACGTTACCATCCATCGTGATAACCTCTGCGATGTTGGAAGCAGAGATCTCGGTTGCGCTAGCAAGAGCCTGCGACACATGGAAGCGGTTGTAGAGGAACTTACCATCTTCAGTGATGCACACTGCGGTAAAGTAATCCTCGGTACCAATACCAAGGGCAGAGCGGAGATCTGCGATAGTTGCACCTGCAGAGAGGACAATAGTCAGGGTCTTAGAAGCGCCATTAAGCACTGCACCTGCGATGTCAGCGGCTGAACCACCTGCCACCACATAGGCACCTTGCTTGATACCTTTCTCACCATACTTGTTGAGACCGAAAGCGTTGCCACTTGCAGGGTGAGCGGCGACGTCAGCCTTTACAAGTGCATAGTTACGACGGATGAACTCCGACACGTTTGGCTGACCAGCTGGAACGTTGTCGAAAGAATGGTCGATAATTGCAGCCATACCTGAAACAGCCTGCATGATGGTTGACATGATCATACGTCCACGCATCTGTGCGAGGGTCTGAGGATTTGCCACTGATTCAGCCAGACTGCGAACAATCTGCTGTTTGTTTCCCTTAGCATCCTTGCCAATGCTATAAACGTCCGAGCCTACACGGCCACGGAGGAATGAGCGAGTACCGCCCGATTTAGCTTTTGCCATAATACAACATTATAATAATACGATTCAACTTTGTCGCAAACCCTGCGACGGGGTGTCAGAAAGAAAGCATATCCTAACGTCCGCAAAGGTACAAAAAATAATTTCTCGGACCAAATTCGGACTTACTTGGGAGTTGACCACCTGCAGGTGGGGATTAACTGACTAATTTTTTACAAAGTGGTCATAACCCATCCACAAACTTTTATTGATTTTTAAGTTAGTTTAACGGGCACGTGTGCCCAAAACGGCCAAAATCTACATAAATGTGGGCGCAGGGGGCTCGCCCCCTACCGACATAAAAGGGGGTGTGGGGGCTTGCCCCCACTGAACACACAATAGCCATCTGAACACCTCAGCAGGCTTATTTAGACTAATCTAAATAGGCTCTTTTTATCGACGAACGGCCTGGACACATCGACGTATAGCCAAATTCTATCGACATAAAGACACAAAAAAGCTTGCAAATGTCCGAAATTTTTCGTACCTTTGTGGTTGCAAAAGACAACATTAGATAACCCAACGAGCGATAGACCCCCGCCTAAGGAACGGGTATCCTTGACATTATGACACATCGAGATTTCCTTGATGGCACATCTGTGCTATCAAAGGCAGACCGCATCAACTATATGCGGGATGTCAGTGGATGCATGGTGCAAGACCACTTTAAAAAACCTTGCCCACGAGGCAACATCAGTTGCATGGATTGCGTATTTGCAACAATTAAAAACAAGTATTAATTAAGACCCCCCGCCGATGGGCTAAACGGCAGAGATTATGAGAAAAGCGTATTACATAGAGTGCAAGACATTCGTTAAAGATGGCATGGGCCACGAAATCATGTGTGCTGACCTGGGAACGATGCCAACGATAGCTACAAGCATGAAACAAGGGGAAAAACGCTATCTGAAAATGATTGAGACCTATAACAACTTATTAGGTTATGAGACCGAAAAGGAATGCACTCCCGAAGAGATTGGTGTCGGTAACTGCATGGCACAGACAGAACTCCGCCATACGACATTAGGTCACCGCACAGTAATAAGTTTGTACCAAATATGGATTTGACTATGGCAACACAATTAGATCTATTCACGGGGTTGGAGATATCCAACCCTATGAACCCCGAGAAAGAGATTAACCTGGGCACATCAGCTGCACACATCTTGAACCCCTGCCAAGGGTGCGACCTCGCAGAGTGGTGCTCTGATGATGACTGCGCCAAAAAGGGCTATCCGATAGATCTGCCGACAACGCGCTTTAAGAGCCTCGAGAAAATGATAACTTATTTTAGAACTCACGACATCTTAGGACTTTAAATAACAGCCATCATGATTAATATATATACAACCAACTACACAAAGGCCAGTCGCTTATCTAACAAGCACTACCTTAAAGTAAGTATCAGCCTAATAAGACCCCGTGAATTTAAGGGCATGCATATACAATCTTTAGCCCCATCTAAACAACTATTAGACGATTATCATAACGGGCTATCCCCTCAAGAATATGTACCCCGATATCGGGAACAAATAAACAAACTGAACGATATACACGTACTATTTGAAATTATGGCGAAACAAGCAAAAGGAAGAGATATTCTCTTATTATGTTATGAGAAAAAGAACGCTTTTTGCCATCGGCATATACTATCAGACATCATCTATGAACGCTACGGATATAGAATTAAAGAACTTTAATAGGGGCGGGGGCGCAAGCCCCCATAAGCCTCGGGGGGCGAAGCCCCACGACGTAAGGGAAAAAGGGCGATGACCACCGCAAGGCGATGATGAAACCCAACCCCCGCAGGGGGAAACAAAGAGACCACCGAAGCGGTAGCAGGCGAACACCACCAAACGGGCGACCAACAACCCCGAGACGGGCGATGACAACCAAAAAGCGACGAGGGAACAAAAAAAACAACCCTAAACAACCAAAAAAAAACAAAACTATGAAAAACACCCGGGGGGAGCGCGAGGGGGGCAGGGAGCCCCCCTCGCAATCAGCGCACTGGGGAATAATGTGGTGATTTTTTTATTCATCGGGGATATTTATTTGGATTAAAAAGGGTGGTGGGTGGGCATGGTGAAAATGCAGGGGGCTGCAGCCCCCTACCGCTTAGAGCCCGCACCTATAGGGGCGGGCGGGCGGCAGACCCTTTAGGGGCTGACGCTATAGAGCGCACGGGAGCCAAATGGACGTTGAGCCATAGCCGAAAGAACCTTGAAAGCCTAATAGCAAGGGAGAAGCAAAAGTAACTTTAAGAGCGGGAGGGGGCTATAGCCCCCGACCATCATGAAAGCCCGACCCCGATGATATAGCCGTAGGTCTATTTATCATAATTCAGGATCGGATTCTCGATACAGCAACCAAAAGAACTCAACCACCTCACTATGACCGAACTGACGAGAATCCGAATTATGACTAAATAGAGCCCCCAATAGCCGTAAATACGAGGGAGCACCAGACTCGGAGCGCGCGCAGGCCCGCAGCCCTGCCTATAGGCAGGAGCGAGGACACAAGCGCGCTCCGCAACTCAACGCGCTAGCCGACAAAAAATGTCCCAACCTATTGATAGCCCCCCTCGGGGAGTGCGAGGGGGGAACGGGGGGAGGG
>JAZSAI010000004.1:0-147997 GCA_045601825.1 Paludibacteraceae bacterium | reverse complement strand
CTTCCTTGGTTCATGGGCTGACACTGAGGAATTCACCAAGGCTGCCGATGAAGCTACTGCTACTTTGACCCTCACCATCGAAAAAGGCGACTACGAGTTTGGTATGCGTATTGGTGGTGCTGGCAACTGGACTTCTAATGGAGTAGCATTCACACGCGAGAATGCATCTGCTGAGGTTGTAGCTGGTTCTGGCAACTTGAAACTTACTGCAGACGTAGCAGGTGACTATATCTTCACTTGGACATATGCTACCAACATTCTTACAATCACCTTCCCAGAGAAAATTGAAACAGCTATTGACAATATCAATACTGCTGTTACTGCTCAAAAAGTTATCCGCAATGGACAACTCATCGTTATTAAGAACGGTGTTGAGTTCAATGCGCAAGGTGCTAAGTTATAATTCAGAACGAGCTTCATTGTTATTGCTGAAAACGTCATGTAGGCTTTTTCAACAATAATGCTGGAATACAAGGAATGAATTATCGTTAGTTGTCAACTATCAATAGTTAACAAACGACTCAAGAATAGGCTTCCTCACGATAGGAAGTCTATTCCTATGTTTTGTTAGTCATCTAATAGAGTGGATTGTTGACCATGCATGGATATAAAAAAAGGGACTTATAGACCTATTGACACTTGTTGTCGAAGTTGATATGCTTCGAATTGACATTAACCGATGTCAAAATTGACCTAAATTGTCGTTTAAAATACCATTAGTGTCAACTTGTATATAATTCCCTAAAAAAAGAGTCGAAATTTGCATATGTAAAAAATATATTGTACCTTTGCAGCAAGAATCAAAATACTACTACTATGATTGACGAGAAAAGCTTTGACAAAACGGTTCAAGGTAAGCAGGTAGGATTATTTACCCTTACAACCGCAGAAGGCCTAAAAACACAAATCACTAACTACGGAGCAAAAATTGTCTCCCTCTTTGTACCAGATGCAAATGGCAATACGGCAGACGTGGTACTGGGCTTTAGCACTTTAGACGAATGGTTGACGCAAGAAGTGTATTTCAATGGTATTAATGGACGTACAGCTGGGCGTATCGCTGGCGCGCAAATGGAGATAGACGGCGAAGTGTATCTGCTAACCAAGAACAATGGCGAACACATGCTGCACGGAGGCAACCAGGGATTCAATGATAAGGTGTGGGACGTTATCGAAGCGAGAGAAAACCTGCTCAAGTTGCATTATCTATCTGTAGACGGAGAGGAAGGATTTCCAGGCAACTTAGACGTATACGTTACGTACAAAGTCGAAGGAAAAGACATCATAATTCAATATCAAGCTCAAACCGATAAAGCTACTATATTGAATCTCACAAACCATGCATATTTCAATTTAAAAGGAGAGGGAGAAGGTACAATTCATGACCATCAACTACAGGTGCTATCCGATGAGTATATACCATATGACGAGCAAACCATGCCGTTAGGCACCGTAGTGAGCGTAGATAATACTCCTATGGATATGCGCAACCCCGTGCTAATAGCAGACCGAATAGATGATGCATTCTTTGCTTCGGGATTGGGAATTGATAATGGCTGGGCGGTGCCAGGATGGAAAGAACCTGACCCTAAATTGCGCCTGGTGGCCCTATTAGAAGGTGGAGGACGCAAAATGGAAACATGGACCACGTTCCCATGCATGCAGGTATATTCTGGTAATTATGTAGAGAAACATATTGGCAAGTCTGGTAAAATGTACGATGTACAATGTGCTATATGCTTGGAGGCAGAGATGTTTCCAGATGCAATTCACCATCCATCTTTCCCAAACACAATCCTACGTCCAGGTGAACAGTGGCAACATGAAACAATCTATCGATTTGTGTAGCGAAAATAGACAAAGTAGCACTCCAAAATGCTACTTTTTTGTATCAGGCTAATAGTAATTGGATATTCTTGGCCTTTAGCTTAGAAACGGACCCGACAGGTAAATTCTTGTCGGTGACAATGGTGTTAATTTGTTCACAATGTGCAATATGACAGAAACTGCGCTTGTTAAACTTCGAACTATCAAACACCGCTATTACTTCGCTAGCCTGAGCTATCATGGCTTGATTTAGCATTGCCTCTTCCATATTTGGCGTAGAGATACCATTCTCAAAAGAGAAAGAATCGACACCCAAAAACAATTTGTAGTTCGCAAAATGACTCAACGTATTCAACGCAATAGGCCCAAAGGTTGAGTGGCTATTTAGACGCATGTGCCCACCAATGATGATTACAGTGAAGCGTTTGTACTTCATCAACTCCTCCGCAATATTCATGGCATTTGTCAAGATAGTCAAATCGGTCAATCCATCCAAATTCTTAGCTATCTCTAAGGTCGTAGTACCCGAATCTAGCATAATGTGATCTCCATTGTTGATAAGAGTTGCTGCCATACGTCCAATCCTCTCCTTCTCACGGAAGTTAAACATACTCTTTTTGGTAATAGCCGTATCTTCATTCAGATTCTCTATAGGTCGGCGTATTGCACCTCCTCGAGTGCGCACCAAAAGATTTCGATTTTGAAGATTGGTTAAATCCTTTCGAATTGTAACTTCCGAAATCAATAGTGTTTTACTCAGTGTGGTGACTGAAACTTCGTTTTCTTTCTCAAGCATTTTCATAATCAATGCTCTACGCTCTTTGGCTGAAGAATGAGAGTGAGATTTCATAACAGTATCATTTTAAGTGGATTATGCCGCAAAGTTACGATTTATTTTCGAAATGTACTAATGCGAAATGTACGATAGTCTGTATCGAAACATATCGAAACTTGATTTTGGTTTTAGATGTAAATGTAATATATTGTAAATCAGTTTTGTATTATTAGGATATTTTTTTTATGTTATAAAACATATTTTCCCTCCTCCTGTGCATACGGTATTTATAGTACCTTTGTAAATAAATCCTAATTATTATTATTACTATACGATGAAACGATTAGCCTCATTATTTGTCTCTTTAGTGTGCTTGACAGCAGCATACGCAGCAAATCAATTTGTAAAACTTACTGGTGATGATAATCAAGATGGCTTGTCTTGGACTACTGCCAAGTATTCTATCCAAGCGGCTATAGAGGCAGCTATGGACGGTGATACTGTGAAAATAGCAGAAGGTGTGTATAATCAATCCATTAAGACAAAAAAGCCAGTGCACCTATTTGGTGGGTATTCTGCAATTACAGGCGAACGAAATCCAGAAACCTATTTCACCATATTGGATGGTACTGGACTCAATACCATGTTGATTAATCAAACGTCTAATTTCAAAGATACAACCTACTTTGATGGACTGATTTTGCAAAATGCTAATCATACTACCGCAGGAGGTGCTGTAGTCTTAAAAGCAAAAGGAGTATTGCGTAACACGACTATTCGTAATTGTTATACAACTAACAGCGCAGGCGCTGTATTAATGGACGCAGGTGTGGTTACTGGGTGCATTATTGAATTATGCGAAGCATTAGGAATAGGCGGTGCCGTGAAAAATAATGGCGGTATTCTTGAGAATACAATTATCCGTGGATGCAAAGGTAACTACGCTGCTATTCGCAATGAGAACAAAGGCATCGTACGCAATTGCTTGATACATAATAATGAACCATCTGGATCGGATTGGCCAAATTCTGGAGGAATCTACAACCCATCAGGTATAGTCTATAACAATACTTTAGCATGCAATTTTGGTAGCCAATATGGCGGTATCCACAGCGATAATATAGCCTATAACAACCTCATGTGGAATAACCAATCAGAAGAGGGATTTGCAGATCCAGCTAACTTTGTATCGGGCGAAAATACAAAGAATGGTTCAGGCTATAATGCGGCTGATTCGTATTTTGAAGCCGAGAACTTTACAGTGAAGTTATCAGCAGATAATATGGATAGCAATGGTCCACACTTTGTGAGTCCCACTGCATTTGTTGGGGCTCCTAAGAACGCAGCAGAAATAGCCGCAATGCGGGCTGCTAATTTTTCAATCACAGCAAACTCCGCTGTTATCAATAAGGCCAAAGCGAATACTGATTTATATTACGATATAGAGGGTAATATTCGCCCGATAGGTGGTCGGGCGGATATCGGATGTTATGAATATGACCCCGATGCACCTACCGTAGATGTGACAGGTGTCATACTCAATATGGATACATTGCATGTATATACTACTGATACTGCTTTGATTACAGCTATTCTACTGCCTGTTAAAGCTACTAACCGAAATGTAACATGGCAGATAGCTGACCCAACGATTGCTAACGTGACACCTCAAGGAACTGTAATTGGACTGAAGGTAGGAGAAACAACCGTACGGGTCACTACCGAACAAGGAGGTTTTAGAGACTCGGCAGTAGTAGTGGTGAATGAAAAGCCGATAGTAATCATTCATAGAGACGTCTTATTGGCAGATAGCTTATATAGTATTGATGATTATACGATACCTTCCTATATTCCATTCTTAATAGCTAAAGAGGCCGCTCGTGATGATTCAACAGATGTGAACCTGAATGCCTTGAAAGAGAAAATAGGTCAACTACTACCTTATCAAATGCCATACAATGTAGTCACCAATATCAATGGGGATCCTAAAACTCGAATGGCATTCTGTTGGTTTACTAACGAACGAATGAGTGAGGGAGTGGTACAACTCATGCCAATTGACTCAAAACAAGATGCTTTCGCACCAACTATTGTGCTAGATGCTACTGCCACGGTTACCAAACCGCTTAATTATGCCACCTCATCATCTGGCATACTGAAAGCAACGAAGATGAGTACTACTCAAAAGTTTACGTATGTGAGCCATAAGGCAATAGCGGAAAATTTACACCCAAATACTACATATGCATATCGTGTAGGAGTGGAAGGATATTGGAGCGAAGTGGGATATTTTACTACTGCTCCTGATAGAAATCAGCCATTTACCTTCATTTATATGACAGATTCTCATATCATGAATCAAGAATACATCAATGATGCACGCCGATGTGCTGATATGGCCGTGAATAATACACCAGAAGCGCAGTTCTGCGTCTTCCCAGGGGACTTCGTGGAAACAGGTACAAATCGTAACTCGGAATGGGAATGGGAACGTTGGTTTGATGAAGCATTGAGACCTGTAGTACGAAATATGCCAATTGTGCCTACTGATGGTAATCATGATGATTCAGAAAACCTAAACTATAGTTACCATTTCAATACAGATAATCACTTTAAAGAGCATGCTCAAGTCAAACCTCAATTTGATGGAACTACATATTCGTTTATGTATGGTGATGTCTTATTTTTGGTGTATTCATTACAAGATTATTGGAAAGGAACATACGACATTTCGGCTTGTACTTCAACTTATTTGACAAATGATGTGGGCAATTGGTTCCGTGAGCAGGTTGCGGCTCATCCTAAAGCAAAGTGGCGTGTCGCATTGGTTCACAAAAATATCTTCTCTGGATCTGGACACCAAGAAGATGAAGAAACTCCATTGTTCCGAGCAACAATGTTGCCAATTATCAAAGAGTGTGAAATTGATCTGATGCTGCAAGGACATGATCACTGCTATGAGGTGATAGGACCAGTTGACGCAGATACCAAGAAACCAATATTAAGCGATATAGCAGATCTAGAGCCTAGTTTCCTGAGTATGTCAAGAAATATTGGTGGTACGTTCACGGTAGATAATGGCGCGCTGTACTTTATTGGTGCTACCTGTGGTACAAAACGATATAGCCCGAATACGCAAGCCGTGATGGAAGCTGACATAGATAAACATAAGGTGCAAAACTATTTCGACCTCTTCACTGGATATTTTGGTCAGCCTGGCTCACCTACCTATTCGGCATTCACAGTAGATGGCAATAGGATAACAGTAAACTCCTACCGAGTAAATTACGACGGAACCCCTCTGCTTTATAATACTTTCCGTATCAAACGTACAAAAAAACATTCTTCGCAGAATGATAATATGAATCCCGCATTAAAGATTGTGCAAAATGGTTCGATGTATATAGTGCACAATCAAATAACATATAATGTAATAGGGCAGATTGTCTCAGATGAGCGAGATAGTAACTGATGAATTTTCTTCATTAGGCTTGGTATCGCCATTCGTGGACTCTCCTACGAGTGGCGATGCTTTTTACTAGAAAACTTGCGTATGTGGAGATTTTTTTGTACCTTTGCAGCGCAAAGGTATTTGCACTATGACAAACCAAGGTAACGACATATTTATCACAGGCGCACGCGTACATAATCTAAAGAATGTGGATGTGCGTATCCCGCGAGATAAACTTGTGGTCATTACTGGCTTGTCGGGTAGTGGTAAATCCTCATTGGCGTTTGACACCATCTTTGCCGAAGGACAACGCCGATATATGGACACCTTTTCTTCCTACGCGCGCGGATATATAGGTACGATGCAACGCCCCGATGTGGATAAGATTACAGGCCTCTCGCCTGTAATCAGCATCGACCAAAAGACAACTTCTCGCAATCCTCGCTCTACTGTTGGCACCGTAACCGAAGTGTATGACTACCTTCGACTACTTTTTGCACGCGCTGCGGACGCGTACTCTTACGCCTCTGGCGAGAAGATGGTGCAATATACCGACGACCAGATTGTTGACTTGATACTCAAAGAATATGCAGGTCAAAAAGTGCTCGTGCTTGCCCCAATGGTCAATAACCGTAAAGGACACTACAAAGAACTCTTTGAGACTATTCGCCGTAAGGGTTATTTGCATGTGCGTGTGGATGGCGAAGTGATGGAAATCACGCCAGGTATGAAGCTTGATCGCTACAAGAATCACACCATCGAAGTCGTTGTAGATCGTCTCAAATTCAAAAGCGAAAGCGAAGAAGACCTCAAACGCCTTCGTGCTACCGTGGACAAAGCCATGACACAAGGCGATGGCGTGATGGCTATTTCTATAGCCAATAGCCAATTGCCAATCCACTATTTTTCTCGCCATCTGATGTGTCCTACTACGGGCATGAGTTATGCCGAACCTGCGCCACATACGTTCTCGTTCAATTCACCACAGGGTTGGTGCCCTACCTGTAGGGGACTGGGAAGAGTGAAAGGCGATGAGGCGAAAAGGCAATTAGGCGAGGAAGAATTGGATAATATCATCAAAGATGATGAGAACTGGTATACCCGCATGTTGGAGTATGTGCAGCAACCAGAGGATGAGAAGGAGGAGAAAGAGGAGGTATGGTGCGAGTGTCCAGCATGTAAGGGTCAGCGTCTTAGTCGTGAAGCATTGAGTTTCCGCATTGCGGATAAGAATATCGCCGAACTCTCGGCGATGGATATTACTGACCTTAGAGCGTGGCTAATGAATGTGCCTGCTAAACTAAGCAATAAGCAACGCGCTATCGCTGAGCCGATCATCAAAGAAATTATCTCCCGTTTGGGCTTTATGCTCAGTGTGGGACTATCCTACCTATCCCTATCTCGCTCATCTAATAGTCTGTCGGGTGGTGAGAACCAACGTATACGATTGGCTACACAAGTGGGTAGTAAGTTGGTGAATGTACTCTATATTTTGGACGAGCCAAGCATTGGTTTGCATCAGCGAGATAATCAGCGTTTGATTGACTCGCTCAAACAATTACGCGACATGGGTAACTCAGTGATTGTCGTAGAGCACGACGAGGATATGATGCGTCAGGCAGATTATATCATCGACATAGGTCCAAAGGCAGGTAGATTGGGTGGCCATATTGTCTTTAGCGGTACACTAGCAGAACTGCTGAAAGCCGATACGCTGACCGCGAAGTATCTTCGCGGAGAACTCTCTGCTACGTTACCTCTCGCCTCATCGCCTATCGCCTTATCGCCTAATAGTATTACGCTTCGAGGATGCAGGGGTAATAACCTCAAAGGTGTGGATGTTAGTTTTCCATTGGGGCAGATGATAGCCGTGACGGGTGTGTCGGGTAGTGGTAAATCCACTTTGGTAAATCAAACGCTTTACCCAATCCTCAGCCAACACTTCTACCGCAGCCTGCAAACGCCTTTGGCATACGATAGCATAGAGGGAATCGAACATATTGACAAAGTGATTGGCGTGGACCAATCGCCTATTGGTCGTACACCACGCAGTAACCCTGCTACCTATACTGGTGTCTTCACCGATATTCGCAACCTCTTTGCGCAATTGCCTGAAAGTAAGATTCGTTCGTGGAAAGCAGGGCGATTCTCCTTTAATAATTCTGGCGGTCGATGTGAGGAGTGTAGCGGTAATGGCTACAAAACCATCCAAATGAACTTCCTGCCCAATGTCTATGTGCCTTGCGAGGTGTGTGGTGGCAAACGCTACAACCGCGAGACATTGGAGGCACGCTTCAAAGGCAAGTCTATTGCCGATGTATTGGACATGACAATCAATCAAGCAGTAGAGTTCTTTGAGAGTCAGCCATATATCTTGAAGAAGATCAAGACTTTACAAGATGTAGGTTTAGGATATATCAAATTGGGACAATCATCTACTACCTTATCTGGTGGCGAGAGCCAGCGCGTGAAATTGGCAACCGAACTTGCTCGCCCAGGTACAGGCAAGACCTTGTATATTTTGGATGAACCTACTACGGGCTTGCACTTTGAAGATGTTCGCGTGCTGATGGGTGTCTTGCGCCGATTGGTGGATAAAGGCAATACGGTCATTATTATTGAGCATAACCCCGATGTCATTCGTTCGTGCGATTATCTCATTGATATGGGACCCGATGGAGGTCGCGAAGGCGGTACGGTTGTGGGTACAGGTACTATTGACGACATCCGTAATAATCCTGATAGTATAACGGGAAGGTATGTGTAGAGTTGAGAGTTAAGAGTTGAGAGTTTAGTGTTTAGAGAAGATGAATGCATTATTGACATTAACATTGGTCATCGGCATCATTTGGTTTGTACCAATCGTATGCCGCAAGATACATGTGCCAAGCATTGTGGGATTTATCTTGGTAGGTATTGTAATAGGTCCATCTGTACTAAATATTGTAGCAGAAGGTCCTACTATCAAACTTCTTGGCTCATTGGGCATGCTGTATATTATGTTTCAGTCGGGTAGTGAGATTGATATTAACGATTTTAAGCAATACAAATACCGCTCCCTCTTCTTTGGTTTGTGTACATTCTTTATTCCACTGGTCTTGGGTGTCGTGACTAGTCGTTATTTATTGAATTTCGATTGGACATCTAGTTTGCTTTTGGGTGCTATGTACGGTAGCCATACACTGATGACCTATCCTATTGTTAGTCGTTATGGCGTGCAGAAAAATGTAGCAGTCAATATCACCGCAGGTGCCACCATGTGGGCTATCACGCTATCACTCATCGTGCTAGCGGTAGTGGAACAATGGAATGATACCGCACAAACGATAATGGATTATGTCCTACAATTGGCTATTTTAGCACTATTCCTGTTGAGCGTGATATGGCTATTCCCTCGCTTCGCTCGCATGTTCTTCAAGCGTTATCGTGAACCTATCTCAGAGTTTATGGTAGTGATGCTAATGCTTGTGAGTAGTGCATTGTTGGCGGAGTTGGCAGGACTTGAAGGTATCTTAGGTGCCTTCCTTTGTGGCGTTTCGCTCAACCGCTTACTGCCTAATCGCTCATCATTGATGGCGAGAATCAATTTTATGGGTAATAGTGTCTTTGTACCACTCTTCTTGGTGAGTGTAGGTCTGATGATTAATATAGAAGCCTTTTGGAGCAGTTGGACCACAGTGATAATTGCTAGTGTGATGATTGTCACCAAATTGGTGGGCAAAAGTATAGCGGCATGGATAGCACAAGGCATATTCCGTTTCTCCAAACACGAACGCCAACTGATTTTTGGCCTTTCGCATGCTACGGCAGCAGGTACTTTGGCAATCGTGACTATTGCCTATCAGATGGGTATCGTATCTTCTGAAGTGTTGAATGCTGCGGTGTTGATGATCTTGGTACTCTGCACTACAGCAAGTTTTATCACCGAGCATGCTGCCAAGGAGTTGGCATTGCAGGAGAGTGCCAAACTAGAGGCTTACCACGAAGACGACTATTGGCTATTGACTATGATAGGCGAAGTGAAGGGTGAAAACGGACAGATGAAAAGTGAACGATTAAAGGCATTGCGCGAGATTGGCGAGATGGCTTCGCTGGATAATATTGAGATTAAGCAATCAGCCGACTGGAAGGATGTCTCGGATATGGTAGAACATACGAGCAAGTCGGTGATTGTCTATCACGAGTCGCAACCTATCAACACTATCAATCGCCTTGTGGTGGCAGTTCCACGCTATGCCGAGAAGGAGCGCGACTTTATCACTTGTTTTGGTTTGGTGCGTCGTCTGTCGGGTGAGTTGGGGGCAAAGGTGGTCTTCTATGCACATCCAGATACGCAAGTGGCATTGCAAGCCATGTGTCGTCGTCCTGGTAAATATTTGCGTGCTGCCTTCCGCAATATGGACGGTTGGGAAGAGGTGGGTATCATCTCACAGACCATAGTAGAAAATGATATGCTAGTGCTCTTGTCATCGCGTAAGTCTACAGCCAGTTACAACCCTCTTTTCGAGGAGATTCCTACAATGTTGACGCAGCATTTCACTAGTTTCAGTTCGATGGTTGTCTATCCAGAGCAGTTGACGGGTGAACCCGATATGGATACGTTGCTCATGGAGATACCACCTGCTAGCAAAACATGGTCAATAATCAGCCGTGTGAAACGATGGGTGAAGAAATATATTTTTAGACGAACTGATGAGAAGTAAACTACATGCCATAGCGCAGACATTTGTAGAACAACTCGGCAGCGATTTGCAACGCTACACTTTTGTCTTTCCTAATCATCGTGCAGGGTTATTCTTCCGCAAATACCTATCGCAGTATGTGGATAAACCCATGTTTGCTCCTCGTATGATGAGCATCAATGAGTGCTTTGCGGAGTTGTCTGATTTGCTAGTGGCAGATCAATTGACACTATTGCTGCGCCTGTATAGCGAATATCGACGCTTGAAACCTGATGCTGAATCCCTAGATCAATTCCTCTATTGGGGCAAGATGATGTTGGCGGATTTCTCGGAGATAGACAATCATTTAGTGCCGCATGTAGAGGCATTGTTTGCGTCGGTAAAGGATTTGCATACCATTGATGAGCGATTCCAATATCTCACTGATAACCAACGGCAAGCGCTGGCACGCTTTTGGAAAGAATTTCAAGAATCCGACAAGCATCATCCCAATGGGGAGATGCATCAGCGATTCTTGCATACATGGGATCTACTTTATCCGCTCTATACTGCTTTGCGCGAGAACCTGCTCCGCGATGGTTTGGCATATGAGGGAATGTTGCACCGCGAGGTGCTTGATCATTGGCAGGAGATCCCTCTGGAGCGTTTTCGAGAGCAGTATGTCTTCTTGGGATTCAATGCTTTGACCGCATCCGAACGCGAACTGATGCTTCGTTTGCAGGAGATGGGTAGAGCTGATTTCTATTTTGACTACGATAGTCCGTATCTACGCGATCCTCAGAACAAGGCGTCGCTATTTATGGAGGAGAATCTGCGCCTATTTCAATCTCGATTCCCGATTCCCGAGTCCCGATTCTCGACTCCCGCCTCCGGAGTCCAGATTCCCGATATCACCCTCGTCTCTGTGCCATCCACAGTAGGTGAGGTACACGAGGTTAATCGTATCTTGTCGGGGATAATTCTCGATGATTGTTCTGATTTGACACGTACAGCGATAGTGCTACCCGATGAGCGATTATTAGTGCCATTATTGAATACTTTTCCAGAATCGGTGAGTAAAATCAATGTCACTATGGGGTATCCACTGCGTGCAACATCGCTATATACGGCGGTGGTGTATCCCGAACAAGTGTTGCAACCAATGCCAACTTCGCCCGCGGAATTTATTAGCCAAATGCAAAATCATTTATATGCACAATTAGACGCTAGCAATTCGGATGCAATATATCAATTATCTAAAGTCCTTGATTGTTTGGAGATAGCACTGACAATTTATCCGCAGATTGTTTTTACAGTGGCTGATATGCACCAACTGCTGAGGATGCTGACTATGGAGAGCACTATCCCATATGTAGGCGAGCCTTTAGATGGATTACAAGTGATGGGTGTACTAGAAACGCGTGCGCTAGACTTTGATAATGTAATCATTACAGGATTCAACGATGAATTATATCCAGGAAAAACTAGAGCTAATAGTTTTGTTCCTTATACGCTACGTTGTGGATTTAATTTACCTACGCAGGACAGACAAAATGCTATTTTTGCATACAATTTCTATCGGATGTTGTCATATGCAAAACATGTGTGGCTCATCCATAATTCAACTGCCGATGATCAGCATTCAGGAGAAGTATCGCGGTTCTTTTATCAATTGAAATGGCAATATGGTTTGAATATCAACCAATTTGCAATAACCAATGAACTGATATCTGCCCCAATAACTTATGCGCAAGGCATTAAAAAGGATAATCGTTTGAATGAAATTCGTACGCTATCGGCTACGGCTCTTACAACTTATCTACGTTGCCCTAAATTGTTCTATTATAAATATATTGAGTGTTTGCATGAACCTGCTCCCGATGAGACTATATCTGCTAGTGAATTAACTATTGGCAATGTATTGCATGCTACTATGGAGCAGTTATATGCTCCATTGGTGGGGAAGAATGTTACAGCGTCTGATGTAGAACAGTTACTGGCTCAAGTGAATGATGATACATATTGGGAAAACATTGCACATCTACAACTGCTCAATGGCGATGTGTTAGCGAACCATGTGGTGCGAACGTATGTAAATAATATTTTGAACAATGATTACTTCAATGCTCCCTTTCAATATATTGCTTCGGAAAAGCAACTGAATGTAAACTTTAATAATATTCGTTTGCATGGAATAGCTGATCGTATAGACATGAAGGGAGATATTCTACGAATGATTGATTATAAGACGGGTAAAACTGATTTGGTGTATGATACGATGGCGAATGTCTTTGGGATAGTGACCCCAGAGAAAGAAGATAGTGTGATGGTACGCAATAAAGGGAAAAGACAAATCTTGCAAACTCTACTTTATTGTTGGCTGTATGCTACATCCTGTGGTGAATCAGTTCAAATAGTTCCCTATATCTATCCTGCACGCAAACTTGCACCTGAAGATATGCCTGCAGTTGAGTACAAAGGCAGGTTGTTGGTGTTCGATAAAGACATACAGCAAGAATTTGTATCTGAACTGCAATCTCTATTGGATGAGATGTTTGATATGAATCAACCATTTTATCCGACTACGGATCTGCATACTTGCGAGAGTTGTGCATTTGCACAATTGTGTAAGGGCTAATATTGAACTCTTTTCTGAAAATATTATCCAAATTCTTGCATATTCGCATTTTTTTATGTACCTTTGTCGCGTAATTTGGGGAGTATGGATTTTTCTGTAACTACTCTTAAAACCGTTAAAACTTTTAATTTTTTTTAAATATACAACGATTATGACAATGACTAAAAGCCCTTTGCAAATAGCTCGTGCTGCGTATCAACCTAAGATGCCAGTGGCTTTGCAAGGTAATGTAAGCCTCAAAGAAGGCGCAAAAACGCAATCTGTAGCTGATCAAGAGGAGATTCAAAAGCTCTTCCCTAACACCTACGGAATGCCTGTAATCGAGTTTGAACCTGCTACTGATGCTGCGGCTGTAGAAGCATTCAATGTAGGTGTAATCCTCTCTGGTGGTCAAGCACCTGGTGGTCACAATGTGATCTGCGGTTTGTTTGACGCACTCAAGCGTATCAATCCTGCTAACAAACTATATGGTTTCCTCGGTGGTCCTAGCGGTTTGGTAGATGGTAAGTATGCAGAACTCACTGCTCCTGTGATTGATGAGTATCGCAATACCGGTGGTTTTGATATTATCGGTTCTGGTCGTACCAAACTGGAAGAGACATGGCAGTTTGACAATGGTATCAAGGTGTGCCAAGAGTTGGGTATCAAGGCTATTGTGATTATCGGTGGTGATGACTCTAACACCAACGCATGCGTACTCGCTGAGTACTACCTGCAAAAGAACTGCGGTATTCAAGTCATTGGCTGCCCAAAGACTATTGACGGTGACCTCAAGAACGAGATGATTGAGACCTCTTTCGGTTTTGATACCGCATGTAAGACTTTTGCTGAACTCATTGGTAACATCCAACGTGATGCTAACTCTGCTAAGAAATACTGGCACTTCATCCGCCTCATGGGTCGTAGTGCAAGCCATATCGCACTAGAGTGCGCGTTGCAAGCACAACCAAACGTATGCCTTATTTCTGAGGAAGTAGAGGCAAAGAATATGACTCTCAATGATGTAGTAGAGCAAATCGTAGAGGTGATTGTAGAGCGTGCTAATGCGGGACTCAACTTCGGTACTATCCTTATCCCAGAGGGTTTGATCGAGTTTATCCCAGCTATGCGTGTGCTCATCCAAGAGCTCAACGATATGTTGGCTGAGAACGAGGAGTTTGCTGCTCTTGAGGGCGACGACGCTAAGCGCGAGTATGTGAAGTCAATGCTCACTCCTGCTTCATGCGAACTCTATCGCAGCCTGCCAAAGGGTATTGCTAAGCAATTGACCCTCGATCGTGATCCTCACGGCAATGTGATGGTTAGCCAAATCGAAACCGAGAAACTGCTCATCGAGATGGTACAAAAGCGTCTTGCTCAACTCAAAGCTGCGGGTACCTACAAGGGCAAATTCTCTGCGCTCAACCACTTCTTCGGTTACGAAGGTCGCTGCGCAATGCCAAGTAATTTCGATGCTGACTACTGCTATAGCCTCGGTAATACTGCTGCGCACCTCATTGCAGCTGGTAAGACGGGTTATATGGCATTGGTGAAGAACCTCACCAAGCCTGCTACCGAGTGGGTGGCTGGTGGTGTACCTGTGACCATGATGATGAATATGGAGCGTCGCCACGGTAAGATGAAACCTGTGATTCAAAAGGCATTGGTTGACCTCAACGGTGCGCCATTCAAATACTTGGCTGCTCACCGTGCTGATTGGGCTGATCCACAACTCAGCTACATTTATCCAGGTCCAATCCAATACTACGGACCAAGTGAGGTGTGCGACCAACCAACCCGCACATTGATGCTGGAGCAAGCGTGAAAAAACTAGCATTGCTAATACTATTGATGGTTTCGGGTATGTGCCGAGCGCAGTACTCGAACCATCAGTTGTATCAGGCGTATCTGAATCAGGATGTGAGTTTATGGGGGGAGTATATTGCTTCGGCTCAGTGGGATAGTATGTCGGTGGAGGAGCAAAAGCAATTGCTCAACTATGAGTATGGCTATACGGCTGTGGCTTTGGGACAAGACACGGTAGATGCTACAGCGATGCTGGCACGCTATGAGCAACATCTGGAGGCACTGAAATCCAACTTGTCGGAGGCAAGGTATAATGCCTATTTGACCAGTGTTTATACCTATAAAATGGCACTGGATAAGGTGCATTTCATGAGCTACGCGAAGCAACTTTTTGCTAGTATCAAGCGGGCTGCGGAGTTGGATAACGAAGATGCCTTTGTCATGGCGATGATGGGGAATGTAGAGTTTTATAATCCTTTTGGCAGCAAGAAGAAGGCATTGAAATATTTGGAAAAAGCAGATAGTTTGTATACTCTTTCTGCTGCGGAATATGAGCAGTGGAATCATCACGCGGTTAGAATGACGATAGAGCAGTGTAAGGAGAAATTGAATAAGTAAATTATGAGACTGATTAAGAATCCGTGGATAGGAGCAGAGGGGTATCATTGTTTTGGTTGTTGTCCAGATAATCCTTTTGGTTTGCAGATGCAGTTTTATGAGGAGGGTGATGATGTGGTATGCTTGTGGCATCCATCTGCTCGCTATCAATCGTGGGATAATACATTGCACGGAGGTGTGCAGTCTGTGTTGCTGGATGAGGTATGCGGTTGGGTGGTCTTTCATAAGTTGCAGGCATCGGGTGTGACGGCCAAGATGGAGACGCGCTTTCGCAAACCAGTAGTGATACGCCAGAAATATATAGAATTGCGTGCGCGTTTGCGTGAGATGCGTCGCAATATAGCCATTGTAGATGGCGAGATTAGAAGTGCAGAGGGGGAGATTTTGGTGGAATGTACATGCACCTATTTTACTTTTGATGCGGCACACGCACCTGAGGGGGTGCCTTACCGCCCAACAGAACTTATTGGGGAAGAAGTGACGAGGGAGGAAGTAGCTTCGCAAGCTACGCTGAAGAGTTAGCCCTTCGGGCTGAATGATTAGCTTCGCTGAAAGCCATTGCAAGCAATGAAGAGTTAGCCCTGCGGGCTGAAATTCACGGAGTAACCATTCATTCGCAAAGCGAATTAAAAAACAAGAAGTATGAAACACCATTTTTTACATTATATGGATCAGGTGATCCATAATCGTTGGCGAGATGTCGCCTTCGTAGATTACGGAGAGAAAAAACAATACACTCATGGCGAAGTGGCACAACAAGTGCAACGTTTTCACAAGTTATTTCGCCTATTAGGTATTCAGCCAGGAGATAAGATCGCTATTGCCAGTCGCAACTGCTCCAACTGGGTAGTTTCCTACATGGCTATTATGTCCTACAAGGCAGTAGCAGTAACACTCTTGCAAGATTTCAAAGCAGAGGACCTGGCACGACTTCTGGATCACTCTGATGCCAAAATGCTCATCGTAGGACCAT
The DNA here is from genome assembly GCA_045601825.1 of Paludibacteraceae bacterium. Classification (GTDB taxonomy): domain Bacteria; phylum Bacteroidota; class Bacteroidia; order Bacteroidales; family Paludibacteraceae; genus Colicola. Next base: position 131,269 of record JAZSAI010000004.1, on the reverse strand, counting down.
ACGTATGGCGCGAATTGCAAAACCAAAAGTTACCTGAATTAGAAGCGATTATGTCTATGGATGACTTTTCTTTCATCCATCTTGCAGATCCATACAAAGGCAATGTAGAGCACGTAATGAGCGAACCATCTACTCTTACAGAAAATACTTTCTTTTCACTCGTTAGGGACGGTGAGATTGATTTGGATTCGCTGGCTTTGATTAACTACACTTCGGGTAGTACAGGTTCGCCTAAGGGCGTGATGGTCAGTCATCGTTCACTTTCCAACAACACGGAGAATGGCTTGCATATCTTGCCTGTAGAGCCAGGACAACGGGTGGTGAGTATGTTGCCATTGGCGCATATGTTCGGTCAGTTGGCTGACTTCTTGTATCCATTCAGTGCGGGTGCGACGATCTACTATCTGACCAAAGCCCCAACCCCAAGTCTATTGCTCAAGGCGATGGCGGATGTGAATCCATATTTGGTGGCAACAGTGCCTTTGGTGATTGAGAAAATCTATAAGAAGAAACTTGACCCGCTATTGAGCAAGTTGTCGTTTAAGTTCTGCTGGTACACCCCTGGTATCATGAATATCGTGCGTGCGGTGGTAAAGAAGTCGTTGGTGAAGGCATTTGGCGGTCAAGTGCGTTACTTTCTCTGTGGCGGTGCGGCGATGAACCCAATCGTGGAGAAATGCCTATTGGATGTGAATTTTCCATTGACTATTGGCTTTGGTATGACGGAGTGTGGTCCTCTGGTCAGCGGCTTGCCACCGAAGTACTTCAAACGTCGCAGTTGTGGTGCGCCTGTACCTGGCATGGAAGCGAAGATTGATAATCCGAACGAGAAAGGTGAAGGCGAGATTTTGGTACGTGGCGAGAACGTGATGATGGGTTACTACAAGAACGAAGAGGCCACTAAAGCTGCGTTCACCGAAGACGGCTGGTTGCGTACTGGCGACTTGGGCTATATGGATAAGAAGCAGAACATCTTTATCCGTGGTCGTATCAAGAGTATGTTTCTTGGCGCTAGCGGACAGAATATCTACCCAGAGGAGATTGAGGATAAACTTAATAACCAACAAGGAGTAGCTGAGTCGGTGGTAGTAGAGCGTGAGGGTAAATTAATCGGTCTGGTATTCCCAGATGAAGAGACTACTAAAGGTTTCTCTTTGGATGAATTACGAAAACTCATGCATGAGAATCTAAAGAAACTCAACGAGGCACTGCCGTCCTATTCGCGTGTTCATGATATTGAGGTAAAAGAAGAACCTTTTGAGAAGACACCAAAAAAGAGTATTAAACGATTCTTGTATAAGTAAGTCGCTGTAATCCTTCGGAATTGTACCACATGACTGTCGTTCAGCCGTCGGTTGACCGTCGGTTGACTGTCGGGATTAATAAGTAATTGATAGGTGATTGACGGAGAACAATTGTTAGTTCATAGCTTGAAGTTTGTCCTCCATTTGTAGCCATTCGTCGCGTAGGCGAGCAGCAGTATCAAAATCCAGATTCTTGGCTGCTTCCAACATAGCACGACGTTGCTTTTCCGAGGCACGCTCTAACTCCTTTTTATTATATTGTTGCCATGGCGCAGATTTCCACGCATCTTGAATTTTCTGCTCAAGTGCCTCTTTCTCAGCTTGTTCCTTGCGCATGATAGCAATGAGTGGACTAGATTCGATTGCTTTATTGAGCGCTTTTGGTGTGATACCATGTTGTTGGTTATAGGCAATTTGCTTTTCGCGACGGCGCAATGTCTCGTTGATAGTAAGTTGCATAGACGGCGTGATTTTATCGCCATACATAATCACTTTGCCATGGATATGGCGTGCTGCACGTCCTGCGGTTTGTGTGAGCGAACGATGATCGCGTAGGAAACCCTCTTTGTCGGCGTCAAGGATAGCCACCAGACTGACTTCGGGTAGGTCTAATCCCTCGCGTAGGAGATTGACGCCTACAAGGACATCGTATAGTCCCTTGCGTAAGTCTTCCATAATTTGTATGCGTTCCAATGTATCTATATCCGAATGGATATATGCGGAACGTATGCCATATCGGCGCAAGTATTCGTCCATTTCCTCTGCCATGCGTTTGGTGAGTGTGGTGATGAGTACTCGCTCCTCTTGCTTGACGCGCAGGCGAATCTCCTCCATGAGATCATCGACTTGATGCGTACACGGACGTACCTCGATTTCTGGGTCAAGCAACCCCGTAGGACGGATGAGTTGATCGACAAAAATGCCATTGCTGCGCTGGAGTTCGTAGTCAGCAGGCGTAGCAGAGACATAGATCGTCTGACCTGTCTTCGCCTCAAACTCCTCGAAGGTGAGCGGACGGTTGTCTCGTGCAGCAGGCAAGCGGAAACCGTATTGCACAAGGTTGTTCTTGCGTGCTCGGTCGCCTCCGTACATGGCATGAATTTGTGGAACGGTGACATGGCTCTCATCAATGACAAGGAGCATATCTTTTGGGAAATAGTCGAGCAGGCAGTAGGGTGGTGTACCCTCTGCGCGTCCGTCAAAATAGCGGCTGTAGTTCTCGATACCAGAGCAGTAACCAAGTTCCTGAATCATCTCTAGGTCGTACTTGACGCGCTCCTCGATGCGCTTGGCATAGAGTGGTTCGCCGATGTCGTGGAAATACTGCACTTGGTTGGCAAGGTCAAGGCGAATTTGCGAAATAGCCTCGGCTTGTTTCTCGGGATTGGTGCAGAAAATAGTAGCGGGATAGATGTTGTAGCTATCGAACTCCTCGATGATTTGGTTGGTTGCAAGGTCTAGGGTCATAATAGCGTCCACTTCATTGCCAAAGAATTCGATACGTAGGATGTAGTCGGCATATGCAAGGGCGATGTCGATAGTATCACCCTTGACGCGGAAACGTCCGCGATTGAGCTCATTGTCGTTGCGGACATACTGGGCATCAACCAATGCACGTAAAAACTCTTCCACCCTGAAACTTTGAGTCTTTGCAACGCTTATGCACGATTGGCTGAAATCTTGTGGGTTGCCAATACCATAGAGGCAACTGACAGACGATACCACAATCACATCTTTCCTTCCACTGAGTAGTGCAGAAATTGCACTTAGACGTAGGCGGTCAATCTCCTCGTTGATGCTTAAGTCCTTCTCTATATACGTGTCGGTAGAAGGTATATACGCCTCTGGTTGGTAATAATCGTAGTAAGAGACAAAGTACTCGACAGCATTGTTGGGGAAGAACTGGCGCATCTCACTATAGAGTTGTGCGGCAAGTGTCTTATTGTGGCTAAGTATGAGGGTCGGGCGGTTAATCTGAGATATAACATTAGCAATGGTGAATGTTTTGCCAGAACCCGTTACGCCGAGCAATGTTTGTGCCTCTGCCCCCATACGAAGCCCCTCCACCAGTTGGTGGATGGCTTCGGGTTGGTCTCCTGTGGGATGGTATGGGGAGTGGAGGGAAAACATTATTATTAATGTACCATTATCTTACCAGATTTAATGCGATTTTTGTCATTCTCAAAGAAGACATAGAAGAATATACGATTCTTCTCAGGCAAACTAAACTGAGTGGTGGTAGTATAGATGTTCAATAGTTGGTCTGAACCATCAGGATTAGTGACTATCACCGCATCGTTTTGATTCATCTCAGTGAGTTTCTGGTAGAATAATAATTGTCCCTCTAATGTATAAACTCCAATAGATACATTCTTGCACAAGGTGGCTGCGGCAAAATCTAATCCGCCAATATGTTTAATCATCACATCGTGCTCAGAAGGAATCTTAGCAGATTGGATAGTGGTAGGCGTAAAGAAGATAGTATATATTCTTTCTGTACCATCGTGCGCAGTAACATAGATATAGAATGGTTCTTCAACTGTGTACATAGAATATTCAACTGTCGCCATACTATCCTCTGCTATTGCCTCAATTACAGGTTGAGCATCACTCACATAATAAATATACTCTGTAACTTCAGGATCAAAATCGCGCAGAGGAACACTATTGAGATAGATAGCACTAAGTCGGGCATTGTTGCTAAGCGTTATGATTTGTTTGATGGTATATACGCGTGAGTGCTCGCCATCTTGTGCATCTACTTGAATGAGGAAATCTACACCATTCTGATAGATTGTGACATTAGCATTGGTATCCTCTGCCACAGCAGCAATATCCTCTAGTGTCATAAGTTGGGTGGAATCTGTTCCTATAGGATAGATGAGCTGATAATCAGTCGTATCAGCGTGGAAACCGCTGATTTCTTCGCCTTGTATGGTCAATGTCTGAAGACGACAGTTATCATTGAATGCCACTATGACTCGTACATCATACTCTGATGAGTACATTGGATCAGGAGCAGTAACACTGAATCGATAAGTAGTTTGTACTTGCTCATCAATCTCTACGACGAACGTGTCAATCGCTACTCTCTGTCCCTCTTTACCTAATAGATAGGTGAATTTGGGATACTCAATGGTTCCGTATGGCAGTACAATATCATAATTGAAAGAGTCTGGTCGGAAACCAGAGATTAGAACATCATCTTGATAAATACCCTCTAAATAAGAGTAGGGTGACTGTTGATAGTTGAAGATAATGGTGTAAGTAGCATAATAGTTGGTATCTTCAGCTGTAACGGTAATACGTGTCGTATCGCCGCGTACAATATCTACCACTTGATACCATTCTGCCTTTTCTACTGAAACAAGAGGGAGTGTACCACCTTCTGGAACAGTATAAGTATAGTTGTATCGATCAGGCATGAACCCTTCTAGTGGTTGGCTATTGACATAAATATTCAGTAGTTGGGTGTTTGTAGAAAGCACGCGACTGAAGATGAAGTAGATGGTGTATGTGCGTATATGTCCACTTTGTGCGGTAGCAGTCACCAATTGCTTCCAGCCTATTTGGATATCAGCAACCATATAAGGTTCTAAATTCGATTCCACAGTTTGATACTCATCTCCCTCAAGCCATGCAACAGCAGGAGCAACTGAATCTTTTGGCGCAAGATAGATGGAATATTCAGTAGTTTGTGCATCGAACTCAGTCAATTCTTTACCTGCTATGTAAATCATCTTCAAAGTATCAATAGTAGATTGCATTACATCGTAGGATACGGTGTATGTATTCTTACTACCCGACATTGCCAAAACTTGAACCTGTGTAGTGCGAGTAGTCTTATTCTCATAGATGTTTTTAGCTGTGACTGTTTGCCATTGATCTGCCACATCCCAACTTAATTCAGGGAAACTTTCGGTACCCACAGGCAAAGTGTACTCATAGTAGAATGAGTCTGGTCGGAAGTTCGGAATAAGTACTCCATCGGCATAAATAGCCATGAGTGTATCCGCTTGAGAAGGAGTCGAATGGAAAATCAAGAGATATTGTCGACGTGTACCATCTTCAGCAGTGACAGTGATTGTATGTTGCAGGCTACCAGTATTAGTTCCCACTACATTTTGGTTGTTCTCTTGTGGCTCACCAAAAATCACAGGCATAGTCACAACACCATATGGCAAGTCAATGAAATAGCTATAATTATTCTCAACGAAGTCTTTTAAAGGTTCTCCATCTAGATAAATCATTTTGAGGTTAGCGTTGCTAGATTTCAATATGTTGAAATACAATGTGTAGATATTCTTGGAAATACCATCTGCTGCAGTAACCTCAATGAGAACGGTGTCACCGTGAGTGTTGATGATTACTTCTTGACCTTCTGAATTTAATCTTGCACTTACTTCTGGTAGGTAGGTAGTACCAATAGGAAGGTTGATAGTATACCGCTGTTGCATAGATGAGAATGAGAGACCCGGATTAATTGTCTGTTCAAATTGGTCAAAAGTGAGTCCATCTAACAAGATTTGTTTGAGCGTCATATCAGTAGAAACTGCCGCGCTGTAGATTTCAACTACGTAGTCGGAACTGCTGATACCATCTTGTGCAACAACATGCAATGTGTAAGCAAACCCATCGAAGGAAGATGTCACGGTTTGGAATCGGTCATTGGATGACCAAGCTATTTGCACATCTTGATTTTGTACAGCTACTGAGTAATAGTGACGACGACTTTCGAAATTCTCAATAGCCTTACCGTTGATAGCAATACCTGTGAGTGATGTACAGTGACTTGGTTCTGCTTCGAATAATATTTCATAAACAGCATTAGTTTCTCCATCCTCACTAGTTACGATAATGTTGGTTGTCTCGCCTAAGATACCATGTTCAATATTTACTTGTTGACGAGGTGCTCCTAAGACGTATTCAACAGTAGGTATGGTGGGTTCTACATGTTTGTATGCACCTGTAGGTAGCACAATAGTGTATTGTAGGCTATCTGGACGGAATTCACTGATTGCTTGACCATTTAAAAATATTGATTGTAGATAAGGTGTATTGCTCAAATTAGGAACAATAGCTAATGTATAAGGATTACCAATAGTACCATCCTCAGCAATAACGGTATATGTATAAATTAAGCTATCTCCTTTGACGTCATATGTTACATAGAGTGAATCTGCATTGTCGTTAGCTACCGCATGAATTTGAACAGGAGCGTTGGTATGGTACACATAATCATATACTTGTTGATCGAATGCTGCATACTTAGTACTATCTATATAAATAGCTTTAAGGTATGTGTTGTCAGATAGTTCTGTTGGGTAGGTGATGCGATAAGTGTGTTGCTCTGTACCATATACTAGCCACTGCATGTATTGTGGTGTCTGAACGAATACCACAGAATCGTTCTCGTTGGCGCGTTTGAATGCCACGGTGTTAGGTTGGGCAAAGGTGTAGTCGTAGGTGCCGCTGTTGAATCCTTGTAGGGATATGCCATTAATCTCGATGTCGGCGAGTTGAGCAGTGGTGGTAACGACTGGTTTGTCTAGGCGAATAGTGTAGGTGCCTTTTGCACCATTTTCTGCTGTCACATGTAGTACGCCATTGTTGAGGTTGACAGTCTGACCATCCATCTTCTTAATGAAGGTGATGGTAGGTAGCTTGTTGCCAGTGACGGTGTACTCTTTGATAGCAGCATCGAAGGTGATGCCATCTGCCGTGATATTCTCAAGCTCTACATCGTCGGATAGGTCGGTGACGAATCGTACGGTGTAGGTGGTAGCTTCGCCTGACTCAGGGGTGACAACGATGGTCATGGTGGAGTCAGCATAACTAGTAGTGATGGTTTGCAGACTGCTAGCAGCCACTGGTTGCAGGTCAGGGAGATGCTTCACCGTAGATGCGAGATGCACGGTGTACTCTGTCTTGGTTTTGATAAACGCAGAGATTGTCTGGCCATTAACGCGCAAGTCACTCAATGTGTTCTTAGTGTCGAGAGGGCGTTTTAGTTCGAGTGTGTACTCGGTGCTAGTACCGTCCTCAGCGTAGTTAGTGATAGTGGCATTGCGCACACCGAATCCGTCGACTTTGGTTTCTTCGCTCCAAACCACGAGTTGTGCTTGGTCTGCTACTTCGCCCGTGAAGGTGAGAGTAGGAAGAATGGTATTCTCGCTGTCGGGTAAGGTGTATGAGAAGGCATTGCCGTCCTTGTGGGCGATGCTATCGTTGACCTTTAAGCCCGTGAGAGTGCTATTGTAGGAGAAACGAAGGTAGTCGATATACATTTCAGCGACGGTACCCATACCGTCTGTACCTAGTCCACCCTGCTCTCCATGGTATGAGTTTAAGATGATGTTCATCGCAGAAGGATAACCTACTTTTTGGTTGATATCGTCTAGATTCATGGTCAATACAGTAAAGTCATTAACTGCTTCAGTATCGTTATGTTCTATCTTGGCATACCCATTTTCACCTGTTAATTCATATATGATACGATTAGCACGTTTTAGTTCTGCATTGTTTTTAACTTTAGGTGCTCTGTAACGTACCATTAGTTTATCAGGTGAGTTGTGAAATGGTATGTTGCCTGAAATAGTAAATGAATTGTTGGTATTGATTTCACCAGATATGTTTCCTAACGTCATCATACCAGGAATATTACGTGCGCAAATATTCACATATGCAGTCTTTAAATATACAACATCGTCATTTGCTTTTGTACATTCTGATCCTGATTTATATGAACCAAAAAGGCTTGTTTTATATTCTCCATCCGCATCGGCAATAACTTGCCAACCGACAGGTTTAGGTGCGCCATTGTATTTAGCGGTTGTCCATTCGGTGAATTCACCATTCGGTAGAATATCATTAGGATAATAATACCAAAGGTTGTATATGTTGGTTTTTCCCTCTGATGTTATTTCTGCTTGCCAATGCTTTGAATTTTGTATAGTAACATTGATTGTTGCGCCTTCGTTAATCGTGTAACGAACAATTGGAGAAGAGGTTACATTGACAATATAAGAGAAACGATTTGGATCAAATCCTTCGATGGTTGTGCCATTCACTTGTATATCGGTCAGTATAGCAGGGTCTTGGGTTGCAACTTGTGGTGTAATGGTATAAACTACATCTGCCTCTTCTGGACGATTGGACTTGACGGTGATTACTGTAGGTGATTGTACACCGCCAGGTTGTACCCATATGGTTTGCTCAGGGAACTGCTTTGTATAGTTGACTGTCATTGTACGTGTGCCATAGGGTAGTACTACTATGTGTTCGTTCTTTGTGGGGTCGAGTACGATGTCAGTTTCTTCAATTTGAAGTGTTGCTAATTGGTTAGGACCGGTAGCGTAGGTAGGCATAAAATGCAATTTATAGCTGCGTTTATCGCCATTTTCTGCTGTTACGATTATCTCTGAGGTTTGCCCCAATGGACGCGAAATGTATTGAATGTTTTGTTCTGGTTCTTGTGCTTCATACAATACGAGTGGCACATTATGTTCGTTATATGGCACAGCAATACAGTAATCGGTAGTATCCTCATTGTATGTAATAGATAACGAGTCGTGGTCTAACGTGATGAATTTAAGTGCTACGTTACTTGACTTCTCTACAGGGAAATAAATACTATACTCTTGTGTAGAAACACCATCAGGTGCGAGTACTTGGATTTTGGTTATACCATCTATTGCACTATGATAGGTGGTGATTGTTTGATCTGGATGTGCACCAATAGGTTGTACACATGGAACAACCTTGGTTCTCCATTCCAAAGAGTCTGTATAGTTGAATTTTTGTGTCTCGAAACCTTTTAGACTGATACCTCCAATAAGGATATCTTTGAGCAATGCGTTACTTGATTTTTGACGGTTATATAAGATGCGATAGATATTGGTCTTACCACTAGCTGCGGTTACAATCACTTGTTGCTCGATATCGCTTAAAGAGTGCAGTGCTACGTTTTGATCTGGTCTCTTTTCAACGAGGATATTTGGCAAATCGTATCCTTCTGCTACTGATACATGGTATTCATAAGTTGTAGGGGTGAAAGCTATATTAATATCTTGCAACTGCAGATTAATTAAGTTTGCGTCATCGCTTAAAAGACGGTTGAAATGGATGATATATCGTGTGGTATCTCCATTTTCTGCTCGCACTAATAGGCTATAGTTGCTAGCGTTCATCATACCAGCATATACACCTTGCTTCGCATACATTTTCTCGAAACCTATCTCAGGGATTGCTGCTTCAGCCGCTAAATCCAATGTGTAAGTAAGTTGCTCTGGTTTGAATCCAGTCAAGGTCGCTCCATCTACCAAGATATTTTTGAGGTAGCAATTTTTATTTACAACTTCTGACAACGTAATGGAGTATTGTGCTTTGTAGTTGCCGTTGGTAACATAGATAATAGCGGTTTCGTTTTGCATGAATACATCTACTTCCTGGTTCTCTTTACTTTTGTATGTAATGACAGGATTAGTATTTTCGCATTCTACGTTATATTGATAGACATCTGGCTTAAATCCATTAACTTCTTTGCCATCTACATAGAGCATATCTAATAACGCATAGTTATTTGCAGGAGCTATAAAATCAATAATATAGGTATTAGATGCTCCTACTTCAGGCTGTACTACGATTTTAGCTTTGCCTACACCATGGGGTGTAGTGATAGTCACTTGTTGCCCTTTTTCTTTATCAACAGTGATTATAGGTGATTCTGTACCTGTTAAAGTCACAGTATACTCAAACGTGTTTTTGTTGAACTCAGCCAATGGTTTACCATCCAAATAAATCATATTCAAGAATGCGTTTTCTGAACGTTGAATAATGAATGTAATAGTATATATTCTGGTTTTACCACTTTCAGCGGTTACAGTAATAGTTTGGATGTTCTGTGTGAGTACACTCAATACTTTTTGTGTGTCCTCCGCTTTTGTATAAGTTACTGAAGGTATAGTACTTACGCCTATAGGCAATGTGACTGTATAATCTAGTTTATTTGCATCAAAACCATCTAATGCTTTGTCGCCTAAATATATCATTTCTAGGTTAACATTATCGGATGTTGCTACAGAAAAATGCAATACGTATGTTTGGCTTGCACCAGATTGAGGACGCACCGTAATCCTATAATCACCATTGATACCGCCAGAACGAACCGTTACCGTCTGATATTGATCAGCTTGGTCGTAGGTGATTACAGGTAATATGGTTGTTCCCTTAAGTAGTGGGCAATTATATTCCAACTTGTTAGGTTCAAAGCCTTCTAAAGGCTTACCATCCAAGTAAATCATCTTTAATGTGGCGTTTGTGGCTTTTGCTACACTGAAAGTAATTTGATAAATAGTATTACTACCATTTTGAGCAGTTACGGTAATGCGAGTAGTACCATTGATGCCGCCTTTCAGCAGACTGATTGTTTGATACTCATCTCCTTTTTCGTAAGTGATTTCTGGTAGAGTAGTAGTACCGATAGGCAACTCATAGGTATATGACTTAGTATTGGGATTAAAACTAGGCAATTGTTCTCCACCTACGTATATCATGTTAAGTGTAGAAACTTCCGATTTTGCGGTAGTTACACTAATCTTATATTCAGTTTGATTAATGCCATTGCCTGCAATGACTACTATTCGTGTCACTCCGTCCAAACCGCCAGGATATACGGTTACATTTTGTGTACTTTCTCCTTTTTCATAAGTCACTTTTGGCAACTCTGTTGTGCCGATTGGTAAGTTGACATAGTAGGTAGTTCTGTCTGGATCAAAATCTGTGATTAATCCATCACCCATTTGCAAGCTCTTTAGTTTTGAATAAGTAGATGCTTCTAACTTGAAATTCAGTTTGTAGTTTCTCGGTGCTGGATTGCCTGGTGTAGATACACTCAATTGATAGACACCACCATCAATAATGGCAGGTTTAGTATGAACGATTGTTTGTTCACCTGTTGGATACGCAGATATAGCCTCCACTTCTGGCATCGCTGTTGTGCTAGTAGGCAATGATATAAAATATGATGTTTGACTAGGAATGAAATTTGGAATAGATGCACCATTGACTTTGATATCTTTCAATGTATTGTCAGCCAGTAACGCAACCTTAAATTGTAGGGTGTACGTAGCAGTAGTCTTTTTATCTGCTGCTGTCACTTTGATAGAAGCTGTGCCTGTGACGCTGTTAGCTTGTGTGATTTCTATTACTTGCTCATCTTCTTGGGTGATTGCAGTTACAATAGGAGCAGTTGTTGTACCATAGGGTAATTCAACTGTATAATTGTACAACGCAGGTTGGAAGTTTTTGATAGGCAAGTTGTTTACAGCAATTTCTGCCAACATTGCATTTGTACTTGCTTCACGAACAAACTTAATTTTGTAAGTACTTGTGTTCTTACCATCTTCTGATTTTACTGTAATCACAGTAGGATCACCATCAATTGCACCGTTCGTAATGTTTATTTCACTACTTGATAATTCACGGCCCGAAAAATTTGCCGTTTCGCCTTTGGCATTGGTTAATGAACCTGCTCCACGAACCGCTTTAATAGTAGGGATTGTTGTTGCAGTTCGTCCGAGTGAATAGGTTTGTTCTTCAGCTGTATTTGGATTAAAGCCTCTCCATTCTTTGCCGCCGACATACAACTTTTGAATCTTAGATGAGTAAATAAGCTCAATATCATCTACATATAACGCATTGCCTTCGTATAGGCCACTATTAGCACGATAGTTTGGATAGTTGCTAGCCGAGAAAATGATGTTCATCATTGTAGGAACATCATTATTGAAATAGTAAATAGGAACACGGATATTTGTCCACTGTCCATATTCTTTTTTCTCACGCCACATACCTTCTGCAATTTGGGTGGCTTGTTGGTCCGTTCCACATTCGTTAGCATCCAATGCTAGTCGAATATCACTCTCTTCGTTGGTTTGGCTAACGCTTGTACAATTGCCATTTTTAGCTTTATATTTGCTTGATTTAGCAGTTCCATGCCATGCATAGTAGAGCAAATAAAAATCCTCTCTATCCACATTAGCACCTATACGCTTGATCCATACAGACATTGAGTCTGGACGGTATTTGAAGTTGATGCCTCCAGAAGTACCAGCAGTAGCGGTCTTGGTGTCAAGGCCCTCAAGGTAACTCCATGGTTTACCTAAAGAGAAATAACCAGGAGAAATTTCCTCGGCAATACCATCTACACCAACTTTGGTGTCTTGTACCATCAACGAATAATTGCCACTATGACCTGCTTCTTGATGGGTCAAATTGAAGTTGATGGATGATCCCAAAACTTTTTGACTGATATTACTTACATACCAATCCTTTGGCTGAATCTTACCATCAAACTTTGCTCCACTCCAATCTTCAAAACCGGGGTTGGGTACTTGTTGAGCAAACGTAAATGCGCTGCTCAAAATAATTAAACTAGTTACTAGTACTTGTTTTAAGTAAAATTTCTTCATAATTTATGTGGTTTATTAATATTACAATATTGTTTGTTCTAATTTTTTAAGATTTTTATAAGTAAACTACTATATAAAATCTCAAAAACGGCTGCAAAATTAATATAAACAAATGAAATACGCAAATTTTCCTCGCGCGCGTGTACGTTTTATTAAATATGTGCATCTTTTTCCCAAGAAACTACATCGTTCTATTTATATACTTCGAAATGGCAAGAAACTATCAATTTTCTATGAAATTTATTGATGTTTGGCACGAAAATTGCTCAAAAAAATAGCATGGAACGTTTACTCAATATATTGCATCCAGAAACGCGAGTAGTAGTGTTTGATTTGGATGGTACGCTCTATTCCAAGAAGGGGATAGTGTGTAGAATGATGTTTCGTGCTCTGTTAGATTGGAGAGTAATGCTTGCAGAGCGCAAAGTGAGGCGCTTATTACGCGGTGATTGGTATGGTAATAAGGAGCAATTTTATGAGGTGTATTTTAGTGAGATAGCTAGGCAGTCTGGCTATACTAATGACTATGTGCGTTGGTGGTACACAACCCGATATATGCCATTGATGGTCAGTGTGATAGGAAAGTATCAAAAGTTGGCAAAATGGGTACGTCCTTTTATGGAAGAATGTCATAAGTTAGGTGTGCGTATGGTTGTGTTGTCTGACTATGGATACACATATGAGAAATTACGTGCGCTAGGATTGAATGAGAAAGATTTTGATTGGATTGTTTCTGCACCAGAGTTAGGGGGATTGAAACCTGCTGCAGAGTTATTAGCAGATGTGGCAAATCGGATGAATGTCAGTACGCGCCAATGTCTTGTGATTGGTGACAGAGAGGATACTGATGGTGAAATGGCCAAATCAGCTGGGGCTACGTTTTATTTGGTGAAACAATAGAGGTTGCTACATATTCGCATTGTAATATTGCGGATTATCTGTTACTTCTTTCCCTATGAAAGTTGGTGTTTCAAAATGGAACTCTTCGTGAGGAAGTTCAATCTCAGCAATTACCAGGTCCTTGTGTTTCCCGTGAAATTCGTCTATTTCCCACTTCAGTCCTTTTTCTGCTGCTGGCACTATCCATCGAGTCTTTTCAATGATAGTCCCTTGACATAGTTTCATCAGTTCTTCTGCGTCGTGCACATCAATCTCCTTTTCCCACTCATAGCGAGCAAAATGCCCCGTAGCGGGTTTGCCTTTGATAGTGAGATAGGCTTTATCATCAGTGATGCGCACACGCACTGTCCCCGTCTTCTCGCGGGATATATACCCCTGACGGATATGATGACGAGCCACTGCCATTTGTTTATAGCAGTCGCTCGTTACCAAGTATTTGCGTTCAATCTCCATATCTAACAGCGCAGCGTTCTAACAACGTAGTGGTCTAACATCTAACAGCGCAGTGGTCTATTTGCGCTTTGCGCAAATATTCACCAAGTGTGCAATGCTGCAATAGTCTATGCCTGAATGCGTGCTCAAGCCAATCTCGCAAGTACGTGAGTTGCTTACTCCCATGGTCGCACCTGCTTTCTCCACTTGTGGCTTGAGTTTGCGCAGTGCCCATTCATTCAGTGACGGATCAGTGAAGCCCTTATCTCCTGCAAACGCGCAGCAGCCAATCTCCTCTGGCACCAGCACATTCTTCGCACATGCCTTAGCTACACGGATAATCGCATCTGCCACACCCATCTGACGAGTAGAGCAGGTTACGTGTACTGCCACGCAAGTGTCCAATGGCGTAATCTCCACCTCGCTCATTACAAACTTGTCAATGAACTCGGAGGGTTCGTATAACTTCATATGTTGCATGGTATGGCGCATGCGGTGCAGACATGGGCTTTGGTCACACAGTATTGGCCAACGACCATTATCGCTCGCTTTCAGCAGTGCCAACTCCAGTTCGGCTGCTTTGCGCGCTGCCTCATCGGGCATACCTTTGCTCTCCCAAATCGTACCGCAACATAGATTCTCCATCTTTTGAGGGAATATCACCTCATAGCCTGCTTTGTTTAGCAACTCCGTCATATCATTGATTAGCGGTTTTTTGCCCGAACCCAAGCGTTGGTTCAAGCACGAAGGGAAGTACACCACGCGCTTATCTTGCAAACCCTTCAGTCCGTTCACCACTCCATATTCTATGGCAGTCTGTTTCTCTTTTTTGCGCACAGGACGAGGCAGCGATGGTGTCCATAGTGGAACCAAACCGCCTGAACCATAGTGCATCGCTTTGCCCAATAGCCTAGTAGCCTTATCGCCTAATACGTTGTGAGCCACATTCGCTACTTCCAGTATGCCTGTCAGCGCAGTGCCTATACCAGCCAAATTCTTGCCAGCCCAATAGCCTATCTGCTTGCCAGCGGTACTCATGTCATGTTCGCGCACCAAGTGGATATAGTCGCCCACATTGATTTTGATTGGGCATGAGGTAGAGCATAATCCGTCACCTGCACAGAGGTCACGACCAATACGGCGGAAGTCTTTTTCCAAACTATTGAGCAACTTCTTCGCCTCTCGCCTTTTGGCCTTATCACCTTCTTGCCTAATAGCCTCTTTCAATCGTGCCATCTCCCGCTGTACCACGATACGCTGACGGCTTGACAACGCATATCCGCAGGCGACGCAGTTCACTTCGCAGAAACCACATTCGATGCAACGGTCAATCATCTCGTGCACCTCTGGCAATGGTTTTATATGCTCTATGTACGAATGTGGGTCTTCGTTGAAGATAACGCCAGGGTTCATAATATTCTCTGGGTCAAAGAGTTTCTTCACCTCGCACATCAGTTCGTAGGCATCATTGCCCCATTCGCGACGAACAAATGGCGCCATGTTGCGCCCTGTACCGTGCTCGGCTTTTAGACTGCCATGATACTTGTCCACTACCAAGTCCACTACCGCACGCATCATGCCGTCGTATTGTGCGATAGCTTCGGGTGAATCAAAACGTTGGTTGAGAATAAAGTGGTAGTTACCCTCAAGCGCGTGACCATAAATCACGGCTTCAGGATAATTATGCTTAATAAAGAGTTCTTGCAAATCCAATGTTGCTTGTGCTAAATGTTCGATTGGGAAAGCAATATCCTCAATCAAACAGGTAGTTCCTACCTCGCGTGTACCGCCCACGGCTGGGAAGATACCGCTACGCATCGCCCAATACTTGCCTGTCAACATAGGATCAG
Organism: Paludibacteraceae bacterium; assembly: GCA_045601825.1. Taxonomy (GTDB): domain Bacteria; phylum Bacteroidota; class Bacteroidia; order Bacteroidales; family Paludibacteraceae; genus Colicola. The sequence continues at coordinate 115,312 of JAZSAI010000004.1, read as the reverse complement.
ATGTAAAGGCAGCTGGTTGGCACAGCTCGTAGTGGCGCAACAGATCTTGCAAGGTCTTGTTCTTCTCCTCCAACTCCTTGTCGGTCAATGCGTCAGTACGAATCAATGCAGCACCCGCATCTTCGGGAAGTCCTTTCAATTCAGGAAAATCGTTCTCCACAGTGCGCATCGCTTTGCGGTCAAAGAACTCTGCCGCAGATAGCAATCCCGTTTGCTTCATCTCGGTGATAGCCTCGCATGCCGCTTTGGTGGTAGGGAAGAGTAGGAGTGCAGATGCGCTATAGGGTTGTATCTCTCCTGTCGTCATAGTAATAGATGATAGGAAAGCCAATGTGCCTTCGCTGCCGACCATCAGGTGGGCAATAATATCAAATGGATCGGTATATTCTACAAATGGAAGAATAGTCAATCCCGTGACATTCTTGATGGAGTATTTCTTACGAATCAAATCGCACAGCACTTTGTTTTGCTGGGTCTGAATACGCAAATCATCAATTTTACGAACAAACTTACTATGCGTCATCAAAAACTGCGCACGGCTCTCTTGATCACCCGTGTCCAAGATAGTTCCATCTGGCAGAATGATTCTCACAGATTTCAGTGCGCGGTAACTATTGGCATGCGTACCGCAACACATGCCCGAGGCATTGTTCATTACAATACCACCCACCATTGCTGACTTCAAACTCGCAGGGTCGGGCGTGAAATATCTTCCGTAGGGCTTCAGTAGCTCATTGACGCGTTGCCCTACTATACCAGGCTGCAACGTGATGCTTTTGCCATTGTCATGTATGGTGTATTGTTCCCACTTCTTGCCACAAACCACCAGCAGACTATCGCTGATAGCTTGACCACTCAAACTCGTACCTGCAGCGCGGAAGGTGATGTGCTTACCCTCTTTATGCGCACGAGCTAATAAGGCTTGTACCTCCGTTTCGTTCGCAGGGTGTAATACTTCTTCGGGGATCAATCGGTAGAAACCTGCATCTGTTCCCCATGCCAACCGTTCAATATACTTTTTCATATATTCTATCCTTTAACCTATAGCGGCTATGCCGCGTCCTATAGCCCGCAGGGCGTCCAATATCCTAATATAAATAATACTTACTACTTGCTTCGCGATACTTCTCCACATCTTTATCCCAATATGCTTTAGCATCTTCCCAGCGATAGCGTTGGCCAAACAATTCTTTGATTTGATCAGTTCCGCATACCTTGTTAAACATTCCAAAACGCTTCTGGTCGCACAGTTTGAACCAATCTTGCTCTGGCCACAAACGCATCATCTCTTGTACTACGTAGAATTGTATTTCGCTGAGCGCAGCTTTTTCATAATCCACTATATGCACTTGTACGCCCTGTATGTTCTCTCCTTTAAAGACACTATAATAGGGCTTGTAGTGTAATCCTCTAAACACTACTCCAGGCAACTCCAGCGCATTGAGAGCTTGTGCCAAACTATCGGCATTCACCCATGGTGCACCCATTACCTCAAATGGCATGGTATAACCTACGCCGATATTGATATAATAAAATTCGCCAAAGATACCTGTCACTGGATAGTATATCGCTGTTCTGCCGTGAGGAACGTGAGGTGAAGCCACTATCCACTCTAATCCTGTCTCATCCCAAGTCATATCACGTGTCCAACCTTGCATTTCCACTACAGTCAGTTTGCATGGATTCTCGGCTTGGGCATTCAAGTATAATGCCAACTCACCAGGTGTCTGACCATATAGGTAAGGTATAGCGAACCTACTAACGAATGATACAAATCCATCTTCCACCAAGCAGCCTTCTATCTTATTACCGCCCAATGGGTTGGGACGATCAAGTACTACCAACTCTTTGCCGTATTGCTGGCATGCTTCCAACAAGTTGCCCATGGTAGATATATAGGTGTAACTACGGCAACCGATGTCCTGAATGTCATATACCATCACATCGATTTCATCCATCATCTCTTGGGTGGGCTTAGAGGTCTTGCCATAGAGCGAGTACATCTTGAGCCCTGTGCGTGCATCCACTTCGTTATCCACATGATCGCCTGCGTAGATGTTTCCACGTACACCGTGCTCAGGACCATACAATGCCACAAGATTCACATTGTCTGCTTCCCAAAGAATATCAATTGTTGAAACAAGATGACGGTCCACACCAGTAGGGTTGGTACATAGTCCCACACGCTTGCCTTGTAAAACATCAAAATTACGTTCACGCAGAACTTCAATACCAGTTTTTACTTGAGCATAGCTAAATGTGCTGATTGTCAATAGGGTGATTACCCAAAATAGTTTGTGCTTTCTCATGGTTTGTGTTGCAATTTACAAATTCATGTGCAAAGGTACTAAAAATTTTAGATATTTCAAAAAAAAAGCTTAATAAATTTGTGTATTTGCTTTTTTTGTTGTAACTTTGCACGCTTTTTTGTGGATAATGCGTATCCGCGCGAGAAAAAAGTAGAATAATATTGTTAAACTTTTAAATCGGATAACGGTTATTGGTCTCGCGAATCGTATGATGGGTATCAATAAGAATGGTTATCCAACATTTTGCTAAAATGGCAGAAAATCTTTCACTCCAGAACTTCGACTGGGATGCATTTGAGAACGAATCAAAAGGCACACAAAACGAAGAATTACTCCAAAAGTATGACGCTACTCTCAACGCAATCAAGGACCAAGAGGTTGTTGAAGGTACCGTTATGGCTATTAACAAACGCGAAGTAGTTGTTAACGTTGGCTACAAGTCAGATGGTATTGTACCTGCTGCTGAGTTCCGTTACAACCCAGATCTCAAAGTTGGTGACAAAGTAGAAGTTTACGTAGAGAGCCAAGAGGACAAGAAAGGTCAATTGGTACTTTCTCACAAAGAGGCTCGTGCTGCTCGCAGTTGGGATCGCGTTAACGAGGCATTGGACAACAACGAAGTGGTTAAGGGTTACATCAAGTGCCGCACCAAGGGCGGTATGATCGTAGATGTATTGGGTACTGAGGCATTCTTGCCAGGTAGCCAAATCGATGTGAAACCTATCCACGACTACGATATGTTCGTAGGTAAAACAATGGAATTCAAGATTGTTAAGGTTAATCCTGACTTCCGCAATGTAGTGGTTTCTCACAAAGCATTGATTGAGGCAGAGCTCGAAGCACAAAAGAAAGAAATCATTTCTCACTTGGAGAAGGGTCAAGTGCTTGAAGGTACCGTTAAGGCCATCATGCAATACGGTGTATTCATGGACTTGGGTGGCGTAGATGGACTTATCCACATCACTGACCTCAGTTGGGGTCGTGTAAGCAATCCTAACGAGTTGCTTACTGAAGGTCAAAAGATCAACGTGGTTATCCTTGACTTCGACGATGAGAAGAAGCGTATCGCTCTTGGTTTGAAGCAACTTACTCCACATCCATGGGAGGCTCTCCAACCTGACCTCAAGGTCGGTGATAAGATTAGCGGTAAAGTAGTTGTGATGGCTGACTATGGAGCATTCGTAGAGGTTGCTCCTGGTGTAGAGGGCTTGATCCACGTTAGTGAGATGAGCTGGAGCCAACACTTGCGTTCTGCTAACGACTTCCTTAAGGTTGGTGATGAGATCGAGGCTGTAGTATTGACACTCGACCGCGACGAGCGTAAGATGTCACTCGGCTTGAAGCAACTCAAAGCTGATCCATGGGAGAACGTTGATACCAAGTATGCTGTTGGTACACGTCACTTTGCTAAGGTTCGCAATTTCACCAACTTCGGCGTATTCGTAGAGATTGAAGAGGGTGTTGATGGTTTGATTCACATCAGCGATCTTAGCTGGACCAAGAAGATCAAACATCCAAATGAGTTCACTCAAATCGGTGCTGAGATTGAGGTTGTAGTTCTCGAAATCGACAAAGAGAACCGTCGTCTCTCACTCGGTCACAAGCAATTAGAAGAGAACCCATGGGAAGAGTTGGCAGCTAAATATGGTGTTGATACCGTAGTAGAGGGTAAGGTTGCTGAGGTAGCTGACAAGGGTGCTGTAGTAGTACTTGAGGACGGCGTTGAGGGCTTCTGCACCGCTCGTCACCTTCAAAAAGAGGACAAGAGCCCTGTAGCTGTTAGCGATACTATGAGCTTCAAGGTGATTGAGTTCAACCGCGATGCTAAGCGTATCCTTCTTTCTCACCTCCGCACTTGGGAAGAGCGCAAAGAGGCTCCTGTAAAAGAGGCTAAGGCTGCTCCTAAGAAAGAGGCACAACCAGAGTTGCCAAAGATGGAGAAAACCACTCTCGGCGACTTGAGCGTATTGGCTGATTTGAAGGCTTCTATGGCTGCTGAAGAGAAACCAGCAAAGAAGACTACCAAGAAAGCTGCTAAGAAAGAAGCAGAAGAAGCTGCTGAGTAATCAGTTAAGGTTTAAACAAAATACGCTTCCACATAGTGGGAGCGTATTTTGTATTGTTTAGTGGACGGCACAGAGTGCCTACTGTTTAGAGTTTAGCGTTCGTAGGTAGCAATATTGCCTTCCGACTCTTGTACGCTGACCTTGTAGCAGTTCTCCACATGGTCGCATATCCAGCGAGCGATATTCTCCGACGATGGATTAACGTCCAATACTTCGTTGATATATTTGTGGTCGAAGGTCTCTTTTACAATACGCTTGATATGGGTAAAGTCGGTGACCATGCCATCCTCGTTGAGGGTTTCGGATTTGCAATATACGGTCACTACAAAATTGTGTCCGTGCAATGCCTCACACTTGCTCTCATAACTCAAGTGCAGGTTGTGTGCAGCTGAGATAGTGATTCGTTTTTCTACGTAATACATAGATAATGATGAATTTTGAATGAAGAATTAAGAATTTTATTCGTGGAAATATACTCGTTGTACTCGGCGCGAAACCGATGTGAGAATCTCGTAGGTGATGGTGCCCAGTTTGTTGGCTAATTCTTCTATAGGCAATCGGTCGCCGAAGATCTCCACAGCATCTCCCACTTGTGCATCCGTACCTGTGATGTCAATCATGGCTTGATCCATGCACACATTTCCTACCACAGGACAACGTTTGCCGCGCACTACCACTTCGCCACCGTAGTTTGAGAAGCGGCGATCAAACCCATCGGCATACCCGATAGGAATCACTGCGATCTGTCTTGGTTCCGTCAGTGTGGTATGGCGTCCATAGCCAATGGTCTCGCCTGCAGGCACTGTCTTAATGCTCAGGATAGTGGTAGTCAACGAACATACATTACGCAATTTTGCCCCTACAAAAGAGAAACCGTACATACCTATACCCAAGCGGCACATATCAAATTGATAGTCCGAGAAGCGTTCTATACCTGCAGAGTTGCAGATATGCAATAATGGGCGATAAGGCAATGATGCGATAAGGCTATCAGTACAATGCTTGAAATATGCGGCTTGCTCGTGTGTGAAAGCATCAAACTGCGGTTCATCGCTACCCGCTAAGTGCGAGAAGATACTATGCACACATACTGCTTGTTGCCCATGGAGCACGTCCGCCAATTGAGGAATCTCCTCGTAATAGAAGCCCAATCGGTGCATGCCCGAATCAATCTTGATGTGTATAGGATATTGCTCCAATCCTTTGGCTTGTACGGCAGCAATAATGTCATTGAGCGATTGCAAGGAATAGATATTGGGTTGCAGGTTGTTCTCGAGTATCAAATCCAATGCTGCCACTTCTGGGTCCATCACCACAATCGGTAATGTGATACCTGCTTTGCGCAGTTCCACTCCTTCATCAGCCACTGCCACTGCCAAGTAATCCACCAGACCAATCTGCTGCAGCGCACGACTAATCTCCACACTACCTGTCCCATACGCAAATGCTTTCACCATCGCCATCAAACGTGTCTCAGGTCGCAATAGCGAACGGAAATACCGCACATTATCCACCAAGGCAGATAAATTGACTTGCAGCACCGTCTCATGCGTTTGGTACAGAATACGATATGAGATAGTATCTTCGTCGTAGCCCAATGCACGCAGTACGCCTGCGCACGTGCGTACATTTTGATGTGTAGGATCTTCCACTACTACCGAGCAATGGTCGAACAATCGCATTTTCTCAGCTCGTTTATCTTCTAGCGACGCGAAGTTCTCGCCATGCTCGCTACCTATATACGTAATCACTCCGATGGTAGGACGTATGATGGCTTCCAAGCGTGCCATTTCTCCTGGTTCGGAGATTCCTGCTTCGAAGATACCTAGTTCGGTGTGTTCATTCATCTGCCAAACGGAGAGGGGAACGCCAATCTGCGAGTTGTAGGATTTGGGTGAACGAGTGATGCAATAATCGTCTTTCAACAACTGATAGAGCCACTCTTTGACCACCGTCTTGCCGTTCGAACCAGTGATGGCTATCACGGGGCAGTTATATAGCGAACGCTTGTAGGCGGCTAATTGCTGCAAGGCAGTGAGAGGGTTCTCGACGAGGAGGAATATGCTCGGTGTTCCGATTCCCGACTCCTGATTCCCGCTTCCCGCTTCCCGACTCCCGACTCCCGACTCCGATACCACAAAGACTCTTACCCCACGTTCTAAGAGCTCGGGGATATAGTTCGCACCATCATTCTTTTTTGTCTTTAGCGCAAAGAAGAGTGTCGCCTCTGGTTCTGTACCCAACTGACGACTATCTGTCAACAGATGGCGAATATCCAAATTCTGCAAGTCATCAGATAAACCAATAACTTGCAGAGGACGAATAGCTTGTATTATTTCTTGGATTAACATCCTTCGAATTGTTGGAGGAAACGCACATCATTCTCCGAGAACAGGCGCAAGTCTTTCACACGATACTTGAGGTTGGTGATACGTTCTACGCCCAAACCAAAGGCATAGCCTGTATATACTTTCGAATCAATGCCGCATGAGTCCAATACATTAGGATCCACCATACCGCAACCCAAAATCTCTACCCAACCAGTACCTTTGCAGAACGAACAACCTTTACCCCCACACAAATCGCAAGAGATATCCATTTCGGCAGATGGCTCGGTGAAGGGGAAGTAACTTGGGCGAAGACGAATCTGTGTCTCGGGTCCGAACATCTCCTTGGCAAAATAGAGTAGCACTTCGCGCAAGTCGGCAAACGACACATTTTTATCAATATACAATCCCTCCACTTGATGGAAGAAGCAGTGTGCACGTGCTGAGATAGCCTCATTGCGGTACACACGACCAGGACACAACACGCGGATAGGTGGTTCTTGGCTGAGCATCACACGTGTCTGTACGCTCGAAGTATGCGAACGAAGTAGGATATCCGATGGCTTTTGCACGCCTATTTCTTTCTCGATGAAGAAGGTGTCTTGCATATCGCGTGCAGGGTGCTCAGGGGCGAAGTTCAGGAGCGAATATACGTGCTTATCATCTTCCACTTCGGGTCCTTCTGCCACGGTAAATCCTACGCGTGAGAAGATATCGATGATTTGTTCGCGCACCAGTGATAGTGGGTGACGTGTACCCAGTGCGATAGGATCTGGTGTACGCGTGAGATCCAGCTCATCGGCTGCTGCTTTCGCCCCATTTGCTTCGGCTGCTTCGCGCAACTCGTTGATACGTGCTTCGTATGCTTGGCGCAGGGCGTTTAGAGCTTGTCCCATCTCGCGTTTTTCTTCTTTGGGAACATCACGAAACTCGTTGAAGAGCTCTGTTACCAGTCCTTTCTTACTAAGGTATTTTATTCGCAATGCTTCCACTTGCTCCGCATTACTTGCTTGCAATCCAGCCACCTGACTGAGCAAACTCTCTATCTTTTCTTTGAGTGTCATAACCTATTTATGCAATTACGTTGCAAAATTACACAATTTTATTGAAATATACAACAATTCGTGCATAAATGGGTTGTTTTTTCACTTTTTTCCGCAAAATATTTGGTCATATCAGAAAAAAGCACTACCTTTGCACCCGCTTTCGGAAGAAAGTGTATTCAGACAATAGCTGTCTATCATTTCGCACAAGTGCGAGGAAGGATGGGTGAGTGGCTGAAACCAACAGTTTGCTAAACTGTCGTACGGGTAACTGTACCGGGGGTTCGAATCCCCCTCCTTCCGCAGCTTTTCCATGAGAAACCGAGCCCAAGTTTGCTTGAGCTCGGTTTTTTAAGGAAAAGATGCAAGGATGCCGTTGGCAGACTTTGGGGATCACGTAGGAATCCCCCTCCCTTTATCGGGTATCGCGGAGTCGGGAGTCGGGGACACCAAAAATAACTTGATTATGAAAAAATCTACATGGATTATCATCTCCCTAGCAGCAACACTCTTTATAGCTGCCATAGTTTTCTGTACAAAACAATACTACCATTTTGCTATAACCAACTTCGTGAGCCACGACTATGAGTCGCATGGCTATCATGTGCATGAAGGTATGTCCAGCGATTCGCTATTGGCGGAGATGTTGGGCGACTATGAGATGCTCTCCGAGCTATCGTGGTGTATGCATTGCCAGTACAAGAAGTTCAACCAACCCAAACCAGGTTACTATCGTTTTGCAGATAAGATAGCCAACCGCGACCTTATCCGTCGTTTGCAATTAGGTGAGGAGACGCCTATCCGCCTATCCTTCACCCATGCCATCCGCACACGCGAACAACTGGCTGGATATATGGGACGCAAACTCCAACTAGACTCCGTAGAGGTTATCCAACGCCTCAACGACAGCGAATACTTGGCGCATTTTGGGCTCACACCTGAAACGGCTGTATGTCTGTTTATTCCCAATACCTACGAGGTGTATTGGACGATGTCTGCTGACCAACTCTTCACGCGTATGTATAAGGAGTATAATCGTTTTTGGAACGAAGACCGCCTTGCCAAGGCTGCCCGATTGGGGCTTACACCTGTGGAAGTAGCTACGATGGCGTCTATTATTGCTTCTGAGACCAACAAGTCCGAGGAGTACCCTACTATTGCGTCTATTTATATCAATCGTTTGAACAAGGGTATTGCCTTGCAGGCATGTCCTACGGTTATTTTTGCGACGGGTGATTTCTCTTTGCGTCGTGTGTTGAAACGTCATTTGGCTATTGATTCGCCTTATAATACGTATAAGTATCGAGGTTTGCCACCTGGTCCTATCCGTTTGGCTCGTCCCGACGTGATAGATGCGGTGTTGAATTCGCCCAAGACGAATTATCTGTATATGTGTGCTAATCCTGATTTCTCTGGCACGCATATCTTCTCTTCGTCGTATGCTCAGCATACTGCGGTTGCTCGCCAGTACCAACGTGCCCTCAACCAACGCAAAGTGAAGTAGTTCTCCACTCTCCTTATCCCATATCCCATAGGCTCCGCGCCGTCCTATAGCCCGGAGGGCGTCCTGTAGCCCGCTCTGCGAGCGTCCATTATCCATTAGCGCAGCGTCCCATAGCTCGTTATGCGAGCGTCCATTATCCCATTGGGCGTCCATTTTCTGCTCCCCTGTTCATAGGGAAGCTGTCGCAAAGCGACTGAGGGATTTCACTCTTCACTCTTTCTTTACATGAAATTTACTTATAAATCTTAGGTGATTCTTAGGTGATTCTTAGGTTATTCTTAGGTGATTTATAGGTTATTCAGCAACTTTCCCTATGGTGTTGCCTCAAAACACCAGTGTATCCCCCTTACCCAAAATCCCATAGGCGGCACGCCGTCCTATAGCCCAACGGGCGTCCCATAGCTCGTTATGCGAGCGTCCATTATCCAGCAAATAGCGAAAAAAAATCGCTATATGCTTGCATATCCGCAAATTTTGTAGTATCTTTGCACCGAATTTATGAACCCCGCTCGAAAGGGCGTAACTTTTTAAGATTATGGCAAATGAAAAACAACAGTTCGTCGACGAACTAAAGGAACTGCTACAAAAGAATGTAGCCGAAGTGAAAGAGCAAGTAGAAACTATCAAAACACAATTCTACCGTCAGTACCATCTCGAATTAGAAGCACAAAAGAAAGCCGCAATGGAAGCTGCTGAGGCAGCTGGAGAAGTGCTCGAAAACTGGGTGCCTTCACTCGATGAAATCGAGCAAGAGTTCCGCGAATTGTTGAATCAATACAAACAACGCCGCGCAGAACTGCAAAAGCAAATAGAAGAGGAACTTCAGCAAAACCTTCTACGCAAGGAGAATATCCTTGCACAAATGAAGGAAATGGCAGATGCAGAAACAGCGGACGTCATGGATAACCTCAAAAAAATGCGAGAACTGCAAGCCGAGTGGAAAACCATAGGAGCAGTACCTGCACAAAAAGCACAAGAAATCTGGAAAAACTACCAACAATACCAAGAGCGCTTCTATGACCTCGTGAAAATCAATATCGAACTGCGAGACCTCGACTTCAAGAAGAACCTCGAAATGAAAACACTACTCTGCGAGGCTGCGGAGAAACTGCAAGAGAACCCCAATATCGTAGAAGCCAACCGAGCATTGCAACAACTTCACGACGAGTGGGCAGAGATAGGACCTGTGGCACGAGAACTCAGAGAAGAACTCTGGAATCGATTCAAACAAGCAAGCAGTGTAATCAACAAAAAGCACCAAGCATACTTCGACGAACTGCACGCCAAAGAAAACGAAAACTTGGAGAAGAAACAAGCACTCATTGAGCAACTGAAGGAAGTAGATGTCAATAAGTTGAAGTCGAATAAGCAATGGGATGAGGCTACTGAGAAGCTGCAAGCTATCCAACAAGAATGGCGTACCATTGGCTTTGCTCCTAAAAAACAAAACCAAACTATCTACAACGAATACCGCGAACTCTGCGAAGCTTTCTTCAAAGCCAAAACCGCTTACTACAAAGCTATGCGCGATGAACTCAGCGAGAACCTCAAGAAAAAACGCGAACTCGTAGAAGCTGCAGAAGCACTCAAAGACAGCATAGAATGGACTGAAACTACCAACCGACTCATCGAACTACAAGCCGAGTGGAAGAAAGTAGGACCTATCGCACGCAAATACTCCGACGACCTTTGGAAGAAATTCACGGCTGCTTGCGATACCTTCTTCGAAGCGAAACGTGAGGCAACCAAAGAACTGCGTGAGCAGTATGCTCAAAAACGCGCGGAAGCTAAAGAGCGTTGGAACAAGAAAATGGATCAAATGAACGATCGTCAGAAACTAATCCGCATGTACGAAAACCTCGTACAAGAGATTAAGACGGCAGAAAACAATATCCTCTTCTTTACGGGCAAATCTAAGACCGCTAACAAACTGGTGGATGACATGCGCAAGAAGATTGATACACTCAAGAGCCAACTCGCTGACCTAGAGAACAAAATCAACCAAATGGACGCAGAATGAGCCAACTCATCACATACAAGGATGTAGAGATTTGCCAAGATGAGCAGATTGTGCTCAAGGATGTCAACCTGACAATAGCATCGGGCGAGATGGTCTATCTCTTGGGCAGAGTAGGTTCGGGTAAGTCGAGCTTCATGAAAACTATCTATGGCGAACTACCCGTAGAAGGTACCGAAGCAACGGCACTGGACTACGACCTGCTCAAACTTCGCAGACGCGACATACCATACCTGCGCCGCAAAGTGGGAGTGGTGTTCCAAGATTTCCAACTCCTAGTAGATCGCAACGTGGAGGACAACCTCATGTTCGTGCTCAAAGCCACTGGATGGAAAGACAAACAGGCAATGAAGAACAATATCTACGACGTGCTCACGCAAGTAGGAATGGCAGAGAAAGCATATAAGATGCCTTACCAACTATCTGGCGGTGAACAACAACGTGTGGTGATTGCACGTGCATTGCTCAATGCACCAGGACTCATCCTAGCCGATGAACCTACGGGAAACCTTGACCCAGAGACAGGCAAAGGTATCATGGAGCTGCTCTATAGTATCAGCCAAGCAGGTATGACGGTCATCATGTCAACCCATAATCATGCATGGCCAGAGCAATATCCAGGACGCAAACTGCAATTCGCCGACGGCAAGATTAGCGAAATATAATCGAATAGCATACCAAAAAGAAATGGACACCTAATAGAGTGTCCATTTTTTGTATTAGTAATCAAACTTGTACGTCAGCAAGACCACATGCTTGTGCGTGTACGCATGTGTGAGAGCAATAGCACCGCTATCCAAGACATCCAATTCGCGGCTATAGACGTAGTTGTAGCGATATGCCAGATTGAGGGTGTTCTTCTTATCCACTTTCCATTGCAAACCTATTTCAGGGCGCAACTCGTTGATATACTGACCATAGTATTTAGCATTCAAAGTATTGAACACCTCCATCTTTGCTACGATACTCAATGGTTGATTGGGTATAGCATATGCCGCTTGTAGGCGTGAACGCAAGGTATAATCCACTCGGTTCTTCTCGCGCAAATCTATCTCATCCGCACGAGCATCCAACATTAGTCGTTCACGCAACGATAGTTTCCATTGACCGAGTGTCACTTGACCCGTAGCATCCACATTCACACGGTGGCGAAGAAACTTATTGGGGTCGTCCCAACCTTGATTACCATACAACTTGAGCACATAGCCAGCACTCAGCGAAAGGTACTCAATGGGCGTATATGCCAACGAGATAGTGGTATGCGAACGGTGAGCAGGTATGCTACGAATCTCTTCTTCCAGAGTGAGCTTTAGCCCATGATCAAACGACTTGACAAACGATGCAATCACATGTACCTCAGCTGTTTGCTTGCTAGTGGTGTCAGTTGACGCTATTTCTTGCGCATATATCCAATATGGAAGTAGTAGCAAACCAACTAGGGATAGTATCTTTTTGAATTCAAAATTCATAATTCTTAATTCAAAATTGATTAAACGTGAGTGCAAACAGTCGCATTTGTTTGAGCATGGCATTGAGTCCGTTGCTGCGTGTAGGGGAGAGGTGTTCGCGGAGGTTGATTTCGTCGATGAAATACAAATCTGCATCCACAATCTCTTTTGGGGTATGTCCACTTAATACACGAATCAACAGTGCTACAATACCTTTCACCAAGATAGCATCCGAATCGCCTCGATAAACCACTCTGCCGTCTTGCATTTCGGCAGTGAACCACACCTTCGACTGACAGCCGTCAATCAAGTTCTGTTCGGTCTTTGCGCTTTCTGGGAATGGTTCTAAACCATTGCCATAATCAATAAGCAAACTATAGCGATCCATCCAGTCGTCGAAACTGCTGAACTCTTCTATTATTTCATCTTGTATGAGATTAATTTCCATAAGTGTTCTGCTATATTTTTGTCATCTTCTTCGGCTATATCCCTGACGGGGGCTTCAATCACATAATCTGCTTTCATGTAGAATGGTTCGCGTGCTTCGAGTTGCGGAGTGATAAAAGCCAGTAGTTCTTCTTCGGTGCGTCCTTGCAATACAGGACGTTGGCTTAGGTCAGTGAGCATCAGGCGTTGAGCGAGGTGCTTAGGTTTCCATTTTAGATAAATGCTAGTACCCAATTCTGCTAGACATTCCATATTATCTTCCCAACACGGATAACCACCACCAGTGGCATAGATTACCTTCTCAATAGGCAACTCTGCAAGGTCTTCTACCACATATTTCTCTTTTCTGCGAAACTCTTCAATACCATGCTGACGGATATAATCCGCAGGCGTTTGCCCATGAATCTCTGCAAATGCTTCGTCTAAATCCACGAAGTGCCAGCCCAAACGTTCTGCCAAAAGGCGACCAACAGTCGTCTTGCCCGCAGCCATGTAGCCAATTAAGTAGATAGGTAGTTGCATCACTGTGGTGTGTAGTCAAAGGTGTCGTTGTTGCGCCAGAGTAGTTTGCCGTCTTCGATATACGCTTCGGGGAAAATCGAACGGAAAGGTGCTTTCAACACACCAATCTCCTCCCACTCCTTATTATATACGCGCACGTGCGAGGAACAGATAGGTGCACAGACTGTGTGAATAACTAGGATACTATCGTTGATGCGCAACGTATCTCTACGGCTAGTGACACTAGTTTGGATAGAGTCGCTCACGTTCTCTAGTTTGCTTTTCTCACGAATGGTGGTTTGTTGCGCCAATGCAGTGTAACTCACTGCACTCGCTAATAAGAATAATATGATGAGTTTACCTTTCACCTTTCAGTTTTTATCTTTCAGTTTTCACCTTTCCGTTATCAATACTACTGCTTGTGCAGTTATACCCTCTTTGCGCCCAACGAAACCGAGTTGCTCGGTGGTAGTAGCTTTGATGCTTATTTGTCCTTCGCTCACTCCCATTACTTCTGCCAGACAAGCTGTCATAGCAGGGATATGTGGGTTAAGTTTGGGTGTTTCAGCACAAATTGTGCAATCGCAATTTCCCAATTCGTATCCTGCTTCTCGCAGCATATGCATCACCTTGCGGAGTAATATCTTAGAGTCGATATTCTCGTATTCATTGCCTTTGACAGGTGGAAAATGATACCCAATATCGCGCATAGCAGCCGCTCCTAGCAGAGCATCGCACAGTGCATGAATCAGTACATCCGCATCGGAATGTCCTAGCAGTCCTTGCTCAGCAGGCACACGAATACCTCCCAACCACAATTCGCGGTTGGGGGCAAAAGCGTGCACATCATATCCGAAACCGATACGCATTATTTGCGGTTGTTAACAAGGTCTTTAATACCTGCGAGGTCGAAACCAAGTGTGAAGCGCATGGTTTGATCAAGTGGGTTAGATGGAGCAGTAGCGATGCAGTATGCAAAATCGAGTGAGAAGATACTCAAGTGGAAACCTGCACCTACAGTTACATAGCGGCGATTACCTTTCCAGTAGTTCTCGTGGCTATAACCAACACGACCAAAGAACTGACGGTTATAGCTATACTCGAGACCTACACCCCATTGTACCTCTTGGAATTCTTCTGCCAAAGGAGAAACTTGTTTGTTCTTCATATCATCGTAATAACCTGGAGCATCGCAGAACGACATCCACCAGCCATTTACAGATGAGATAGCAGAGTATTCCTCTTGATTCATTTTGTGATTCTCTGTGTCGGTAGCAAATTTAGATTGATATGTAGGAACCAACATCTTATTGCATTCTACAGTAGCCATCAAGCGGTTGTAGTTGTCGAATGGAATCTCATAACTTACACCCAAACGCAAGTTAGCAGGGATAAAGTTTTGGGTTGTTCCCTCGTCGTATGACATCTTACCACCCAAGTTGCTGATGTTAAGACCCAAACCAAAATAACTATCACCCATAGGTAATGAGATAGGTTGTTTGTAGTACAATGCTACGTCTGCAGCCATAGTCCATGCTGGGTGCATTTCCTCAGAAGCATTATTGACAGAAGCATTGACACCATTGTTCAAATCGCTATACAAGAATCGCATAGCTACTGCCATACTTACATATTCGTGCAACTTACGAGAATACGCCAAGTCAATAGACCATTCATTAGGACTTGCTTCAGCAAAAAAATCGCCTTGATCACCTACTAATTGCACCTTACCCATAGAGAAATAACTGAAACTAGCAGAGATAGCACCACCGCGATCTCCAAAATTGTAGTAACCTGCGAGATATGCCAAGTCAATGTCGCTTACTAACTTGGTCAACCATGGTGTGTAGTTGGCTGTAATACCACCTTTGCTCTCCATGAAGGCATACTTAGCTGGGTTCCAGTGTTGTGAGTTTAAGTCAGCGTTGGTAGCAACACCTACATCACCCATACCTGCAGCACGACCGTCAGGTGCGATGCTGAGTGAAGGCATAGAGGTGGTTACTGGATTGGTTGCGATTGCTGATACTGTAAAAGCAGAAATAGCAAGAATTGAAAAAATGATTTTCTTCATTGTTGTAATGTTTTATTGTTTTAAAATTATGTTACTAAATAATGTTCTTAATTTACTTTTAAAATTGTTTCATAGGCTTATTTAATAATGATTTTGCCTACATGCGAACTATACTTCGAAGAGGCGGTTTTGATATTAACTTGATATATATATATTCCAGATGTAAGGCTGATTTCGCCGATATTTAGAGAGATAGTTTCTGTTCCAATTTGTTTGTGTATGTGCACTAACTCCCCACTCACGTTGTAGAGGTACACCAGTGTTTCAATTGTTTCGTTCGGTTGGTCGTGTGCAATGTCAATATATAGGATATTCGTGCGTGAAACAGGATTAGGATAGGTGATAATGTTGTATATTTGTGGTCCTAATCCTTTTACCACGTGGTAGTTGAGCGTAGTAGTACTACTATTGTTGTATAAATCCCATGCGCGGAAAATGAGGCTATGTGCACCTGCTTCCTGTTGCGACATCTTATAGCTAACTAATCCTTCTTGATAGCTATTATTGCTTGCTGTGAAATAGTTGTTGAGTACATAGGTCTGTTTCGGATCATTGTCAATAACCATTAATAGATCATGACCAATGCCCGTACCTATTGTATTGATACCATTCTCATCATATATCTCTGCGTAGAAATGCGGATACTCGTATGTTTTACTGCCATCTATGAATGCAGGATTGTTTAGATAGATATTCAGCTCTGGTCCTATTGTATCTTGTATTTCTACTGTACTACTACCACCGATAGTAAAATCTTCGAAATACCCTATTGCCTCTTTTCGAAGTTCGGGGTCATATGCATAATAGGTGATACGTCCGTTGTCATAGTTATAACGAATATCTTTAGGTACGATAAAAGTAAACTTAAACTTGCCATCCACTACATCTGTTTGTCCTGCAAAAATAATGTTTGGATAGTCATTGTAGTTGATTATTACTTTCTTTGATTCATCATCTTCATCATTGTCTCTTGTTGATATTTCTTGCATTTTGTCGAATACGGTTACATCTAACTTCCCGTTAAACCAGATAGCTGTGTCTCCTTCGGGGGTATGGATATATCCTTGAATGGTTTGTTTGCTCAATGCTTGTATAGTATCCATTTGTGTAGTTGTTTTTACAACGTAATCGCATGGATAGTTTAAGCGAAGAGCAGGATCACCAAGCAAGATGTACGGCATTTTGTTGGTATCACGACCTGTTTTGTTTTTTGCGATACGAATAGCTTCGCCAAGAGTCATATGATAGTTATAAGCACTAGTATGTCCAAACAAGGTATCGCATAAATGGCGATTAAGGATTGTATTTTGTGTGGCATATACTGTTCTACATGCAGATAAAACGCCTATTGCAGCCCCGTTAGGATTCAAGATGGCTTCTTCACCTGCAGATACAACTCCACCATCGCAATGTGAGAAACTACATGTGGCTAGAAACCAAAATGCTTGATGGACATTGCTCATACGCTTGATATCAGCTGTCTTCATAAGTAACTCAGTAGTGATGTTATTAAAACCTCCATGACCAGAATAATTCATAAACAATACGCCATTGTTCATGAGATTGTCGAACTGATTCTTAGCGATAGGATAACTCTCTCCTGCAGCAGTTACCTCCTGTGAGTGTGCATCCAAGTATATCTTATTCACCATAAATGCTTTATTCTCTTTATGCAGTATTTCTGCTCCTTGATCAGCTGTTTGCACATGCAAGCCATGGTCGCCATCATCGGCTAAAAATAGTATTTGTGATTTCCATTTTCCCAACAAGCGGTTATCCATATATCTGCATAATTTATCCACCATATTATTAGCTTCATCCACGTTTTTAGCGGGCAAACGTCCGATGCCGATATCCATAGTAGCATGCACTTCGTTGAAGATGTTGCCTTCTTCTAGACCTGCATTATCTTGCATGAAACCAAAATAATCATCCGTGGCATATGCCATTGTTTCTTTTATGGAATTATATGCTTGGAAGGTTAGCAATTTTGCTTCGCCTGAGTTGTTGTATATCTTGCGATTGTCAAAAGTTCCGTTGCCCAACAGAAGCAAGTGCTTGGGGCGTTCTTGTGAGTTGTTTGCTCGATCGTACAACATCTTCATCAACCATCTATAGGCACTCACATCGGGTGTACCAGATGAAAACTCATTATATACTTGTTGATCTGTCACCACAGCCCACGTCAGCGCGTCTACTTCTTCGTGCTTTTTTGCTAATTTGGTAGCCACCTCAGCGAACTCGGAGGGGCATATAATCACATAATCAATATTTTGCAAAGCGTGTAAATTTTGATTAGCTACTTTACCTATTTTCACAGGGCGATGCCATCCAGTCATGGTTGGTGTGATAGCAATATATTTCTCAGCTTTGGTATTATCACCTACCCAAACCAATTTATCGTTCTCCCAGTAAGTTTTCATTTGACAGATATCTACACCATCTGTCACGCGCCAAATCTGAGTGTTAGAACTAGCATTGCTCAAGTGAAAGCGGATAGCAGGACTTTGATTCTGGTATGAGATATTGCTAATTGCCATACCATTTTGAATCATCTTCAGATGGCATGGTATATTTACTGCAACGTAATTAAGATAGGCTATTGATCCAGAGGCAGCATTGTTGTATTTGATTTCTATTATTTGCTGCCCTATACTAGTAGCTTTAGTTTGAATCTTCCCACTAGTCACTTCTGCTTTTGTATAAAAATCTGATACAGCTATACCTTGTGTACTTAAATTTGTATATGCACCATTAAATTTCACAGAGATGCTAGATTTCGTATTCGATGTGATTGCCATATTCACGCGACAGGTTCCTAACAAATCAGTACGTACGTTTGTGGTAGGGAAACTAATTGTAACCTGAGGTTTTTGAGTATCCAATTGCTCGCCATAAAATTCTCTACCTCCTCCGTTCACACCCGTAGGGTCAATCAGATTAATCGCATCTTTTTCATGAACAGCATAATATGTGTACCAATCTACATCTACGCAATTCGTGATATCGTATTCTGTTTCGTTAGTACCCATTATGCGTTGTTCACCCGAAGAATCGCTGATAAAATAGTAACCATGGTGGCTATATGGGTTTTGAGTATGAAGCCACTCTCTGTCTACCGCATCCCATCGTATTGTGCCTTGCGCATAAAATAAGATGTAATCGCCACTATTGAATATGCCATCTTCACCCTTGTGCATATAAAAAGCTACCGATGGTAGGTCATCGTATTTGGCTAATGTGAAGTTCTCACTCAACATTTGTCCGCCATATCCCAGCACACGTACATCCATAGGGCGCAACCCCCATGCTTTTAGTGTGTCATATGGAATGCAATGAACACCTGTTTCGCTTACACGTATTTTCACCACATTGCCTTCGCGTAGCACGGAGTGATTTGCATAACTATGCCTCTCCGCACAGACACTGAGTGGGAGTATCATACAGCATATTGTGATGATTAGATGTTTCATTTAATCTTGCAGTACAACAATTCTTGGTCTTCTTTTTTTACAACAATCACTTCTTCTTTTTCCAGCGGACGCGATGCTACATCATAGTCCACAAAAATCAAATCACCTTGACGAATCGTCATAATTTCACTTACACGATGAATCGCTTCATCGAAACTCATAATGGTATTTCCTGCTTGCCACTCTGACAAACCTACGAATTGCCCCATTGGTAAGGAATAATCAAATGCCCAACCTTTGACACTATCTCCTTTGGATAATACATCTGCGGCACAAATGTTGATGGCTGGAGCCACGGCATCATAGTAGCGTGAGGCGAATTTTACCCCAATATTCTTGCCTAAACGACTTACACGAAGTACCGCACACGGTGTCATGCGTACGTCACCACTCCAATCGGGAATAAAAAATGGCTTGCGGTTCACCAATAACGATGAATCGCATTTTAGCACCATTTTTGTTTCTCCGTTTATTTGACTAAAGCCTACTATCTTCATTTAGCCTACAAAAGTATAAAATTTCTCGCACGCGCGCAAGCGTTTGATTACAAAAGTGATTGTTTTCTTAATAAGTGCAGTCTTTTTCTACTTATTTCGCACGAACAAAAATCTGCACAGGAGTACCATTAAAGTCCCACCATTCACGGAGTTTGTTTTCCAAGAAACGGCGATAAGGCTCTTTTACGTATTGTGGCAGGTTAGCAAAAAATACAAATGTTGGTATCTGTGTGTTCGGTAATTGCGTACAATACTTTATCTTGATGTATTTACCTTTGGTTGCTGGTGGTGGATAGTTTTCGATGAGTGGTAAGAATCGCTCATTGAGTTGCGCGGTAGGTACCTTCTTTTGCTTGTTCTCGTACACGTGCAATGCCGTTTCCATCACTTTGAATATACGTTGCTTAGTTAACGCGGATGTAAAAATAATGGGGAAATCCGTAAATGGAGCTATGCGTTCGCGGATTGCACGCTCATAACCCTTGATATCAGCAGTAGTTTTACTCTCAATCAAATCCCATTTATTGACACACACCACCAATCCTTTCTTATTCTTCTGAATCAGTGAATAGATATTCAAGTCTTGCGACTCAATACCGCGTGTTGCATCAATCATCAAGATACACACGTCAGAGTTCTCTATCGCACGAATACTGCGTACTACCGAATAATACTCCAAATCTTCATTCACTTTGGCTTTCTTGCGAATACCCGCAGTATCAACGAGATAAAAATCTTTACCAAACTTGTTGTATCTAGTGTATATGCTATCTCGTGTGGTACCAGGTATGTCAGTTACAATCGTTCTCTCTTCTCCAATAAAGGCATTCAAGATACTACTTTTGCCTGCATTCGGACGACCTACAATAGCAAAACGTGGCAATTCTTCCAAATCTTCGCCGGCTACGGTGTCTTTGAAACGGCTGCAAATCTCATCCAGCAAATCGCCTGTACCTAATCCATTCTCTGCCGACAAAATATATGGCTCGCCTAAACCAAGCTTATAGAACTCTGGCGCACCATATTGTTGGTCAAACTGATCCACTTTGTTCACTGCCAACACAGTCTCTTTCTTGGCTTGACGGAGTAGGT
Source organism: Paludibacteraceae bacterium (assembly GCA_045601825.1). Classification (GTDB taxonomy): domain Bacteria; phylum Bacteroidota; class Bacteroidia; order Bacteroidales; family Paludibacteraceae; genus Colicola. Next base: position 94,514 of record JAZSAI010000004.1, on the reverse strand, counting down.
GAGCCACCTCCATATCAAATTGCGTTACACCCGCGTTCACATCCACCACTAAGAGAATCACATCGGCCTCCTTGATAGCAAGATTTACTTGACGATTGATTTCGCTCTCAAACGTATCATCAGAGTTCACTACCCAACCGCCTGTATCGATTACTGAGAACTCTTTGCCGCACCATTCGCTCTTGCCGTACTGACGGTCACGAGTAGTGCCTGCTGCATCATTTACTATTGCTCGACGTGTTTTGGTCAAGCGGTTGAATAGGGTCGATTTCCCGACATTAGGACGACCCACTATCGCTAAAATATTTGCCATAGTATTTTTGTTTTTTTATAATTCTTACTTGCCTATTATATGCCTATTGTTTGCCACCTATTTGCCACCTACCTCCATAGAGACTTCATAGGGACTTCATAGGGACTTCATCGGAACATCACCGAGACTTTACCGTGACTTCTTCGTGCCATCTACGGACTAACAATTGCAGTTTCCGCAGCCTCCTTCTTGGCAATCACCGCCACAGTCTCCGCCATTGCAATGACCGCCACAGCCGCCACAACCGCGATGATGCAGTGCTTTCAACTCGCCTTCGGTTACGTCGCGAAGATTCAATACTTTGCCCACAAAGTGCAAGTTCTCGCCTGCTAGTGGGTGGTTGAGGTCAATGGTCACGTTATCAGCGGTGATCTCTGCTATCTGTGCGTTGATCACTTGCCCGTCAGCAGTGTTCATAGGTACGATAGCACCTACATATACGCGTTCACTATCGAACTCGCCATCGCCGTTGTAAAACATTTTCTTGTCCAATTGCATCACGCCATCGGTATCGTATTCGCCATAGGCATCCTCGCAAGCAATGCGAAAATCAAATGCTTCACCCTCTTGCAAACCAGCCATATGCTGCTCAAAGGCAGGCAACATCATGCCTTCGCCGTGGCAATATACCAATGGAGCTTCAGCGGTAGCTTTTTCCATCAATTCCTCTTTACCATTTTCGCCATCTACGTACAAATCGTACTCCAGCGTCACTACTTTCTTTGCTTCAATTTTCATATTTTCTTAACTTTTTAACTCTAAACTCTAAACAGTAGCGGCTCAGCCGCGTTCACTAAACACAAAACTACCACCAATCAATCCGCTTACCTGTGGCATCTGCGCTACTCTTGTCATACTTCAAGTCTGCCAACATGCTTGCGTTTACACCGATGTGGAAGGTATAACTCTTATACGGACCAAAAGGCACAAAACTGGCACTCATGCTCCAGCAGTGCAAATCGCGGCTCACATTGATGCTGGTGTAGGACATCTTCTTGGCATTCACGTCGTAACTGAGCGAGGTGCTTGCTTTCCAACCGCTACCTAAGCCGATTGATGCAGAGAAACTCAAGTTGTGCTTAAATCCCATCTTGGGGTAATTGCGTTTCTCATCCCATTCTGAGCCCATCGCGCCATAACGCAAGTTATATGACACACTCAAACTCCATGGAATCTTTGCAAACAGATAACCATCATCGGTTACTTCATCTTTCTTCTTTGGTTTTTTCTCAGCAGGCTTTTCTGGTTCAATGATTTCTCCTGTCAATGGGTCAATCGTAGGTTCGGCTAATGCCTCCTCTTCCGCAGGCTCTTCATTTTTTTTGTCATCACGATTGAACCATCGCTTCACCACATCGTTATTGAATGTGTAGCTAAAACTGGTGCTTGTTCCCAAGAAGTGTGGAAAGCGACCGTGATTCCAATATAGCTCATTGCAGCGCACGTGCTGTCCGCTGGCAGTAGTGGTGTACATATATGGGTCGAACTGTCCGCTGAGGTTGATGGTGTAGTTCACTTTGGGAATCTTGATACGCAAATTTACCGAGAAGTTCTGCCAGTTCATAGAGTCGGCGATAAAGTTATATCCGCCACTAATGCTCAGGTTATCAATGATACTATACACCTTATATGGCTCTTTGCCTGTGGTATCTTTGTCATTGCGCAATTTCATCTCCAAGTTGTTTCCTAATGAGAAACCTAGTGTGGCGGCTGCACCGCGACTAGGTGCCTCTTTGAAACGGGAATAGTGTACTACTTCATAAATGGGTAAGCCATTCTCATCCAGTTTTGGCACGATATTGCCTGCTGCATCGCGAGTTGTAATCAATCGGTCATAACTGCCGTGGAAACCACCATAGCGTTTTGCCCAGTAATCTTTGCCGAAGTCGGGGTGATAGCTAAAGCTTACAGATGGTGTCATCACATGGCGGAAACGGTCCACCTTGTCGCCAAACCATTTGCGGAATGGAATGTAGAATCCGTATAACTTGGTGGACATGCTGATACTGGCATTGAAGTCATAGACGTTGTAGAAGCCCATGACGGTATCTTTCTGCACTTGGTTGAGTTCTTCGTTCCAACTCTGATCCACACGCGAGAAGAACATGCGGTCTGTGAAGTTGATGCTAGGTGTGATACTCAAGTACTTGAATGCCATGAACGATGCCGATGAACTCAATGTGTGCTTCAATCGGTTGTCCCAATCTTTCACAAAGTTCGACTTGAAGAAATAGTCCTCCTTACATGTGATGGAGTTGGTGAAACTACCATTATACTGCAAACTAATCTTCTCATACCATTTTTCTTTTCCAATGCGCTGCTTGAGTTTGAAAGGGTAAATACGACTCATGTTAACAGTTAAACTTGGTAAAGTAACATTGAGTGTGGAGTCTTTTGTACGTTGAGTAAGGTTCATGCTTAGCCCAATATTCCATGGGCTATCAGGGAAACGTTGTGTATAGCTGATACTACTACTTGTGGTATTTTCTGCATTGGCTTGTACATTATAGTAACTATTGATGTTGCTGCGGTTGTAACCGCTTGTCTTGAAATTGACACTTGCCGAGAAATTGTTGTATGGATTTGCCTTCGCATCTTGAGAATGCGTCCATTGTACACTGAGGTTTTTGGCGACATTATAATTGGGCATGTCTTTCTCTCCAGTAACGTCCCATCTATAATTCACACTAATGCTACCATTAAATTTATATCGTTTTAGGTACCTACTTTGAGCGCGAATAGCCCATGTGCCTCGCGTGTATATATCACCTGTCAATTCTAAATCCATGTAATCATTGATGGCAAAATAGTATCCGAGACCAGACAAATATAATCCTCGGGTGTAATCATCTCCAAAATTTGGCATGATTAGACCACTCGAGTATTGATTTGTGAATGGGAAGAATCCAAATGGGATAGCCAATGGCAAAGGCACATCACCCACCACCAAATATGCAGGACCTGTAGCGATAAAATCACCTGGCTTAACTTTTGCTTTCGTCATTTTTAGGTAAAAGTGTGGATGATCATGTTGGTCGCAAGTGGTGTATTTGCCGCCGGCCATCATTAGCATCTCTCCGCCAACCTTCTTTGTTTTATCAGCCACGATATAGCCTTCGCCTTGTTCGGTAATCGCATTACGAATAAAACCCTTTTGGGTTTTTAGGTTATAGGTTATTTCATCGGTCTCATAACTATCGTTTCCTTCCGAGAATACGGGCTTGCCTTCCCATTCATTCTCTATTGTATCTAGCACGCCTTTCGCAAAAATCGTACTGCTATCCATACTCACGCGGATGTATTCTGCCGTCAACCCCATTGTCTTGTATTTCAAATCTCCGCTTCCGTACATATGCGCTATGCCATTGCCCATGATTACCATCGAATCGGTTGAGGTATATTCTATTCGGGCATCAATGGTGGTTGATTTCTGTTTGGGTATGGAGTCACTACTTGTTACTGTGTCTTGTGATAACGGAGGAACAATGGCCAAACTATCCTCCTTCTCTTCAAGGGGGATAGTTGATAGGGAATCTTGTGCTACTATTGGAGTTACCAACAGCATCATTCCGACCATCAATATGTACCATTTATTCTTCATTTATCCTTTTGTTCTCCACGCACGCGCGCACTAACGCACAAAAAGCCTACAAAGGTACTACAAAAAATGCATATACGCAAATTTACGAGCATTTTTTTGAAAATATAATAGATTTTATCTTTTGAATTACGTCCAATATCCCATAGGCGATACGCCGTCCCATAGCGCAGCGTCCCTTACCCAATATCCGTCTTACAAATAGTTAGTCGTTAGTTAGTGATTAATTAGTTATTAGTTAGTGATTATTTATGTTTTGTGCGTATTTTATGAACGGATCAAACGCTCTTCTTTTATTTTTTCGTTTCTTAATTTTACTTAATATTTGCGTATGTTGTAATTTTTTTGTATCTTTGCGGGCTAATTCATCATTCACAATTTATAATTCAAAATTCAATGAAACACACATGGACATATGCCAATATTGGCGGAAGTACTCGAGTTATAATAAAAAATGGTAAAGACATTCAGCACCTTGCTGAGTTGGATGAGAAACTTTGGACAGTACTGGCTTGCCCTACATCAGGGCTTGAGATCGCAGATGAGAGTCTGCAACTAATGGATGCCAATGGCGATAAAAAAATCCACGTAGCAGACGTGATTGCCACAGCACAATGGCTGTGCCAAATGCTGCACGATCCACAGGTGCTTTTCAATGCGAGCGACGCACTGCTCCTTACCGACATCGCTGATGAAGCTATCCTAGCTATTGCAACACCACTCGCAGAAGACGGAAAGGTATCTCTCGCAGCGGTGAAAAATGCCATTGCGGCAGTGAAAATCGAAGCGCAACCGCTCCCCGAGGCACCATACAACGCGGAGGTGATGGCTGCTTACAAAGCATGCCAAGAATCCTATGCCAACTACTTCGCTACAGCGCGTTTGCAGACCCTCGGTTTGGCTACCCTTCCTGCAGATGCAGTAGCACCGGGAATGACGGAAAATAAATGGATGGAGATGGGTAAGCAAATTGCTGATTATGAAGCGACTAAGTCGGCTGTAGAGGCTGCTAACGCTGCGGCTCTTACTGCAGCGCAAACGGTGTATAAACCCCTCGAAAAGTTACTACTTTTGAGCCGCGATTTCTGCACACTCTTACGCAATTTTATTTCCTTCCAAGACTTCTACGCCAAGCGCGGAAAAGCACTCCTTGGCAGAGGTGCTGACAACGAAACGCCATGGGCTATTTTCCAAGCAGGAACACTCATCATTGACCAGCGCGCGTGCAATCTATGCTTGCGCGTAGAGGACATCGCAAAGCACAATACCCAAGCACCAGAGAGTGGTATGTTCCTCATTTATTGTCAATGTACGCACCATACTAGCGGACAAAAAATGCAAATCGTAGCCGCGATGACCATAGGAGATATCCGCAACCTCAAAGTAGGTAAAAATGCCCTTTTCTATGACCGCCAAGGACGTGATTGGGAGGCTGAAGTGATTAAGATTATCGACAACCCAATCTCTATCGGACAAGCCTTCTGGAGTCCTTACCGCAAGCTTGGAGAGTGGGTGAGTGGACTGATTAACAAATCGGCTGCTGAGAAGGAGAAAAAAGCATTTGCTGATATGACTACCAAGCTGCAAACTACACCAATCGCAGGAGGTGCTGCACCTGCTGCGGCACCAGCACAACCATTCGATATTGCCAAGTTTGCAGGTATCTTTGCTGCTATTGGTATGGCGATTGGCGCCTTGGGTACCTTCTTGACCAGTTTACTCTCCGAAGTAAAAGAGATGCATGCATGGGCGTTGTTGATCGTACCAGCAATATTGATAGTTGTCAGCGGTCCATCAATGCTTTTGGCATGGATGAAACTGCGCAAACGTAATCTGGCTCCGTTGCTCAACGCCAATGGCTGGGCAATCAATGCTGATGCGATTATTAGTGTACTATTTGGCAATACGCTCACCGAACAAGCACAATTCCCAGTGCTCAAACTCGCTGACCCACATGCCAAAATCAAGAAACTCACCAAAGGCGGCAAATGGGCAATCGCTATCGCTGCACTCCTATTGGGTATAGCAGTTGCACTCATTGTGCTCTATTGCGTAGGCGTACGCGTAGTGTGGTGCACGTGCTAAAAAAAGCGTTTTTTTGCGCGAATACTTGCATATCTGCAAACTTTTTCATACCTTTGCACCCGATTATGGAGTATTGTGGCTGATTGCAGCCAAACGGAAATATTAATTATTAACTATTAATTATCAACTAAACATGATTTACAGCAAAGAGGTACAGGAAATGTGCCAAGTAGCTAAAGGACCTAACCATGGTCCAGCTCCAATCCCAGAAGAGGGTAAGTGGGTGAAAGCCAAAGAGATCGCTGACATCTCTGGTATGACTCACGGTATCGGTTGGTGCGCTCCACAACAAGGTGCGTGCAAACTTAGTTTGAATGTAAAGAACGGTATCATCGAAGAGGCATTGGTGGAGACCATCGGTTGCTCTGGTATGACTCACTCTGCTGCTATGGCAAGCGAGATCCTCGTAGGTAAGACTATCCTTGAGGCACTCAATACCGACCTCGTATGCGATGCTATCAATACTGCTATGCGCGAGTTGTTCCTCCAAATCGTTTACGGCCGTACACAATCTGCTTTCTCTGAGGGCGGTTTGGCTATCGGCGCTGGTTTGGAAGACTTGGGTAAGGGTCTTGTATCTCAAACAGGTACACTCTTCTCTACCAAGGCAAAAGGTGCTCGTTACCTCCAATTGACCGAGGGTTATATCACCAAACAATACCTCGATGCAGACAACGAGACTTGCGGTTACGAGTTCGTTCACATGGGTAAGTTCATGGACGCTATTAAGAAAGGCGTACCAGCAGACGAGGCCCTGAAGAAAGTTACTGGTACCTACGGTCGTACCACCGCAGAGCAAGGTGCAGTTAAATTTATTGACCCACGTCATGAGTAATCAGAAAGGAGCAAAATTATGATACGTCCAGTTCAATTTGAATCACAAAACCGCCGCGAGGCACAAGTTCTCGCTGCGCTTAACGCACATGGTATTGCTTCTATCGAAGAGGCGAATCAAATTTGCGAGCAATACGGTTTGGATCCTTACATGACTTGCGAGGAGACCCAAATGATTTGCTTCGAGAACGCTAAGTGGGCTTACGTTGTAGGTTCTGCTATCGCTATTAAGAAGGGTTGCAAGAACGCTGCTGATGCTGCTGAAGCAATCGGTATCGGTTTGCAAGCATTCTGTATCCCAGGTTCTGTAGCTGATGACCGCCTTGTAGGTATTGGTCACGGTAACTTGGCAGCACGTCTGCTCCGCGAGGAGACCGAGTGCTTTGCTTTCTTGGCAGGTCACGAGTCTTTCGCTGCTGCTGAGGGTGCTATCAAGATTGCAGAGATGGCTAACAAGGTTCGCCAAAAACCACTTCGTATTATCCTCAACGGTCTTGGCAAAGACGCTGCTATGATCATCAGCCGTATCAACGGTTTCACCTATGTACAAACAGAGTTCGACTACGCTACTGGCGAATTGAAGGTGGTTCGTCAAAAACCTTATAGCAATGGTCCACGTGCTAAGGTAAACTGCTATGGTGCTGACGATGTACGCGAAGGTGTGGCTATCATGTGGCACGAGAACGTAGATGTTTCAATCACAGGTAACTCTACCAACCCAACTCGTTTCCAACACCCAGTAGCTGGTACCTATAAGAAAGAGCGCGTATTGAAAGGCAAACCATACTTCTCTGTAGCATCTGGTGGTGGTACAGGTCGTACCTTGCACCCAGATAACATGGCTGCAGGTCCTGCTTCTTATGGTATGACCGATACGTTGGGTCGTATGCACTCTGATGCTCAATTTGCTGGTTCTTCTTCAGTACCTGCACACGTTGAGATGATGGGCTTCCTCGGTATTGGTAACAACCCTATGGTAGGTTGCACCGTAGCTTGCGCTGTGAACGTAGCGTTGGCATTGAGCAAGTAATTGCTTGATACTGATATAAGAAAAAGAATCGCTCAATTGGGCGATTCTTTTTTATGGCGTAAGATTAGATTTAATCACAGAGCGAGAACAAATCCGCTCTTGGATTAACCAACATCACGGGCACGGGGCTATGGCAGATGACATATTGCTCAGGTGGACCAAACAACCAATCATCCAAACCATATTCGCGGCTAGCAGTGAGGAGAGTCAAAGCGATAGGGCTATCAGGCGATGAGGCTATTTGGTGAAGTTCCTTATGGATATGGAAACTATCGCCTTTGGCGACACGCTCTTCGTAGGTGATAGTCTCGCCTGTGCGTTCTGCAATGGTTTGGATATGCGTGATGATGCGTTGAGTGTTCCGTTTGGCTTTGCTGCCGTAGTCGTTCGCGCGTAGTAATATAAGGTGTGCCCCCGTCTTACGAGCCAAATAGGTACAGATCTCTGCCTTATATACCTCCTCTTCGAGCATGGTGATGGGGACGAGGATGGAGGTTAAAGGTGAAAGTTTAGAGGTTAAAGGCGTGGTTACCAAATATGGGCGGCGTTCTTCACGGCAAGCGTCCAGCACACGCTGTACGCCGCGGCGTGAACCATCGCAATGCTCCACGCGTATATCATCCGTATGTAATATATCAAAATTCATTCAATATCTAACAGCGAAGCGATCTAACAACAAAGTGGTCTAGCGTCTAACAGCGCAGCGGTCTAATTACGATTGGTAATATCGCGGTTAATGCCTTCGATATAGGCAATTAGCTCGGATTCACCGATACTTTTCTCGGCGGAAGTGACAAAGATAGGTGGCAGTTCTGCCCAAGTCTCCAGCAACTTCTGTTTGTAATTGTCCACATTGATAGCCAACTTGCTTTTGCTGAGTTTATCTGCTTTGGTAAAGACAATCGCAAAAGGTATCTCGTTCTCGCCTAGCCACTCCATAAACTCTAAGTCTATCTGCTGTGGTTCGTGGCGGCAGTCCACCAACACAAACAAACTAACCAATGCTTGACGCAAAAGGCAATAACGCTCGATCATCATCTTGAGTTTAGCGCGTTGCTTCTTACCTGCTTGTGCAAAACCATAGCCGGGAAGATCCACCAAGTGCCAATGCTGATCGGTGCCTGCATTGATGATAAAGTGATTAATCAGCAATGTCTTACCCGGTTTCTGACTGGTCTTCGCTAGTTTTGGGTTATGCGTAAGCATATTGATAAGCGAGGACTTACCCACATTGCTTCGACCAATGAAAGCATATTCAGGAATAGTCGTCTGAGGACATTGCATCACATCAGGACTAGAAATCACAAAAGAAGCAGATTGTATCATAGTTCTTAATTCAAAATTCTTAATTCAAAACTTTTGTTTTGCTCACCAATGCAGTATTCTGCATTCTTTTGAGCACAAACAAATATTCCATAAATTGACAATAATTGTCGTCTTAATTGACGTTAATTGTCTTAAAATTTGTTTTCTTCGTCCAATAGGCAAACCCTCCAAGCAATGCCACCGTAGTAACACCTGCCACCAAGTACGCCACCCAACTCAGCCCAATCTTTGCGAAATGGAAGCCCTCTGGCGCAATAAAGATATAACTGACACTCACCATCGTCATAAACAGCGCAGGAATCAACGCGATAAGGTAGGTGTATGGGTATTTCTTAATCGTGCGTGAGTTCTTATAGAGGAACACCGTTCCTGCCCACAGGGTGAAGACCGCCAATGTCTGATTGGTCCATGCAAAATAGCGCCAAACGACGTTGAAATCGACGAAAACCATCCCAAATACACACAAGAACAGCGGAATAGCAATAATCAATCGGTTGCGGATGGGACGTTGGCTCAGGTGCATAAAGTCTGCCACAATCAGTCGAGCCGAACGCAATGCCGTATCGCCCGAAGTAATAGGCGCAGCAATCACACCAATAATCGCCAACACTCCGCCTACTGCGCCAAGCCACGAACGAGATACCTTGTCCACTACCAAAGCAGCGATATTCTCGCCTGGATGCGCTGCGGCGAAGGCCTGCAGCCCGTCTATTCCGTACAAACCTGCCTCTGGGTCTGCAAACATCGTCCCTGCTGCGGCTGCCCAAATCAAGGCCAAGATTCCCTCTGCTACCATGGCGCCGTAGAATATCCAACGCCCTTGACGTTCGTTGGTCACGCAGCGTGCCATCAGCGGCGATTGTGTGCCATGAAATCCCGAAATAGCACCACAAGCAATACTGACAAACATCATCGGGAAGAGAGGCAAACCATTGGTCTGACGGTTGTGCAAACCATCGGTGAGTTCGGGCATTTCTGCGCTATGCCAACCCAACATCACCACCATAATGCCGATTCCCATAAACAGCAAAACGCCACCGAAGATAGGGTAGAACCGACCGATGAGTTTATCTACAGGTAACACCGTAGCCAATGTATAATAGCCGAAGATAATCAATACCCACACAATTGGGATCAAATGTCCTTGGAAGGTCATCGTGCCTAGTCCAGCCAATCCCTGCAACAAGGTAGCAGGACCCGACAAGAATGTAGTAGTCAGCAATACGAGCAACACAATAGAGAGCAGTCGCATAAAAATCTGCACGCCCTTGCCCAGTTCCGTGCCCACCACTTCAGGCAGCGATGCGCCGCCTTTGCGAAGCGAGATCATTCCACTGAGGTAGTCGTGTACACCACCTGCAAATATCGTACCCAGCACAATCCACAAAAAGGCGGAAGGACCATAGAAGATACCCATGATGGCTCCGAAGATTGGCCCCAATCCTGCGATGTTGAGGAATTGTACAAGGAAGATTCTCCACGGTTTCATCGGAACAAAGTCCACACCATCTGCCTTGGTGACGGCAGGCGTCTGTGCTTTTTCGTTAATACCAAACACACGCTCCACGAATGTTCCGTAGAGAACGAATCCAACCACAAGGGCAATGAGTGAAATGATAAATGTAATCATAACCTAAATAAACCTAAAATAACTCTTATCTCAACTCTTAACTCTCAACTCTTAACTCTTAATATCCCCCTTACTTGCCTCTTACTTGCCACCTACCTTCATAGGAACTTCATAGGAACCTCATAGGAACTTCATAGGGACTTCGCCGTATCTTTGCCGTAAGATCACCGAGAGAATCAGGGCACATTGCTTGATGTTTATTTCTGCTTACTCAATTCGTGTCGAATATAATCCCACAATCTTTCGGGTACTGCTGGCTTGCCATTTGCTTGTGGCATGCGTTGATGTTTGCTGGCTTCTCGTTTAGCGGCAAGATGTTTGGCTGTCCATTCTGCTTTTAGTGCTGGATCACGCATGATAGCCGAAGCCTCTTTGCATAAGGATGAAAACGCCTTCGCTGTTGGGTGTTCGGCCATTTCTTCTTTCTGTTTTTTGGTGTATTGTGGTTTTCTGCAATACGCAGCGTACCCGGTTCGACCAGGGATAGGGCGCAACCAATGTTCGGCATCGATGCTCCCACCGATGCTTTCTAAAAACGATGCTACATGTACAATCATAGTTAATTAATGTTAAGTAAGTTACAAATTCTAATCTATCTTGATTCTTGGCTCCAATATGCTGCAAAGGTACAAAATTTTTCTCATATTTCCAAATTTTCTAGCACTTTTTTATTGCCGCCTTGCCAGCTTGCCACCTGTTCCCTTCTGCTCTTCTCTTTTTTCTCTGTTCCCTTCCGGTCACTCCGGTATATCCGGTACTTCCGCCTCTTCAGCCGCTCCGCGCCCTCTTTGTCTATTAGCCCCGAATCATATTCGGGCACTCTATGACTTTAAAACAGCAAAAAAACATTTTTTTTCTTGCTCAATCCAAAATAATTCACTACCTTTGCACCGCAAACCAAAAGTTTGCAGACATATTATTATAAGCGTTTGCTTTATTTGAGGATTCCTTTCATCTCTCGACAATTTGAAACTTCATTCCGAGAATAATGCGAAACGCTCACGTTTATACGTGGGCTTTCTGCATATATTGGATGAAGTGGGAGTCGAGACCCGAAGGAACCAATAGCAGTTGGCTCACGTTTTTTGTGTACCTATGTCTCAATATAAATAGAATACAAAATATTAACCAATTAAAAACAACAGAACAATGAAAAAGTTATTCTTATTTCTGCTAAGTCTATTCTTATGTAGTATGAGTGTACCAATTCTTGCTCAGGATGCCGAACTTGTCCCCGCTATGGTGGTGCAAATGGCAGATGGCACAGAGCAAGTGGTGCAATTGGACTACACATCAGTGACAGACTTTAGTGTGTTATCCAGCAAGGGGAGTCTTGCTGTGAGTGTGCCTGAGGCAGATTTGACAGGTGTGCGTAGTATTACTTTTGCCATGGTGGAGGAAGGTGATATTACTACCGATTTGGAAGAAGTATCGTCTTTGGACAAAGCCATGACGGACAAAGTCCTATTCAACGGTAAATTATTTATCCGTACCACGATGCCTGATGGTAAACAAGTTTGGTACGATGTGTTAGGTAACTTATTAAAATATTAAACAATATGAAAAAGTTTTTTATGGCAGTCATCGCCTTAATGATGACGATTAGTGCTTCTGCACAGTTTTATATTTATTGTAGTGATGGCAAAGTCATCAAGGTAGATAGTATTAGTATGGTAGCGCCTTCTTATGATGGTACTCCAGGCATAGGTACATTCTCTGTCTCCGCAGATAAGCAAGTGACCTTCTCGAAGGGTAATTTGCAATACACGCAATCTACTAATACATGGTCTTTTGCTGAGCATCAGTGGGATTACATCGGTACGAATAATGTGACAGGTGGTGATGTGTCTTCTGACCCAAAATATGGCGATAGTAAAGAAGGTACTGCTTTGGCAGATAAGGTTGATTTGTTCGGTTGGAGTACGAATGCTACTACTTTTGGTGTAAGTACATCTACTGATTATGATGATTATTATGGTTCATTTGTAGATTGGGGTACGAATCAAATCGGCAGTGATGCTCCTAATACATGGCGTACCTTGACCTCCAATGAGTGGGAATATCTGTTAAACAATCGTCCAAACGCAAGTTCTCTCAAGGGTGTTGCTCAGGTCAATGGTCTGAATGGTTTGATTTTCTTGCCAGATAATTGGACCTGTCCCGCAGGTGTGACGTTTAAGTCGGGTTTCCATAGTAGTTATGGTGTAGAGTATTACGCAGCATACCAGACCTTCACAGCCGACCAGTGGTCAAAACTCGAATCTGCTGGCGCTGTCTTCCTGCCTGCTTCGGGCGACCGCTACGGCTCCAGTGTGGACAATGTGCAGGACTACAGCACCTATTGGTCTGCCACAGAGAGCAATAGCATCGGCGCGTACTACCTCTTCTTCTACTCGGACGAAGCGTACATGGGCGGCAGCCGTCGCGACTACGGACACAGTGTCCGTCTCGTTAAGGATTTATAAAATTTTGCCAAACGCTTTCAGCGTTCAGCAAAATTTGTAAGTATAGAACATTCTTCTTATCTCGCTTCGCTTGAACGATTATTCGCTTTTGTTCTCGGCTTTGCCGTGACAAAAGCAAGCGGATTAGCAACTGAAATTTCCTTTGTCCTCTTCGATAGGGGACAAAGGAAATTCGTATAAAGAGGTCTCTACGCTGCGGATAAATTAATCTGAGTCGGAGAATAGTCAGATGTAAATAAAAAAAGATTGGCTAACATTTTGTTAACCAATCCTTTGTGGGCGTTGACGGATTGGTCTCGCTTCGCTCCCAATACCTATACCCTTCGGGGGATTAAAGCACAAACATACTGAAAGGCTTGCAGCCTATCCTTTTTGTCGCTTACAACATCCAAATTAGTAAACTATTGTCTGTTATTAGCAACAAAAAAAAGGACATCATGATGTCCTTTCAGTTTGTTTGTGGGCGTTGACGGATTCGAACCGCCGACCCTCTGCTTGTAAGGCAGATGCTCTAAACCAGCTGAGCTAAACGCCCTCAATTTTATTTGAGTTACTTCCTGTCCGAAAGCGAGTGCAAAGGTACAACAAAAAATGGACATGACCAAATATTTTTGCAAAAAAATGCATTTTTTTTGAAAAAAAGTGTATTTTGGAGCAAAAATGAGGGCATGGGCTGCATTTTGCGACCGTAACTTCGGGGGAATGTTGGAAAAATTCGTTCGAGCATAGCGAGGTAAGAATTTCCAACAGGCGGCGTCCGAAGGTACAATAGTGTCGCTAAATGCGAGGGTGTAGCCCGCATATGACCAAATATTTTTTGAAAAAATACGTTCTTTTGTGTTATTTTCTCAATTTTTGCAGATTCCATTCCCAAAAACGAGTGTTTTTGGTCTTCAGAACGAGGAAATAGTACAACAAGATAGTAGTGAAACTTGCAATCAAAATTCCCGCAAATACATCCAACGCAAAGTGTTGGGAGAGGTAAATGCGGGTGTAAGCACCAAATGTGGCTAAAAGGAAGCAAAGGAGAGATAGGATATTTTTCCCTCTGATGTTTTCAGCACAAAGAATAATACTTATGCTAAAAAATAGCACAAAGAAAGTGGTTGTATGTCCCGATGGGAAGGATAGCCAAAGATTCATCTTCACCCCTTCTACTAGCGGCAAAATAATATCTGGCATATTCTCAGCAAACCAAGTGAGTGGACGTGGGGCATTGATGAGGTGCTTAATGGGTTGCACGATGAGGGTAGAAAGCAATAGATTACTTGCTAAGAAGGTCGCCCAGCCCGCACGGTAAAATAGTAATAGTACAACAACCAGATAAGGCAACCAATCCACCAAATCGGAGAAGATAGGCACTGTTGTGTCAAGAAATGGCGTATGCGGTTGGCATAGCAATAAATGTAATTCTCCCTTAGGAATAATAGCCAACAATAATGTAATACAGAGGGCTAAAATCAAAGTAGGGATAAGGAACGGCAATATATTTGTGTAGGTCTTATTTGTCATACACTTGTCCAAGAACGTTGTATTTCTTATTTCCTAATAAGATGATTAACTGCCCGTTATGAAGGAGCTTCTTTGCTTCGTTATCTGGAGTAATGATGTTGGGTAATGCAGTAGCGGTTTGTTGCGTAACTGCGATAGTATTGGAAGTTCGTAATCCTTCTGGTGTAACGCGATAATAGATAGTAGTACCTATTGGTTGATTATGCTGGATACTATATGATGTGGTTGATAATATGAAAGGCGAGCCATCAATATGCACTTCATTGCATTGATAATCACCTGTGTAGAGATAAGCTTGTTGGAATGAAATACGGTGGAAGCCCTTAGACTTGGTGCCAATCTCCTTTTGAATGAGAGAGATGGTGGTTGTTCCTTCGGGAATAGCGAATGTGTAATATTCCTCGTCCAAACTGAGTGGTTGGGTATAGAGCACTTCATCGTTTTTACCACGTACAAGTAGGTCGGCTGTTTGATCACCTTTGTACACACAACATTTGACGGTCAAAAATGTATTAGTAGGCGCCGTGCCAAAATTGTTGAATCGTATTAAACGCTTCTTCTCTTGCGTGGACGAACATACTGCATAACTGCCGTCCATGAGTGTGTAAGGCGCGTCTGAACCATCTTCTAATTGCCAATGGATTTGCTTATGGTCTTTGATGATGTCGTTCTTGAATCCAGGCATAGCAACGAGTGTATCATTCTGTCCAGACTCTTGAATAGTGAATACATCTAATTGATACGAATCACGCGCTTGGTCTTTCCAATGGGCAATGAACGAAGTATCTGTGATCTCTGTCGCGAGGTAAGCCATAGGATTGATAGTGTCAACAGGGATTTCATAATTCTCTGATGTGGTGAGAGTTAAATCTTCTAGGTTGACAATTGTTCCTTTCTTATTACCCCAAATATATTCTACTAATTCGGGATATTCGATGAATGGGTTGCGGTTGTGTTGGATAGTTGATATGGCATTTAGTCGATTGATTTCTTTTTCGCTAACAGGGTCAATGCGATGCCATTGCAACAATACCTCAATTAGGTATGGTGTGAACGTTAGGTAGGAAGTGTTGGTGACATATTTGGAGTATGACGCATCCCACTTTATATCATGGTAGGCAGTCGCTACATAGAAATAAGCACGGGCAAAATCGCCTTTATATTCATCAATGATTGAAAAAGCATAGTCTTTCCACTGAGTATCCTTGCCCATAAAGAAAGTACCATTGTTGACTTTATTCGAGTCACTGAGTATGCCAGGAGGGTAGTTGGATTTGTTATTATTTGCGACACGATCTGCAGGATTGAGCAGATACAAATCCTTATAAGCATCATTTTCTATGCCGCCCCACCATGATTTAGGCAGGCTATGCTCAATATCCATACCTGCTGCGCTACCATCTTTTATGGGGAAGTAACGCTTGGTGGTAGAATACATATCCCATACACATCCATTGCTGAGTTGGTCTGTGTGCTGGAACCCATACCATGTACCATAGGCTTTGAGCTGTCCTGCTAAATCGGGATTATGATAGCCACTATGGTAGGTGTTGGTACCATATTGCAGACGTTCGCCATCTTTGATGATTTGATGTAGAGTGGCTTTGAGCACAGAATCTTGTTTACCTTGAATAGCATCGTAGTAGCCATTGGGCAACTGCTCTGCATGTGCAAGAACAACGCAGATACAAGCAATAAGGCATATGTATGGTCTAGGTAAGCTCATCTGCGGGTTAGAAGTGTGATAAAATTATATAGTATGTACCACAAGATACATGCTGCGCCTGCAAAGACTGCCAACTTTAAATGTTGCAATACGTATGCTCGTATTACACTGAAAGCAATGATAATGATGCAACCAATAAGGAATATATATACTTGCCAATTATCGTGCCACGTGAGATTCTTGAATTTCATTCCGAAGAAAGGAATCTCGCTAACGAGCAGGTAACAACTTACCAAACTAAGTACCAATAGCGTCCAAGGTAACCATGGAGTAGCAGTGAATGCATACGGCATACAGGTGATTGATGCCCAGAATATGGCATTTGGTGGTGTTGCCAAACCGATGAATGAGGTGGTTTGGCGTGTGTCAACATTAAACTTAGCCAATCGTAATGCTGAGAATGCCGCCATGAGCAGAGCAATCAGACTCCACCAACCAATGATGGGTTTAAGGTAGCACATCAGCATCATTGCTGGTGCTAAACCGAAGGTAATAACGTCGGCCAACGAATCAAGTTCTACACCAATTGGAGATGGGGCTTTGAGCAATCGAGCAGAAGCACCGTCACAAAAGTCAAAAAGAGCCCCTGCAAGAATAAGTGCAAAGGCGATAAGGAACGCATTTTGCGTTGCCATAAATACCGCCACTGACCCGCACAAAAGATTTGCGCAGGTCAGTGAGTTCGGTATGATACGTTTAATTTGCATTATATAAATTATTTTTTACCGTAGTTTGCATCTACAATGCGGCGTGCAAGGAAAGTTACCGTGAAGGTAGCAATACTGCATGCAATCACCATCCAGAAGAAGTGTTGATAGCCAATAGCTTCTTGGATATAACCAGCTACCAAACCAGGGAGAATCATACTAAGCGCCATGAAACTGGTGCAGATAGCATAGTGTGAAGTCTTGAACTCTCCTTCTGAGAAGAACATCATATACATCATATAAGCGGTGAAGCCGAAGCCATAGCCGAATTGCTCAATTGCAATAGCGATAGCGATATATACCATGTTGGTAGGCAAGAACATACTGAGGTAAACAAAGCTCAAGCATGGAAGGGTCATGGCGAGAGCCATCCACCAGAAGGCCTTCTTCAAGCCAACTTTAGAGATATAATAACCACCCAAGATTCCGCCTAATAGCAAGAAAATCACACCGATAGCGCCATATACAACGCCCAACTCTTGCATAGTCATACCCAAACCTCCAGTATCGCGTGCACCGAGCAAGAATGGATAAATCATCTTCATGAGGAAGCCTTCTGGCAAACGATAGAGGAGCATGAATGCAATAGCCACCCAAAGAGCAGGTTTGGTGAAATAGGTAGCGAAGGCTTTACCAAAACCAGTAACGATATCTTTGGCTGTGGTCTCAGCATTAGGTTTGTCGGTGTCTGGACGTGGCGTGAAGAACATGTGCCATACAGCCATGATAGCAAAGATAACGGCGGTGATAACCATGGTTACTTGCCATGCCATAGGCATATTAGCCTCGCCTTGCTTGATAGTCCAATCGTAGATGATACCAGGGATGGCGATGAGTGCAGAGTTGCAGAATACGTTGCTGAGACGGTAGAATACGCTACGCCAGCCAATCATCTCAGCTTGAACGCCAGAGGTGAGTGCCAACATATAGAATCCATCAGCTGCGATGTCGTGAGTAGCGCTGGCAAACGCCATAATGATGAAGGCAATCAATACACCTGTAAAGAGCTTCACCTCAGTACCCATAGCAGCGATAACTTCAGGCGATGGATGAGGAATAGAGAAAATGGTCAATACTGCCAATCCCAACATGAGGAATTGCATAGTGAGGAACCACCAACGTTTGGTTTTGATCAAATCTACGAATGGTGCCCACAAGAACTTCAGTGCCCAAGGGAAATAAAGCAATGTGGTAAAGAATGACATCTCGCCGTTAGGTACACCCATTTGGTTGAACATAACCATGGAGATGTTGTTAACTAAAAAGTATGGAATACCCTCCAAGAAATATAAGGTGGGTACCCAAAGCCAAGGATTAATGCTTTTCAGTGATTTCATGACCTAGAATGTTGTAAATTTTATTGTTTTTAATAATGATTAGTTGTCCGTTAAGTAGGATTTTTTCAGCAGTATTATTGATAGAAACGTTTTCTACTACAGTTGGATCTTCTGGTATGTTATCGTAGTACAGATATATTCCTTCAACAGGAATGCGATACTCTTGATAAGTTGCTTTAGTATTAAAACGGAAGGTAATAAATTCTAGTAGTACAGGGTATATAGCAATATCGTTTTGGACTCCGAATAATTTTTCCAAGTCGATTTGAATTTTCAACAACTCATCTGCTGGAATGTCTGTAACAAGGTGTTTTTCTGTTACTTTACCATTATTAGCACGCAAGCCAATGGATATTTCCTCAATCAAATCTCCTTGAGGAATTAATCTAAACTCTACCATACGAGGGGTTGAGTATAACATAGTGTCAGCACCAAATCTAGTGTTAGCTTGTCTACCGCCTGTGAAATCCATATAAATATTTGCAATGCCATTGGCATCGGTTTCTATAGTAGTATTCCATTTCTTATTCGATGGCTCAACTAACCAACGTTGGTCAACAGCAATCATATTTTCCCAAAGTAGTGGATCTGATTCTGGTATCTGTACTCGCACAAATTGTTGTATTGTATCTTCACCTAAGATACCTTGAATAGCAGTTTCTCCATTGGCGATTGCATGCAATACACCCTCTTCATCAATGCTACAAATACTGGGGTCTGCTATTGTCCATTCAAAAGCGGAAGGAAGAATTCTAAACGATTTGCTATTCACTTCTCCAAATACTTCTATTTCGTATGGCGTATGATTCGAGATTAATATATTATCCAATCGTATGTAAGGATTAGCATTATCTACAATTCGAATGTCAATAGGGAGTGACGCTTCTCCGTAAGTAGCAGTAAGCGTGCCATTACCTAAACATACAAATTCACCTTTATCTGTGATATAACCAGTCTCCGGCTCACAACTCAACTGAACATTAGGTAAATTTTTGTCCACTAACATGCCATATTGGTTATACCCCAAGAACTCTGGTTTAATAGCCGCATATTTTGGTAACATTATAAATGTAGCAGAAGTACGCATTTCTGTCACTACACTATCATCAGGAGCTGTAGAGAAGAGGAAAATACTATTGCCCACAGCACGAGGGGAGCCTTCTGTAGTAGGATTGATAATACTTCCACCGAGGTTAAACTGAGCGCTACCACCACCATCTGCACCAGCTGCTTCCCATGCACCGAAGTGACGAAGAATGGAAGCCATCTCGTGGGTGAACATACCTGGTTTCTCCATTACCATCATCCAGAGGGTGTTGTGATCTTTGCTTACTCCAAAACCTGTACGAGGATAGTTTTTGTTATTATAATCTTCATTCCAATTGCGGTTGGTCAAGCGTCCCTCACGCATTACGTAACAGTTGCCTGCACTAAGTTGTTTGATGTTTGGACGTTCACCGGTACAAGATTCATACATGCCAATTATGAATTGCACTTTTTCTCCGACTTTTGCATTCTCAAGGAACGTCTTTCCTGTTCCACGACCACGAAGAACGGCATATCCCTCTGGGATAATGGTTCCGCCAACCGTGTTAGTACTAACGACCTCAGCAAATAGATGTTGGTTGATAGCCCATTCTTGATCTAGTTTGACTACAACCTCTAGCATTTCTACATTCGTGCCAAGATTATCATCAATAAATTCTTTTGTTAAAGTGGCTTTAGTTCCTAAATCAGAATTGAATAATACTAGCTCATTTTCTGTAGGATCTTTTCTGTTGCGATTAGTTTCTTTTATTGGCATTTGTTGATCGCCAATTGCACAATGTGCGTCCCAAGAGAATTGATCAATATGTGCACGCTTCTGGTCATCAATCATTAGATAACCAATATCTTGTGTGCGACCTAAAATAGGATCTGGGTTGCCATGACCGATGTTCCAGTCTGTAATGTTGGCACCGATTCTACCATTGCTTACTTGCCCTGTGCATGCCACACCTACGAGTCCTTGACCATAGTCATTGGTGGTTACAATCCAGAAATTGCAGTTTACCGAACCGATGGAGCGATGGTTAGCAGAGTCTAAACGCACGTGCGCATCAGCCATGCGTTCGGTATTGCCTATAGTTGTACTATGACTCTCTTCTACGGTATTGTACGGATTGGTTAAATCTACTTCATAAATATAGCAATGACGTGTTTGAGTGGCATCTGTAATATCGAATCGAGTATAGATGATACCTGGTCCTACTTGATAACTCTCCAATGTGTCAATACCATATTGAAGTATAGCTGTACTGTCTAAATTGGTTTGAATGTTGATAGTACCGTGTTGAGCAAAAGTGAAAAGGCTCAGCATAAGTGTTGATAGTAGTAAAAAGCGTTTCATATAATATTAGATTTTAGTTTTTATAATAACCGCCTACAAAGGTACTGCTTTTTTTTGAGTTGCACAAATTTTTTCATATAAAAATGCACTGCCCATTAAAAGAGCAGTGCATAGTATAACTAATAATATCTTCTTATTGGAAACGTGCGCGATTGTCAACAATTTTGGCTTTTTGTTCGATTAAGCCAATTGCTTGATATGGGAGACTGTATGATGTGCGCATGTTTGCTTGTTGGATCTCTTGCTCAACATTCAACTCGCCCTCTGCTACCTTCTTCTCTCCTACAGTTAGCAAGTAAATACCGTTGTTACCCTTAACAGGAGCAGACAATGTATTCGCATCAATAGTCAATGCTGTACCAACTACTGCTGGCTCAACACCTGCAGCACCGAAACGGAACGAAGACAAGGAAATGCCTTCTGCAGTCTTAACCTCAGTATCAAACAATTCAGCAGCAGCTTCCAAAGTGCTTACGCCATTGAGTTGGCTCATAATGTATTCTGCCTTCTTATCATTGGTTGCAGCGATGATGAGTTCAGCACGTACTGCTTCTAATGGACGGTACTCACCATCGTTCACCTCTGTCAATGCAGCTACTACAAATTGATTTCCACACTCGAATACGTCGCTTACTTGACCTGCTTTTGCTTCAAATGCCCAACGAACGATAGGACGGCTATTCTTCAAGTCGTTTACCTTGTCGGTGTTCTCATTGAGTGCATATACAGGAGTGATTGACATTCCTTCTGCCAATGCAGCTTGGCGTAAAGAATCAGCATTGTTGTTTGCTACGACAAATTGCTTTGCTTGGTTGTACAATGCACCATAGGTCTTGCTGCTTGCAGTCACTTTGCGACTTAGGATAGCCAATTTTACTTTTGGAGTAGCTTTGCTCTTATCTGCGATTTGGAAGGTTTGCTCACCCATACCGCTTGCTACAGTGAACTTCTCGCCTTTCTTGCCGTTGAACGCAGGTTCAGCGATGTTCTTTTGCAAGTCACTAGCTTTGAACCAACCGAGTTCTACATCCTCGGTGTTCTCGTCATTAGCTACCAACACCAACTTCACAGAGTCTGCTTTGTTGTAGCCACAATCCATTACGCGCGCGATAGAATAGGTGTCATCTGCAAAGTTCAACTCTGTGCATGCGCCCTTCTTTACGCCCTTACCAAATGCAAAGTCTTTGTATTCTGCAGGAATAGTCTCTTCTGAATAGTCGCGACCATCATACAATACATCAGAGTTGCTATTCACGATAGCAGCAATGTCCTCTTTGGTACGGAAATCATTCTCTAAACTCTTGATAAGTTTCTCTACATCCGCATAATCTTCTGCAGATGGCACGATAGGGAAACTAACGTATTGAATTGAACGGTTTGGAGTTTGCTTGTACAGCTCTTTACGTTCGTTGTAGAGTTTCTTGATATCGCTCTCTGTTACTTTTACCAAAGAATCAGCTACTGCGTAATAAGGTTGTTGCACATATTGTGCATCCACGCTGATTTGACGTGCTTCGTATGCATATTTTGCATCCAAGTTGTTGGCAGTAATCATCTTGCCCAAGAGGTCGGTATATTTCTCTTGCAAGTAGGTTAAGCGTACTGCGTTCTCCCAATACATCCAATAGTTCTTTGCTTGTTGCAAGTTTGCTGCTTGTTCTGCATCCTCTGGTTCTACTGCGATAGAGTTTAAGAAGTTGATTAATGCAAAGCGGTTGAACTTACCCGTTTCGTCATAGAAAGCGCGACGTTGTTGAATGATTTGGTGAGGATTTGCACCGATGCACAGCTCGCTCAACTCATCTGCGGTTACGTCCATACCAATCTTCTCTGCTTGCTCGCGGAGTGTGTAATCCATTAACATCATTTGCCATGTTTGATTACGCAATTGGATAGTCAAATCTTCGTTAATGTCTGAACTACCAGTTTCGATTTTGTACACTTCTTGCAATTGCTCTTTAGCAGCTTCATACTCGGTGTAGTGTACTTGGTGACCAGCTATCTCAGCTATACTCTCTCGATTCTTGTTGAAGAAACTACTACCTGAATTCAAAAAGTCACCTAAAATAAATGCTAACATAGCCACACCTACTACAACAAGCAGGATTGTGCCATGATTTCTAATTGATTGTAATGTTGCCATAATATTTATTTTGTTGTTTTATTCGCTTTGTTGGCGCCCAATTCTTGCGCTTTGGCTCATTGCTCTTTGTTTCTTGTTTGCGATTTTACACCAAAAAGCCCGCAAAGGTACTACTTTTTTTTGATATACGCAAGAGTGTGGGCAATTTTTGTATAAAATAATGTTAAGCAGTTCATTTCCTATATACTAAACTTCCGCTTGCTTGGTGTGTAGCTAATACTAATACTTCGGCTATTTGTACATGTTCTGGAGCGTTTGCTGCGAAATATACGACCTCTGCTATATCTTCCCCTGTTAATGGCTTGATACCTTGGTACACTTTGTCTGCACGCTCTTGGTTGCCCGCAAAACGGGTTACGCTGAAGTTTGTTTCTACTAGTCCCGGTTTTACATTTGTGACACGCAGAGGTGTATCTACTAAATCCATACGCAGTCCGTCGCTCAATACTTTCACGGCTGCCTTAGTGGCGCAATACACGCTACCACCAGGGTATGCCACATCGCCTGCTACAGAACCGATGTTGATGATATGTCCCTTTCCGCGTGCTACCATACTAGGCACTACCAAACGGGTAATCATTAACAGGGCGGTGATATTGGTATCAATCATCGTGTCGTAGTTCTCTTCTGTACCTTCGTACTCCTTATCCATTCCGAGTGCTAATCCTGCATTATTCACCAGAATATCAATGGATTTATATTGTTCGGGTAGGGTAGTCAATGCTTTCGTAGCAGCCTCACGGTCACGTACATCAAAAGGCAAGAGTAATACGTCTATATCATTTGCATTTTCTAATTCTTCTTTCAGAGCTTGCAGTTTATCCCTGCTACGTGCGTTTAACAATAATGTGTACCCAGCTTGAGCAAATTTGCGTGCACATGCGGCACCAATACCAGATGATGCACCTGTGATAAATACAATCTTAGACATAGTTTATAATGTTTGGAAAATTCTTTTGCAAATATTTTTCATTTGTTCTTTATTGTGTATAATAGTTCGCAGTGCTTTTAGCCCTTCTACATTGCGTGTTGAGTTGAGCCACAAGCGCATGTATCCTCCTTCGGCATATTTCTCCAGCATATGTTCGTATGCCCGTTCAAAGTGCCATTCGAAGTCGGCATTAGGATTTTGTTTAAATCCAAATTGTAAGGTACGTCGTAGTATCGTTTCGGGGTCGATGTGTCTGTCGGCTTCTGCCACGATTGCTCCATAGATGGTTCTTGGCGCGTGTTTACTACTTGCCCGATGGTCTTCTACTGCATCGCGCATGGTGCTGCGTTGTTCTTCGGTGAAGAACTGCGGCAGTATGGGGTCCGCCATCAGTATTTCGCCTGAATGGATATGATGCAGCTCGCGGTCTATTTCTAACCCCAAATCGTGGAAAGCTGCGATGGTGTACGCCATATTTGAATCTACCCCATATTCTTTGGCAAGTAGCAGACTTTCTTGAATTACACTCTCTGCATGATCTCTCTGGTGCCCCTTGTCAAATGCCTTATAGCGAGGCAGAATATGTAGTTGAATGTAGTCGTGTAGTGTCATCGTTTATGATAGTCAATCTTGCTGCAAAGGTACAAAAAAAATAGCAGATGTGCAATTCTTTTGGAAATTTTGCGGAAAAATACCATTTAACCTATGATAGAAATTGCTTAATAACTAACTAATCACTAACTAATCACTAACTAATCACTAACTAACGGATAACTATTTATAAGGCTATTAAAAAAAGATATAGGGAATAGATTTTTTTACAATTAAGTCTCTATTCAATGGCCTTTTCATCGCGAAAATACAGCAAGAGATGTACTCTAGGGCAATAAATTGAAAAAAATCTTGCATATCTGCAATTTTTTCATTACCTTTGTACCCAAACCACGTATTATGGCACTTATGCCAGAGGTGACAATCAAATAATATATATGTGTGAGGATAAAAACGCATCATAAAATATTTGCATATCTCAAAAAAATATAGTACCTTTGTGCGCTAAAACGAAAAAACAATATTAAACACACCCAGTTATATGAAAAGAGTATTAGTCAGTTTGATTTGTGTCTGCATTACTTTCGCAGCATGGGCACAAAATGATGATTTTGTTCAATATCAATTGGACAATGGTTTGACGGTATATTTGTGGGAAGACCACGACCAACCTGATGTACAGGGTTGGACTGTCACCCGCGCGGGTTCCATTGATGAGCCTGCTGATGCTACTGGTCTGGCACACTACCTCGAGCACATGCTCTTTAAAGGTACCGACCGCATTGGCGCACTTGATTGGGCAAAAGAGAAACCGCTTTATGAGCAAATCATTGCCCTCTACGATACATTGGCACTCACCACCGATGACCAAGCGCGCGAAGCGGTGCAACTGCGCATCAACGAGGTGTCGCGCGAAGCTGCGCAATATGCTGCTACGGATGAATTCTCCAACCTGATTCAGGGTATTGGTGGCGAGGGATTGAACGCGTTTACCAGTTATGATGTGACCTGCTATATGAACTCGTTCCCTTCTTATCAGATGGAGCGTTGGCTCACTCTTTACGCAGACCGCTTGACCAATCCTGTGTTCCGCAGCTTCCAAGCCGAACTAGAGAATGTGTTTGAGGAATACAATATGTACCTTGATGACAACTCCACCCACGTGCGCAACTTTATTTTCGGCAAACTGTATGAAGGACATGCCTACGCACGCGACATCATCGGCTATCCAGAGGATTTGAAGAACCCTAAACTGCGTAAACTCATTGACTTCTACAATACATGGTATGTGCCTAACAATATGGCACTTATTTTGGTGGGTGATTTTGAGATTGAGGCTACCAAACCATTGATTGAAAAGACCTTTGGCAAACTGCAATCGCGCCCTCTACCTGAGCGCACAAAGTATCCTACCACTGCTTTCACCCAAGATGAACGCTATACTGCGAAACTGGGCTATATGCCTGAGTTGAATATCGCATACAACGGTGTGGCTGTGGGCGATAAAGATGAACTGACATTGAATTTTGTAGCTAATCTGCTCTCCAACTCCATGCAGATTGGTTTGCTCGACCAACTGACATTGGACAATAAACTCATGTATGCCGTAGCAGCCAACGACACGCGCCGTGACCAAGGTCGCTTCCTCGTGGTGGCAGTGCCATACATGGATGCTCAAACACAAACCTATACTTCGCTTAAAGAAACGGAGGAATTGGTTATGAAAGAGGTACAGAAACTGGTGGATGGCGACATTGACCCTGAGTTGGTGGAGATGGTGCGCCAGAACTTCTACCAAGAGTTTGACCGCACAATGGAGTATCCTCAGATGAAGGTATCGTTGCTCTACAACGCTTTTACTTATCAACAATCGGTAGAGGAGATCCTGCGCGAGAAAGAGTTGGTGGCTGCTATCACAATGGACGACCTCAAGCGCGTAGCAAAGCAGTATTTGGGTGCTCCAAAGAAAGTGTTTGAGATTGAGGAGGGTACACCTAAAAAAGACAAACTGCCCAAACCAAAAATCAAATCACTGGAGTCGCCAAAGGGCGAGTCGGAGTATTGCCAATACTTAGATGCTATTCCTGCGGGCAAACTGACACCTACTTTCATTGACTTCTCTGACATTGACCAAGACCGTTTCTACGAGGGCGTGAGCGTATATTGCACACCAAATACCAAGAACCATATCTTCTCTCTTCGTTTGAAATATGGCGTAGGTACATACGAGTTGCCACTATTAGAGTATGCTGCGGCATTGATGAATATGTCGGGTATCAAGGGTACACCAGGCATCAAGCCAGCAGAGTTCCGTGCTAACCTCGCTAAGTTGGGCGGCAAATGCAGTTACTCAGTATCGGACGGATACTTCTATGTAGATATTGAAGGTAACGAAGAGAACTTAGAGAAGATTGTGGAGATGGTGAATCTGCACATGATGTTCCCTAACTTCGAGTCGGAGAACGATATGCTAATCAACAATATCAAGGGTCAAGTATATTCTTCGCGCAAAGTAGAGGAACGCAACACCGATATTGTGGCTGATGCAGCTTTCGACTATGTACGTTATGGCGAGAACTCTCCATATATCAAGCGTCCTGCGTTGATGGAAGAGGTGCTGCAAATGACTCCTGCGCAACTCGAAGGTGTGTTGCACCAAGTGCAAAACTACGAGTTGGAGATTCACTACGCAGGTGCGTTGCCAGCATTGGATGTGAAGAATATCCTCTATACCAAACTCTCACTCAATCAGCATGTACGCCCAACCAAATCACCTGTGGAGCGTCCTGTTGTGCCTATCACAGAAAGTAAGATATACTTCCTCCCCGATGCAAGCATGCAACAAGCCAAAGTGTATTTCCTCATTGATGGCGAACCATACAACGTGAAGGAAGCAGTAAACTATATGGCATTCAACGAGTACTTTGGTGGCGGTTTCTCTGGTCTGGTAATGAACGAGATACGCGAAAAACGCTCTATGGCATATACCGCATATGGCTATTTCTCACGCGCTCCAAAACAAGGACAACTGACCAAGTTCACGGGCTATGTGGGTACACAATCCGACAAGGTAGCTGATGCGATAGATGTGTATATGAGTTTATTGGATTCTATGCCACAATATCCAGAAACGATGGAGAATATCCGCACCGTATTGCGCCAATCGGTATTGTCCAACAAACCTACTTTCCGCAGCAAGAGCCAACGCCTGACAGCCAATATGCTATTGGGCTACAAGGTGGATCCTGCTATGCTGCAAGTGCGTGATATTCAACGCTTGACTTTTGATAATGTGCTATCTTTCTATGAGCAACGAGTAAAAGGTAAACCTATCACTATTCTCATCATGGGTGATCCTAAACTCATTGACCAAAAGCAGATCAAAGCCAAGTATGGTAAGATTACCAAACTCTCTAAATCACGATTGTTTAGTTATTAAGTAAATGCATAAATCAGGTTTTGTAAATATAGTAGGTAATCCCAATGTGGGTAAGTCCACATTGATGAATGTATTGGTGGGTGAGCGTCTTTCGATTATTACATCGAAGGCGCAAACCACTCGCCACCGTATCATGGGTATCGTCAATGGCGATGACTTTCAAATGGTATATAGCGACACGCCAGGTGTGCTGCAACCAAACTACAAACTGCAAGAGCAGATGCTGGAGTTCTCGCGCTCAGCATTGGTGGATGCGGATGTGCTACTCTATGTGACAGATGTGCAAGACAACCCCGACAAGAATGCCGACTTCCTCGACAAAGTGAAGCGCATCAAGGCAAAAGTGTTCTTGATTATCAATAAGATAGACCTTACTACGCAAGAAACACTGGAGCAATTGGTGGAGTATTGGCATCGCGTATTGCCCGAAGCAACGGTATTCCCAATCTCAGCACAGCAGAAGTTTGGTACCGATCAACTCTTCGCGGCTATCCGTGAGGCATTGCCTGAATGTCCGCCATTCTTCCCCAAAGACCAATTGACCGACAAGTCATCGCGCTTCTTTGTGGATGAGATGATTCGCGAGAAGATTCTGCTGAACTACGACAAGGAGATTCCTTATAGCGTAGAGGTAGAGGTGGAGTCGTTTTTGGACGAGGAACCCGATGAGCAACACCCAGAGGGCATCATCCGCATTGGTGCGGTGATTTATGTGGAGCGTGATAGCCAGAAGGGTATCATTATTGGTAAAGGTGGCAAAGCACTGAAGCGCGTGGGTACACAAGCTCGCCGAGAGATAGAGGCGTTCTTTGGCAAGCCCGTATTCCTGCAACTCTTTGTGAAAGTCGATAAGGATTGGCGCAGTTCGCAAACCCGTTTGCGCCATTACGGCTATGACTTGAATTAAAAACAAGAAAAAGATAAAGGGGATTACTCTTTCTCTTTTTTTAATAGGCGTGTCCATTGCACATATCCATATATGCAATTAACACACCAAAAGGCATACTGAGCTGCCATACAATAATTTCCTGCACGTAGCCACATTACGACAGCCAAGACGTCCACAATTAACCACAAATACCATTGTTCACGATATACCAATACCATCAGTATTTGAGCTACTATTGCAGGTACGGTAGTGAAGGCATCTAAGTAGGGCTGCGAATCGTTGGTATAACGCGACAATAGCCCCCCGACTAATAGGGAGAGAATAATTACAGTAAAGAATAATACAACCAATACTCGTGGCGAAAGCTTACGGGTATTGATATTTGTTGAGGTATCTGGATTCAAATGTTTGCGCCAACAATACACGCCATAGATCATGGTTAGGAAATAATACATATTGATTGCTATCTCTGCGTAAAAGCGCTCTAAACAACACAGATATGTATATGTGCCCACCTGTGCGAAACCAAAGGCAAAAGTCAAGATATTGCCTTGTGCTCCTAAGACTACAGAGCAAACTCCTAATAATCCACTAGCTAAGGACAATGGCGTGGATGGCATAAAGGCGAACGTAATCAACTGGATGAGAATTCCTAATGCGAGAAATACCCATGTAGAACGAGATATGGACATTTTATCGTTTTTTCTTGGAGTCTTTACCTGATAGTGCTTTGGGTTTGGACAACGTTTGAGGCATCGCTAGATAATCAAAGTTCTCTTCAAAGTCCCAATTAGCGCGCAACTTCAATTTATTTGGATAATAATAGATTGGTTCAGGTTGTTTTTTATTCATCCAATCCCCTGTAGTCCATTTAGTATCTGCATTTTGATCTATGTATAAACGTAGGTAATATGTTGTTGGTTGGAGATATTCGAATTTCGTCCCCGCGGATGTTACGGCTTTCTCGGCTACAACTTCGTCTTTTTCGTTGAGTAACTGAATTCGTGCTAATGGATTATAGTTTACTAATTTGACATTCAATGATGAGTATTCATTTAATGCCTTTAATTTGATATTGGATTCTATGCTGTCATTACATACACCATAAATGTCAACACATGCTGCAGAGTCTACCTTTAATACGTAGGAACTTTCTGGCTTTAGTGATGTAATCAGATTGATTTGCATACCCATAGAATCTTCTTTTTCCACTTGAATAGTAATAGGATGCAATGTTGTATCTACTTTTTCAAGCAGGTGGAACTTAGATGCGTGTATAGAATCAAGAGGGAAATCGGATAGAATACGTATGGTATCGTATATTTCGAACTTGTTTGATGCATTTGATATCAGGTTTAACTTCCGTTCGCTTTTTTTGCGTTCATATGCTTCAAGTGCCTTTCCAGATAAGCGAGGATGACGATAGACAGCATAGAGTGTGTCGATACGTGGTACCAATTCATATAGTGAATCGGTGACCATATATTGCATTTGAAAACAAAGGCTGTCCATTCGAATGGCAACCGAATCTGTCAACCAATATGTGATCGTATCTAGTTTTGGCGAAGTCTGTACCAAAGCGTAATTTAGAAAATCAACCCATGCCGAATCGTTACCTATACTATCTACTTCGCTTGGACGTAAAGCACGCAGTAATGGCAATGTATCCTGCGGTGCGGAAAAGATAATAGTAAAAGCATGTTGCTCTTCTCGGTGAATACCCTGCATATAATGACGTTGCTTGCTTTCTTCGAAAAACCATAGTGTGAGAGAATCAGGGTAGAAATGTGTTACCATATGGGTAAAAGTGGAATCCATAAGTCGAGTAAACAGAGTGTCATTCGTTATGGGATCAATTCCTATTGTATCATACCATATCGTATCGGTATGCTGCTTAATCTCGAAACTTGGTATCACCAACGAGTCTGCAAAAGCCAGGCCCTCTCCTGGCTGATAAAGATAATCTCGACTGACATCGTTTAATGCATATAAACGATATTTGCCAGGTTGTATATTATAGATTACAAAGTTTCCTTCAGTATCTGTTCGCGTGATACGGGTAAATGGCAACGTGCTGAATGCCGAATCTTCCAAATTTCGTTGAATACCCACTAGTACAGATGCCATAGGATTCAAATTTGAGGCATCATACACCCTACCCGCAATAGATAAAGAATCTATCACATCTCCTGTTGAAAAAGCAAATACGTATCCCTCCAAGGGAACCTTCTCGTTGTAATCGCAGATTGCTGCACCAAAATCAATGGTATATGTGATGGAGTCTTGCAGGTCTTCTTGAAAGACAACTGATAATTTTTTACCCACAGCTTTCACTTCAGGCGGAGTTTGTTGAGGAGGTGAAATGATTACATTATTTTGTATGTTATCTAGTTGGATGTATTCATCAAACTGCAGTGTAATTTCTTTCCCCGTAAAATTAAGCGTGCCATTTTGCGGTGTTTCTTTCAATAATATAGGAGGTATCGTGTCACGCGGCCCCCCTTGAGGGCCTTGTCCGCGATTGGCGCAAGACATTAGTATTATCCCTACCAACAATGTATATATATGTACTATTATTTTATTCATTTTCGTACCAATTAGTCTAATACCCCAAATTCGTATCCTGCGCGTTGTAGCCATTCTATCACAGAAGGTAATACTTTCAGCATTCTATCTTTTGATTTCAATGAGTCGTGAAACACAATAATACTACCATTACGTACATAACGCTTCACTATCTCCAACATCTTTTCTTCTGTATAACATGGATTATAGTCATGGGTCAACACATCCCACAAACAAATTTTATATCCTGCATCAATTATCGTTCTCTTCTGCGTATAGGTCATCCTACCGTGTGGTGGACGGAACAATGGCGTTTGCAATACTTTATTAGCACGTTGTACATCCGCCACATACGTCGCAGTGTCATTCTTGCACCCACGCAAATGATGGTAAGTGTGATTACCCACCATATGACCTGCTTCGCGCACGCGAGTCAATAATTCTGGATGATGTACTGCATTATCAGCCACCATAAAAAACGTAGCCTTTATTCCATATGCTTGTAATATATTTAGTATGGCAGGTGTGCATTCTGGAATTGGACCATCATCGAAGGTCAAATATACTACCTTCGATGATGGATTTTTACGCCACTCAACACCTTTATACAAGCGTTGCGCCCATGTTGGGAATTGATATAAGAATGGTATATGTACCACTTTAATCAATCACCCCAAGCCAATGCCGAAGCACCTAATACCGCAGCATCTGCTTCTTTCAAATCAGAGAAGAGCACTTGCACCTTGTTGCGCCACAAAGGAAGCACGTTGTCGTTCATAGCCTTCTCTACTGGGTCTTTGATCCAATGACCAGACTTGGTCAAGCCACCAAACATCACAATTGCCTCTGGTGCACTGAAAGCGATGAAATCTGCCAATTGCTGACCCAGAATAGTGCCTGTGTAGTCAAAAATCTCCTTGGCTACCTCGTCACCTTGTTCAGCAGCATCATATACGTCTTTTGAGGTAATAGCATCGATGTCCAAATTGCGGAGCAATGTCTCCTTAGTAGTAGAAGAGATAATCTCTTTGGCTGTACGCGCTACGCCAGTAGCCGAAGCATACGCTTCAAGGCAGCCCTTCTTGCCGCAGTTGCAAGGACGACCCTCCTCACCACGCACAGCGCATGTGTGACCTAACTCGCCCGCAAAACCGTCGTGGCCATACACCACTTTGCCATCTACTACGATACCCGAACCTACACCTGTACCCAAAGTAATCATGATGAAGTTCTTCATACCACGAGCAGCACCATAGGTCATTTCGCCCATAGCCGCAGCGTTGGCGTCGTTGGTGATCTTGCATGGTACACCGAAGCGGTCGGTCATGAGTTGAGCAAATGGTACAGATTGCCAAGGCAAGTTCATAGCGCCTTCAATCATACCAGTATAGTAGTTGCCGTTTGGCACACCCGCACCAATACCGCGAATTAAGTCCATACCGCCAACAGAATCAACGATTTTGATTGCTTCGTC
This sequence comes from Paludibacteraceae bacterium, assembly GCA_045601825.1. Taxonomy (GTDB): domain Bacteria; phylum Bacteroidota; class Bacteroidia; order Bacteroidales; family Paludibacteraceae; genus Colicola. The sequence continues at coordinate 61,569 of JAZSAI010000004.1, read as the reverse complement.
GTACAGTGCATTCACGTAGTCATTGATATTTGGATAAGCTTGTGTTTTGATGGAAGTACGTGCCAATACATGGCCACGTGCATCTACAACGCCCAATACGGAGTTTGTGCCACCCATATCAAGGCCTAATACATAAGGTTTCTTTTGCATAACTTAGTTAATTATGAATTATGAATTTTGAATGATGAATTATTCTGTAGGAATATCTTTGTTTACATTTTTGCTACCAATGAGGGCATAGAAGAGAATGTAGAGCAACCCTGCGATTGGTACAATGTAGGAAATGAGATAGTTGGTATGGTCAGCCAAGAGGTTTTGGAAGAATGGTAAGATACCGCCACCGCAAACCAATGCCATGAAGATACCACTGGCTGCTGGGGTGTATTTGCCCAAACCTTCGGCTGCGAGGTTGAAGATTGCGCCCCACATCACACTGGTCATCAAACCGCAGAGGAACATGATAATCATGCTCACTGGCAACGCAATCCCTTTGAAAGTTACTACCCATGTCTCTGGGAAGAACATCACGCAAAGCAGCATCACAATTGCTAATGAAGACACTGCTACCAACATTGCCTTGCTGCTCACCTTACCGCCGATAGCACCGCCCAACAGACGACCACACATCATCATCAACCAATACAATCCCACTACCGTACCTGCAATAGCTGGACCTACAGCAGGATTGTTAGACATATACAAGTTGGCCGTGTTAGGAATACCTACCTCAACACCCACGTAGAAGAAGATAGCGATAGCACCCAACACAAAATGACGGAAACTTAGTGGACTATATTTATCCTTATTGGCTTTCGCTGCTGCGCGTTGTTCTGGAGTCTCAATATGTGGTTCAGGAATCTTGGTCAAGAAGATAATCACAAATGCTACCAAGAATATGAGCATTGCTGCCAACATAGCAGGAGCCGCATCGCCCACTTGTGCCGCTGCAGCGCTACCACCAATCAGATAACCCAAGATGATTGGAGCCAATGTACCACCGATGGAGTTGCACGAGCCACCGAATTGAATCAATTGGTTACCGCGTTTACCACCACCGCCAAGGGTATTGAGCATTGGGTTGACTACGATATTGAGCAAGCACATGGAGAAACCTGCAATGAATGCGCCCAATACGTACACGCCGAAACTCTCGGCATATCCGCTCAACCATTGTACACCTACACCTATAAAGCCCACAGACACCGCCAATAGAGAGGTGAATTTATAACCTTTACGTTTCAAAATGATACCTGCTGGCACGCCCATCACTGCATACGCAATGAAGTTAGCCAATGTACCTAATTGCGCCATTGCGTTGCTGGCACCAAACTGTGTTTTTACGATTACGCCCATCGAACCTGCAAAATTGGTTACGAAAGCAATCATAAAGAATAATAAGAACATCACTACGATAGGGAGGATGTTGGATTTGTTGTTTGTCATAGTACTTAATTGTTAAAATGTTAAATATTGTTTTTTATAAATTTTTCTCCAAAAATAGTAAAATTTTATGATGCAAGTGTTCGTAATTAGTAGGTTTTCGAATAGAATGGTTGTCATCCACATACAGTTGCATCTCAAATTGTTTTTCTGCTTGCACCAATGCGTCTATGTACAGCAATGTATTTTGCGCGTGCACATTGTCATCTGCCAATCCGTGTACAATCAGCAGTTTGCCTGTCAAATCGTTTGCCATCTTCATCAAATCTGTTCCGTCATAGCCGAACTCATTGACTTGTGGACGACGCATAAAACGCTCAGTATAAGCAGAATCATACAACCGCCATGACGTGACTGGCGCGATAGCGATTCCACACTTGAATAGAGGCGACTTGCTCGACTGTTTACTTAGGCACATAAGTGTTTGATAACCACCATAACTCCAGCCGCAAATAGCAATGCGACTGCCGTCCACATATGGCAATGTCTGCAAGTATTGTGCTGCGCTCATCTGATCTTCTGCCTCTTTTACACCTAATTGCATATACGTCGCATTGCGCCATTCTCGTCCACGTGCATTGGTACCTCGACCATCTACACATACCACTAAATAGCCTTGTGAAGCAAGATAATGACCAAAGCGTTTGCGCCATGTATCTGTTACACGTTGGCTAGTTGGCCCGCTATATTGCAGCATAACGACAGGATGTTTTTTGTCTGCATTGAACTTCGTAGGCTTAATCATCCAACCATTCAACTCATCTCCACGCTCGGTAGTGAAAGCAAAGAACTCTTTATTAGTGAAACCGCTTGTCTTCCATGCTTGTAACACAGAATCATTGTTGCACAACAACCTAGAAGTTCCCCCTATGGCATATAATGTATATACATTAGGAGTAGAAAGATTTTGATAACAGTCTATATATCTTTTATAATCCTTCGAAAAACGCAGGTCGTGAGTTCCTTCGCCTTGTGTGAGTTGGGTTGTAGTATTTTTCTTCAAATTGAGTACATACGCTTGTCTGGTCATAGGCGTAGGAGCTGCTTGATAATAGAGTAGGCTAGCTTTTTCATCATAACCATATATGCGTGTTATATCGCGTTTTTCAGGAGTGAGTACCTTTTGCTCTATACCTTGAGCAGAGTATAGATAGGCTTGCGTATATCCTGCTTTTTCACTCAGCACTATTACTCGGTTGTCACTCAACCACTGCCATTCATCAAAAAGTTCGTAGTTTACAAAGTATTTGTTGCTTTGTTCCGAATAGAACGGATGGCAAATCGTGGACTTTGGATTGCCCTTGAGAATGTCCATTTTGTTTTGGTCGCGATTGATATGTAGCATCATCAGGTCACAACTTGGTTGCTCATCTTTTTTGGTGGGTTTGGATAATTGTGTCCAACGAATGCGAGGAATATATCCATCGTAACTCTCCGATAGTTGCATAGTACGAATGGTCTTATAATAAATATCGTATACACAAACTGTGGCTATCGCATTATTTTCACCAGCTTTGGGATAACGCAGGGCGTGCAATTGTGGATACAAATCTCTCTCCTCACTGCCTAAGTAGGTTTGCCATTCAAATGTCGGCACATTGGTCTCATTCAAACGAACAAATGCCAGAAACTTATTATCTGGTGAGAAAGCAAATAATCCTGTCGTACCAAATTCTTCTTCATATAGCCAATCTGAGATACCGTTAAATATTTCGGCATTAGTATCTGTGGTAACTGCCACTTCTGTCTTAAAATCTACCTTATAAATATACAGGTTATTATCCGCTTTAGCATAAACCACATACTTACCATTAGGCGACATCGCAGCATTACGCACAGGTTCATTCGTTAGCCAAATTGTATCATTTTTTTGAGTGTCGTAAAGGTAATAATTGGCAAAAAACGAATGGCGAAAGAGTTTCTGTTTATTAGTATACCCCAAACGATACCTACCAGTTTCCACCTTCCCGCTTTCGCCTGCCAGCACACTATCCATCTCCTCCACGCTCATTGTCTTCGCATCATAGCCGCCACGCAACAAGGGCATCATATTATCCGCATACATACATATACTGGAGAGCATTATCAATAGTAATATATAATATTTCATGTCTTTTCGTTTGCTAAAATCGCGCAAAGGTAGTTAAAATTTCTCACATATGCAAGAGCCGCAGTGTTTTTTTGCCATTCTTTACGTGTAGTTCATAGAGCCCAAAACGATAAATTGCTTCTTCTGTTTGCGATTGTATGTTTTTTACATGGTCCCATTTGCCAAAAGGCCAAGAGGTGTAACTGGCAATCATAGCAGGAAAGAATATCAGAGCATTTGATTGCCAACTTTCTATATCAAGAGGCTGGGAATATGCCACTATATATTCTTTTTCTCCTCGTACGCCCGCACCAAAATATAAAGCATAGGTGTTCCTCTTGTAAAAATAGTAGCATACGATACTTCCATCTTCCAATACGCGGTATTGCCATAACGACTGTTGATCTGCTAATTCGTTGCGATTGTAACCGATATACATGTCCATTGCTACATTTCGTATTGACAGAGTGGTGTCGGATACAAATTGCACATCGTAAAACATATCTTCAGTCATAGGGGATAGCAAGATGTAATCTCCTTGTTGGGTATGTTCCATACGCACTGTACGAACGGGCACAGTACCTTGAAATACGCCACTATGTATTGCCATACCGTATTCTGGACCAAGTACCATGTCTGAGAATGCATTTTGTTCCGTGATAATATAGGCTCCTGACTGATAATTAGTGGTTGATCTTGATTCATCTGCATCCGAATATATAGCCCATAATGTCGTGTTTTTCTTAGGGATATATGAGGCCCCTGCTGGAAAAACAATGGGTTGAGAGGAGGCGTCCAGTGCCTCTATTTCACTCCAACCTATAAACCTCCATATAGCAGTATCTTGCCATTCGGGTAACACGATGGGACTACCAAGCGTTAATTGTGTCAAAGTACTAGGCGAAATGTCTAATCCTGTTTTAAATTCCACTGAATAACACTGTGCTTGAGCAGCTTCGTATTCAATTGTGTAACTATCTATGTATAAACTATTTACTGTTGCCGAAATAACAATTTCTATTGTATTTCCAGAAGAAACTACACATTCCACATCTTTCTGTATATTCACCCACTCTGTAGTATACTCACCTGCCCAAGCCGAAGATGCAAATTCTTCATTAGCTATACTCCAAATAACATCGTTACCAACACGCACCGATAGCGAGCCCTTACCAGACGATTTATTCGATCGCATCTGCAATGCTACAGAACGAATCGTACAACCATCCCAACCGATTAATGACAAGCAAGTAGAGTTACCAGCAGTCATTTGCCCCTTTTGTCCAGTAGTCGCACTGCGAGCATACTCGTGCGATGCTCCTATTGGCACTTCACCCGAAACATCCACCGTAGTGGTAGATGACAAACTGAATGTCGCACTCAATACCGAAAAGATAAATCCAAGTAGCATTTTTATTAAATTTTCCGCAAAGGTACAAATAAATTTGTATATCTCAAAAAAAAGTTGTAATTTTGTGCGCTTTTTATGGATTCTTAAGAATCTACACTTTTTCTTCCATCTTCATTTATCCCGAAGATACCCTGAAGATACCCCGAAGATAAGCCAACGATAGAAAGCACCACAAACAGCGAAAATCTTAAAAAAAGACATAAAACAAAACAATAAAAACAATTAACATCATGCAAAAAATCCAACTGAAACGTGGTTTGGACATCCCATTTGATGGAGCGGCAGCCCTCACACTCGGTAGTGTGAACCGTCCTGCGGTCTTCCACATCGTCCCAGACCATTTCGCTGGCGTGACCCCAAAACTCATGGTCCGCGAAGGCGACAGCGTGAAAGCAGGTTCTCCCCTCTTCCACGACAAGGCATTTGCTGAGATGCTCTTCACATCGCCTGTTAGCGGTAAGGTGGTAGCCATTGTACGTGGCGAACGCCGCAAGGTGATGTCCATCGACATCGAAGCCGATGCTACGATTGAGTATGAGTCCTTCGACCTCAAGCAAGACGCTAAAACCCTCTTGCTGCAATCAGGTCTTTGGGCACTCATTAAGCAACGTCCTTACGATTGCATCGCTCTCCCAAGCAAGCAACCTAAGGCCATCTTCATCTCTACCTTCGACACCGCTCCTGTAGCACCAAACTACGAGTGGGTTCTCAATGGACAAGGTGCAGTGCTGCAAGCTGCGGTAAATGCACTCGCTACTATCGCACCTGTGTACGTAGGTATTAAATGTTGCGCAAGCGCACCTGTTTTTCGTGGCTTGACCAACTGCGAGAAATACGAGGTTAAAGGTCCTCACCCAGCAGGCAACGTAGGTGTACAAATCAACCACGTGGCTCCTATCGCTAAGGGCGAGACCGTTTGGACCATCAATATCCAAGACCTCGCGCTCATCGGTCGCCTCTTTACCAAAGGTATTGTGGACATGCAAAAGAAAGTGGCTCTCACAGGCCCTCTCGCCAGCGGTGCACAATACTACAATGTATTGCCAGGTATGCCACTCAGCGCAATCTTCACCAGCAACATCTACAAGGGCTGCAACGCTCGCCTCGTAGCAGGTAACGTGCTCTCTGGCCACCAAGTATGCGCTGATGAGATGGTTAGCATCTACGACAACCAATACACCGTACTCCCTGAAGGTGACGAGACCCACGAGTTCATGGGATGGATCATGCCTCGCTTCAATAGCTTCAATGCTGGCAAGACCGACCCTGCTAAGATGGTGAACAACTGCGTGACCGAGTGGCTCTTCGGCAAGAAGAAATACAACTGGGACGCTCGCCTCAAAGGTGGTCGCCGTGCTATCATCGTGAGCGGTGAGTATGACAAAGTATTCCCAATGGATATCTATCCTGAGTATTTGATTAAGGCAATGATTGCTGGCAACCTCGACAGCATGGAGCAACTCGGTGCATACGAAGTAGCACCAGAGGACTTTGCGCTCTGCGAGTACGTATGTACAAGTAAGATGCCATTGCAAGCTATCGTTCGTGCCGCATTGGATAACTTAAAAAAGGAGATTGAGTGATGCTAAAGAAATTACATAACATAGTAGAGAAACTTCGCCCTACCTTCTCAGAGGGTGGCAAGTTGTCCGCGCTGCACTCGTTGTTTGACGGTTTCGAGACTTTCCTCTTTACCCCAAACACTACCGCTAAGCGCGTAGGTTCGCAGATCCACGACGGTTCGGATAGCAAGCGAACCATGATCCTTGTGGTAATGGCACTCGTTCCAGCACTGCTCTTCGGTATGTTCAACGTAGGTTACCAACACTTCCTCGCTACTGGCGAATTGGTGCGTGGTGCTATGACTTGGGCATTGTTCTGGAAGAGCTTTGGCTTTGGTGCATTGGCTGTGTTGCCATATATCATCGTTAGCTATGGTGTAGGTCTCGGTATCGAGTTCACCGTAGCACAATGGAAGAAAGAAGAAATCCAAGAAGGATTCCTTGTATCAGGTATGATTATTCCTCTTATCGTGCCAATCAACACTCCTCTCTGGATGGTGGCTGTGGCTACTGCTTTTGCGGTCATCTTTGCAAAAGAGGTATTCGGCGGTACAGGTTACAACATCTTCAATGTCGCTCTCATCGCGCGCGCGTTCCTCTTCTTTGCTTATCCTACCCACATGACTGGTGACAAGTGCTTCGTTCGTACCGAAGGTACTTGGGGCTGGGACAACGGACAAACCCTCGTGGACGGTTTCTCTGGTGCTACCCCACTCACCCAACTCGCTACCTCTACCGAAGCTAACCTCATGCCAGTGGACTTCTGGACTGCCTTCAACGGTTTGATTCCTGGTTCTATTGGTGAGACTTGCGGTTGGGCTATCTTGCTCGGTGCTGCATTGCTCATCGTGACTGGCGTAGCAAGCTGGAAGACTATGCTTAGCATCTTCGCTGGTGGTGCACTCACCGCTTGGCTCTTCAACCAATTTGGTGCAGAGACTGCTGCGGCTAACTACCCCTGGTACATGCACCTCGTTACAGGTGGTTTCATGTTCGGTGCTGTCTTCATGGCTACTGACCCTGTTACCTCTGCTCGTACCGAGTGCGGTAAGTGGATTTATGGTGCATTGATCGGTTTCATGGCTGTAGTGATTCGCGTACTCAACCCTGGTTATCCAGAGGGTATGATGTTGGCAATCCTCCTCATGAACGCTTTTGCTCCACTCATCGACTGGTGCGTAGTGCAAGTGAATATTAAGAAACGTATGAAACGAGGTGATGTAAAATAGCAAAACTTAATATCATTATGAAACAGAGTCTTGTATTTCTAATATTGATAATGACCCTATTCTCTTGCTCTTCCAAGACACAAGTTGATGAAGTCTACGGAAAAGAGGTTTCCAGAGTGGCAAATTACGTTGCTCCGCAATTTTCTTTTCCTATTAGTCATGATGAGCAGGATGAATTAGTTAGGCAATTCGCAGAAATCTGTTGCATACCAGCAGTGAATAGTTTATTACTTTCCCCAGAACAATATAACTATCAATGTCATTCATTATTTAATATAGATAATGAGGACGAGTATGTAATTTTAGAAACCATCTTGAATGAATTTGGTAATGATCAGTTTGAAGAGATTATAGCTCGGCTATGTACAGAGAACTATTTAAATTTTAATGTATATATACCTCATTATACTGATTACTTTGCTACTCTCGTTACAGATGAACCTATTTATATAGTTAACGCTTTGTATCAAGACGCACTTCAATCTGTTTTAGTGGAGTTTGAAGAAAATCAAACATATGAATACAAAGTGGCATATATTGTTCAAAATGGCGAAGCTATTGAAACAGACATGTGGATAAGTGAAGAGTTCTGCGAAAATAATATTGTATATATCATATCTTTTAGAGATGAAATCGTCAATTGGAATCACTTCGCAAAAGGGACACAATCTATATCGGATTGGCTGATTACACGTTCTGTCGAATATCAAGGTTTTGGTTGTGTGGTTTCTGAAGATCTTCTTTCCTACGATGGTTTTACTTATGATGCGATAGCAGCACCTATTTTGTATGGAAAGAAATTTATGAGAAGACCATGTAATAATAAATACAATAAATTTTGTAAATTTGGCAAACCTGAAACGATAGTTCACAATCAAGAATTATTTGAGTTCACAGATTTTGATCCTTACCAAACAGCATGGGTTGCGGTAAATGAAGATGATACTATCCAATATATCCCGATTACCTCAAACCCAAATCAATTTGATTTAGAAGGAAATGATTTTTATGTCAAAGATACAATATTAGAATTAGACAATGGTACGCATTTGTATATTCCCTCTCATATCAGTACATATGACCCAAGTAGGAATGCACAATGCGTAAAAATCATCACGTTGTAACAATATGCTATATTTTAACAGAATAATATTATCTATCATTGTGATTATTTGCGCTTCTTGCAGTAATAACACAAGAACAATATCTTACGATATACCAGTTGTTACTGCTGATCAAATACAAGAAATTGTAGATTCAAATTCATGCAGGTATAGTGTATTCTGTACTTATTGTAAATATTGTGACTTTTGTCAACAAGATTTTCCTAATGTATTTCAATATTGTACCACTTTACCTGTTGATTTCTATATTTTATTTCATGTGAGAGAAAGAGATTCTTTGTACATTTATTCAAGTATGAAAGAAATACAAAAGCTTGACTCTTCATTTAATAATTTTGTGGTCTTATCTGACTCGTTGTACGACGAACCTTATCGAAATATATCCAACAAAAAAGGTATATTTGTAATTTATGGAGGTCCAATAGAAGGTAATAAATATATCAATTTTTGCGACAATTATATTCCCGAAGGTTTCAATCGAGATTGTATAACTCCCAAATTAATCATGTACGAAAAAAATAAAGGTATAGTTTTTGTCAACGAGTATGACTCAGTATACGATACTTGTTTGTCAGAAAAACAAAAAAAGCAAATAGATTCTATTATAAATCAAGGGTAGCATTTTATTTATTGAAGAAAATAGAAAATAATTAATTAAAATTTTATGGCACAAAAGAAATTTGTATGTTCCGTTTGTGGATATGTCCACTACGGAGACAAAGCGCCAGACATTTGCCCACAATGCAAACAATCAGGGGTCTTCACAGAAATAACAACTGAGAAGAAAGGTCTGGATACCAACAGCAACGCATACACCGTTATCTATGCTACTATCATCGTAGTTATTGTGGCTGTGATGCTCGCTTTGGTAAGCCAAGTGCTCAGCCCTCGCCAAGAGGCTAACCGCTTGCTCGACCAACAAAAGCAAATCCTCGTAGCCCTCAATCAAAACTACGACAACACCGACCCTGCTGCATTGTATCTCTCATTGGTAAACGATACCATCAACGTGAACGGTGCTCCTGTATTCGTGGCTAACATCGAGGGTAATACCAAGTATGTACTCAAACTCCACGGTGCTGGTCTTTGGGGCGGTATCGGTGGTTATTTGGCTTTGGATGCTGATAAGAACACTATCTACGGTATCAACTTCAACCATGAGTCTGAGACTCCAGGTTTGGGTGCTGAGATCGTAACAGAGAAGTTCCGCAGTCAGTTCCCTGGCAAGCATATCCGCAATGCTGCTGGCGAAGTAGTTTCAGTGGCTGTGTTGAAAGCAGGCAAAGTGGCTGATGGTCAAGAGCAAGTAGATGCCCTCTCTGGTGCAACTATCACTTGCGACGGCGTTAGCACCATGATTGCTACCAACCTCGCTGAGTACGCAGAATTCTTAAATAACGTGAGCGAAGCGAACCAACCTTCGTGCGAAGCACCATGTAACGCGAGCGACAGCGAGCCAACAACGTGCGAAGCACCAACTAACGTGAGCGAAGCGAACTTAAATATGGAGGAATAAGTTATGGCATTATCTCAAAAAACAAAAGAGGTGTTGTTTGGCCCTCTGAACATTAACAACCCAGTGGTTGTTCAAGTGTTGGGTATCTGTTCTGCATTGGCTGTGACCGTGCAACTGAAGCCAGCGTTGGTAATGGGTATTGCCGTTACTATCATCGTGGCTATGGCGAACGTAATTGTATCACTCATTCGCAACACTATTCCAATGCGAATCCGTATTATCATCCAATTGGTGGTAGTAGCAGCGTTGGTAACTCTCGTAAGTGAGGTGCTGAAGGCTTTTGCTTATGATGTAGCAATGCAGCTGAGTGTATATATCGGTTTGATTATTACAAACTGTATTCTCATGGGACGTCTTGAGGCGTTTGCTATGACCAACAAAGTGTGGGATTCTTTCCTCGATGGTCTGGGCAACGGTTTCGGCTATGCTATCATCCTTGTGATTGTAGCATTCTTCCGTGAGTTGCTGGGAGCTGGCACTTTGCTTGGTTTCCGTATCATACCAGAGAGTTGGTATGTGGCTAACGGAGGATTCTATGAAAACTGCGGTATGATGATGATGCCAGCTATGGCACTGATTCTCGTAGCATGTATAATCTGGGCTCATCGTGGCTATAATAAGGAGTTGAAGTAATATGGAACACGCTATTAGTTTATTTGTTCGCAGCATTTTTGCTGACAACATGATTTTCGCATACTTCTTGGGTATGTGTTCATACTTGGCTGTGTCCAAGAATGTAAAAACAAGTGCTGGCTTGGGTGTAGCAGTCATCTTCGTGTTGGCGATCACCTTGCCTGTAAACTACTTGTTGCAAGTGCATGTGCTCAATCCACTTGGTTTGGGTTACTTGTCCTTCATCCTCTTTATTGCGGTGATTGCAGCGATGGTGCAACTCGTGGAGATGGTGGTTGAGCGTTTCTCTCCATCGCTCTATGCTTCGTTGGGTATTTTCTTGCCATTGATTGCAGTAAACTGCGCCATCATGGGTGGTTCGCTCTTTATGCAACAACGTATCTTGCTCGAGCCAGAGAACGTAAAAGCGATTGCTAACCTTGGTGATGCTTTTGCTTATGCATTAGGTTCTGGTATCGGATGGTTGCTCGCTATCGTCTGCCTTGCTGGTATTCGCGAGAAAATGGAGTACAACGACGTGCCACGTCCATTGCAAGGATTGGGTATCACCTTCATTGTAGTAGGTCTGATGGCTATGGCGTTTATGTGTTTCAGTGGTCTTAACATTTAATAGGAGGAAAGAAGTATGAATATGTTAGCAATTTTATATTCTGTAGGAGTTTTCCTTGCTGTGATTCTCCTGTTAGTAGTGATTCTTTTGGTAGCTAAGAAATACCTCGTTCCTTCGGGCGATGTGAAAGTCGTTATCAATGGTGACAAAGAATACCATGTACCTGCAGGTGGTACCTTGCTCGGTGCTATGGGCGAGGCAGGTGTACACTTGCCATCTGCTTGTGGTGGTAAAGGTTCTTGCGGTCAATGTAAGTGCCAAGTGCTCGAAGGTGGTGGCGAGATCCTCCCTACTGAGACGGTACACTTCACCCGCAAACAACAAAAAGACCACTGGCGTCTTGGTTGCCAAGTCAAGGTTAAGGGTGACATGCAACTCAAGATGGACGAGTCTGTACTCGGCGTTAAGGAGTGGGAGTGCACCGTTATCAGCAACCGCAACGTGGCTACCTTCATCAAGGAGTTCAAGGTGGCTTTGCCTCCAGGCGAGCACATGGACTTCGTTCCTGGTTCGTATGCACAAATCCTTATCCCAGAGTACGATATCAAGTATGCGGATTACGACCGTGAGTTGATCGGCGACTTGTATGTTCCAGCATGGGAGAAGTTCGGTTTGTTTGATTTGAAACAAAAGAACACCGAGGCTACCGTGCGTGCTTACTCTATGGCTAACTACCCAGACGAGGGTGATATCATCACGTTGACCGTGCGTATCGCTACTCCTCCATTCAAACCAAAAGAGCAAGGTCCTGGCTTCATGGATGTACCATGTGGTATCGCATCTACTTATATCTTCAACCTCAAACCAGGTGACAAGGTAACGATGTCAGGTCCTTATGGTGACTTCCACCCTATCTTCGACAGCAAGCGCGAGATGATTTGGGTAGGTGGTGGTGCAGGTATGGCTCCATTGCGTGCACAAATTATGCACATGTTGAAGACCTTGCACACTCGCGACCGTGAGATGCACTATTTCTATGGTGCTCGTGCTATTGATGAGGTATTCTTCATGGAGGACTTCTTGGCATTGGAGAAGGAGTATCCTAACTTCCATTTCCACTTGGCATTGGACCGTCCAGATCCTAAGGCAGACGCTTTGGGTGTTAAATATACCGCTGGCTTCATTGCTCCAGTCTTGGGCGACACCTACCTCAAGCAACACGACGCTCCAGAGGATATCGAGTACTACCTCTGCGGCCCTCCTATGATGGCAAAGACTGTGCTTGACTTGCTCCACTCATTGGGTGTTGAGGACGACATGATCATGTTCGATAATTTCGGTGGTTAATCCGTAGGATTTAAATAAGAACAAGGGGCTCAACGAGTCCCTTGTTCTTATTTAGTCTTATGTATCTCTGAGTTATTGAATATATTGTATTTCTTTTGCTTTCATTCGAGTGGAGCAGGTCAAGTATAGTCTTTTTCATGGGAGATGAGCCGCAGAGGTACCCAATCAAACAGGGCTCCCGCAAATTTCTAATTTGTGGGAAGAGGAGGAAGTGCGGCAAGCCAAACTCGCGTGCGAGTTTCTTCTTGCAAGCCACTTCCGACGAGGCAAAGACAGTGCTTGACCTCTTGCACTCACTGGGTGTAGAGGACGATATGATCATGTTTGACAATTTCGGAGGAATTTGTGAGCAAATACATAGTATTTTCTCACAAAGGCGGCGTCCGAACTTTGGCGGATAACCCACACGCGCACACGCATGCGCGTGTTATTTTATATGGTCATTTGTGCTTCTGTATTCGCAGAAAATTGGGGGTGAAGGAGTGCGACGGAACGCACTCCGAGTATTGCGCCCGAAGAGTCCCCACTTTGAGGATTAAGCGCAATACATAGAACAAAGTATTGTCCGCTCGTTCCACTCGCGTGATTTAGCATGTCTCGACTACCCAAACATTTCTGCGCCCCTTGGTCGCAACATCTGATAACAGATGCATTCCCATGGTCTGTCTAGTGCTCGGCGATATTCCGCCGAGTATTTCTCGCCTTGCGCTCCCCACCGCTCACTCCGTGAGCCGCTACTGCAGCTCCGCTGCCATCACCTCGCTTTAGCGACACAACTTGCGCTTGCGCAAAAAGCACTTTTCTTAAGATTTACCTTCTCATTTACCCCTCTTATACCTTGCCTTCTTCCGCCGAGAGACGAGCGGGAGAAGACCGAGCGAACAACGGCACAACTCCTCGCCAACAAAAAGTGCTTTTTATTAAGATTGCTACATTGACAGACACATCTGTCGTGAGTGTTGATGTTATGCACCTCTCCTGCCAAATGCCTCTGTCAATTTCCTTTACACCCCTTTGTAAAGTTTCTTTACACTCTCGCACAAGTGCCAAAATGTCACATCGCTGATAATCAACACCTTTCGTATTTTGGCACGCATATTGGGTTGTATATTGTAAAATCAACCAATATGTTAAAGCAATATACTATCCTCTTACTATTGTGCTTCTGTGCACATTTATCGATCGCACAGAATCCCCACAGCGCCCCAACTGCGCCCAATCATCTTTTCTCCCTCCGCGACTGCATGGAGTATGCCATCGCCCATTCTGCGAAAATGGAAATCCAACGCGCTAACAACGACGATGCCCGCATCGCACGCCGCGAAGCCATCCTCCGTGCCTTCACCCCTACTATCCAAGGCGGCACATACGCCTCGCTGAACTTCGGACGCGGAATCGACCCCGAAACCAACAACTACATCTCCTCCACCTCGTTCAACAACGGCTACTCCCTGTCGGGTGCTATCACGCTGTTCAACGGTTTTGCGGCTGTCAACAACCTCAAAATCACCAAGACTGCCATCAAGATGGGCATCACGGAGGAGCAACAACTCCGCGACCAAATCTGCCTCGCAGTCATGGAAGCATACTGCAATGTCCTCTATTTCACCCAGATGACCGAAGCCTTGCAAGTCCAAGTCACTACCGCCACCAGCAACCTGCAATTGGCACAACGCCAAGAACAATTGGGGCAGAAAAGTCATGCCGATGTCATCCAACTCGAAGCCGACCTCGCCGAGCGTGAGTATCAGTACATCACCATGACCAACCAGCTCAACGACGCCCGCATGACCCTTCAGGACCTCATGCTATGGGAGGAAGACCACGAATTGCTCATCGACCTCCAGAGCACCGAGAATCTAACAACGAGCCACGCGAGCGGTCTAACAGCCGCAGGCGGTCTAGTATCTAACAGCGAAGCTCTTCACCATCCATCGGTCGAACTGGCTGCCTATCGCATGGCTAACGCCCAATTCGACCTCAGCACGGCGCGTTGGCGATTGGCTCCGTCGCTCTCCCTCTCAAGCGGTTGGTCAACGGGTTACTACACCTATCCCCGTACCCAAGACTATGTAGCCATGCCTTTTGCCAGTCAGTTCATCAACAACAGCGGCGAGTATGTGCAGTTGTCTCTGTCTATCCCTATCTACGATGGCTTATCGCGCCAGTCGAATATCGTGCGCAAGAAAAACGCCTACCGCCGTGCCGAAGCCGAGTATCGCCAAACGCTGCGTGAGGTAGAGGCAGAGATGGCGCGTGCTGTGCAAGACCGTGATGGTGCAATGGCAGCCCTCAAGCAAGCCGACCGCCGAGCCAAAGCGCAACAGGAGGCATACGCCATCAATAGCAAGAAGTTCGAACAAGGGCTTATCTCTCCCCTCGAACTCAAGACCTCATCCGACAACCACCTCAATGCCCAAGCCGAGCACCTCAATGCCCAGCTGAAGTACTTCATCAAATCCTGCGTAGTCCGCTACTACAACGGCACCCCTTATCTTGAACAACTCTAAACATCACTACACAACGCTAAATATCACAACATCATGGATAAAATTATCGAAAAGAAAAAGGGCATTGCCCGTGCCTTTACCCTCAAAGCATTGCCCTATTGGTTGGGTTCAGCAGTGGCTGTACTGCTCATTATTCTCCTTGCGCGTAGCAGCAATGGTGCTATGCGTATCGACCCTGACACTCTGACCATCGCCACCGTCACCGAAGGCGAGTTCAACGACTACATCCGTCTCAACGGACAAGTGCAACCCATGACCACTATCCAACTTTCGCCACTCGAAGGCGGCGTTGTGCAAGAGATTATCGTGGAAGAGGGTGCACATGTCAAGGCAGGCGACCGCATACTGGTGCTCAGCAATGATAACCTCGACCTGCAAATCCTTAACTCCGAAGCCGAACTCGCTGAGAAAGAGAACCTTTTGCGTAACACCCTCATCTCTATGGAGCAGCAGAAACTCAGTCTGGAGCAAGAGCGTTTGCAACTGGCAATGGAGGTGGAGCGCACACGCCGTACTGCCGAAGCGCAGCGTGCACTGTATGCCGACCAACTCATTGCTCGTGAGGAATACCTCCGTGCGGAGGAGGACCACCGTTTGGCACAACAACGCCTACAACTGGTCAATCATCGCGCCGAGCAAGATAGTCTTTACCGCAGCGTGCAAGTGAGCCAGATGCAAGAGAGTCTTGCTAACATGCGCCTCAATATGCAGATGATTCGCCGCCGCAAGGATAACCTCACTATCAAAGCACCTATTGATGGCGAACTTGGACTATTGGAAGCCACACTCGGACAATCTATTGCCCAAGGTACGAAGATTGGACAAATCAATGACCTTGGCAACTACAAGATTGAGGCGCAACTCGACGAGCACTATATTGACCGCGTAGCAGCAGGATTAGAGGCGACATTCGAGCGTCGTGATGAGCAGTTCCGTGCGGTAGTGCGCAAGGTGTATCCAGAGGTGCGCAATGGTAAGTTCCGTGCCGACTTGAAGTTCGTGGGTGCACAGCCCGACAATATCCGCAGTGGTCAGACATATTACCTCAATCTGCAATTGGGTGAGTCTGAACAAGCCTTGCTTATCCCTCGTGGCGCATTCTTCCAGACCACAGGCGGACGATGGATTTATGTGATGGATGCGGACGGTAAGGGTGCTACTCGCCGAGATATTCGCCTCAGTCGCCAAAATCCGCAGTGCTACGAAGTCATTGAGGGCCTCCACCCAGGCGACCGCGTCATCATCTCTGGCTACGAGAAATTTGGCAATAGTGAGAGGTTGAAGTTCTGAGAATAGAGAAAGAATAAGCAAAAAGTATATTTTATTAGACTTTTATTTGCATATATCATAAAAAAGTACTACCTTTGCAGCGAAAAGTATAATATAATAAACTTTGTAACGCTATGGATATACCTACAATCTTAAAAGAAAGGCGTGCTACGCTCAATGTTTCGCAACAAGAATTGAGCGAAATGGCAGGTGTGAGTCTTGCCACTATCAAAGATTTAGAACGTGGTGTTGGCAATCCTTCACTGAAAACACTGGAGCGTATTGCCGTGGTGTTGGGATTGGAACTCACATTAACTCGCAAACAAGCATTTTAAGGGTAGCTTATGACACGCGCATTGGATATATATTGGAGCAATCAGTTGGTAGGGCGATTAGAACAGGTCGGTTCGCTCTATCGCTTTACATACGATTCTGCGTATGCACAATCGTCCTATCCTCCTGTTAGTTTGACTCTGCCCAAGTCGCAGAGTATTTACGAGAGTACTGTGCTATTTCCATGTTTTAGCAATTTACTTCCAGAAGGAGTTAATCGTGAAACGCTATGTCTGCGTTATCGAATAGATGAACGCGATTCTTTTGGTTTATTAATGCTATTTGCTGGAAAAGGAATAATTGGTAATTTGGAATTTAGACTTGTTTGATTATGTATCCTATTCATTGTTGTCCCAGTTTATTAACAGAGGGGTATAGCACATATAGCCCTGTGGCGTTGCGCCACTTGTTTGATGGCAAAAAAGTATCTCCTTATTTGGATTTTGCGCTGGAAAGCGACGAAAACTTAGCAGCGCTTAACGAAAGTAGAGACGTGCTCAGTATATCTGGAGCGCAAGAGAAATATGCCGCATGTATCAAGAATAACCAAATAAGTTTATCCACTGAGAAAGACCTAACTACACATATTGTCAAGCCAGCGCCCCTTGCTAAAATCAGTTACCGCAAGCAGATACCTGCCAACGAGCATTTGACTATGCTAATTGCCAAGCAGGTATATGGCATAGACACTGCAGCTAATGGGCTCTGTTTCTCATCGGATGATCAAGTGGTGTATATCACAAAGCGTTATGATGTTCAAGCTGATGGTACTAAATTGCGCCAAGAGGATTTCTGTGCGCTTTTAGGGCGTTCGGAGGAAACGGATGGAAAAGACTTTAAGTATCAAGGTAGTTACGAAGATATGGCGAACATCATCAAACGCTATATTCCTGCTTGGCCAGTAGCATTAGAGCGTTTTTTCCGCTTGGTGGTATTCAATTATATATTTGCTAATGGTGATGCCCACTTGAAGAATTTTTCTGTGTTATATCTCGAAGATGGTGACTTACAGTTGGCGCCTGCTTACGACCTTATCAATACACATATTCATCTTGATGATAGTGATTTTGCAATGCGTGATGGATTGTCTCGAACCTTAGAGAAAAGTGATTCCTACGAGCGCACAGGTCATCCCTGCCAAGATGATTTCCGTCGCTTTGGCTTGCAGATAGGACTATCGCCCAAGCGTGTGGAGGCAGTGTTGAAACCCTTTATGACATTCCCAGACCAAGTGCACGACCTAATTGATAAGAGCTATTTTGCCGATGACAAACTAAAGCGCACATATTGGCGCACTATTGAAGAAAGGCGTCAGCGATTTGTGAGAGAAGCGTAAGCGGGTTGATTGGTAAATCACATACTCAATAATCTGTTGATAAAATCCTCGCTGCTTTCATTGGCTTGCATAACAATAGTTTGCCCTGCTTGCTTTTGTGCACTGGATTGCTGTACTTTTGCGCAGAATTCGTGTATGTTCATAGGGTATGTGAGTGTTTCGTTTTTCTTTGCAGCGCATCCAAGATAATCTTATAATTCATTGATAAACTCTTGCAGCGTTACACCTTGGGCACCTGTTGTATGTCTGTATTTTATTTCGTTCAAGCCTTCACGAATAGAGTTGAGAAGTTCTTCTTTCTCAATGTATTCTTCTTGTTGCTTAAACTCTAATGTATTCAGAAAATAGTTACTGTTTCTGGTGCGCATAGTGAAAGAACTATTTGAGAATGAATGTGCAGTTGGGATAGTTAGAGCAACCATAGAAGCAACCATACTTCCCATTTCTCAAAATAAGAGTACCACCACAACGAGGACAAATACCGTTGGCTATTTTCAGTTGGCGTTCTCTTTGATTATCACAAACCTGTCGATTATGGTTTCTTCGTGATTCTTTTGTGCCTAAATGTTCGGATTGCAGTACACTAACAATTTGATTGACTTGCTCAATTGTTAATTGTGGCGTATTATACAATCGGATAGCTTTTTTTATTTGGTTATAATAAATAATATGGCACTCTGTAGAGTTTGGCAACACATTTGCTCGTGGTGAAAATGCAACAATTGAGTAAATATTGCTTTGTATTCGCAATGTGTTTAAGTATCTACCTATAGCTTTAACATGTACTTTGTTTTGTCGGATAGGATTGGGCATGGAATACTTATTCCCCCAGACATTTTGTGTCCATGTTTCTGCATCTTGACCACCATAGATTATTCCTTTGTAGTTTTTCGTTTCTATTACAAATATGCCATAGATTGAAACAACCACATGGTCTATTTGCGTTGTCCCATAAGAAGTAGGTAATAATAAATCGTTGAGAATTACATATTGTTCTTTAGGCAAAGTTGCCAAACGCCGAGCAACACTTCTCTCTCCTGCTGCACCCTTATTATAGAATGCAGCATAGAAGAGAAGAAGTAGAAATACGACTATTCCAACAATACCACCTAAAATTGATAGTATCATTATTTATCTACGATTTCAATGATAGGAACAGTTTTGTAGCCAGATTTAGACTCGTATTTGTATATACCAGTTTGGCGGACAACTTTTCCAGACGGAACTTTTACGATTTCATCGTCATAATAATATTTTCCTTCGTTGTTTCGAAGTAAATATAATGTACCTAAATACAGAGTGGAACTAGGATACTCTTTACCATGTACTAAAGCTGCATTATCTGCAATAACTTGCATTACTTCAAAAGATTTCTCATAAACAATATCACCTTGTTCTTCAAAGTTTGTAACACCTTGAAAAGCAGCGGGATTTTGTGCGAGCCCAATAATTAAAAGAATAACAAAAGTTACAACAATACCTGTTGCAAAACCTCCTAAAAAGATTCCTGTTTTTTTCATGATTGTATAATGTTATATGGTTTTTCAATATTGTTTTTTAGAGATCATCCATAGCAGCTGCTCTAGTTTCTGTAGAATTGATTTTGTCTTGGTATCTGAGTACCACCATACCTTCTCCAAAATCAGCTTTATTAATTGATAGTTCAATAGTACCTAAATTAGTTTTAAAGATAGAATAATATTTGCATTTATCCATACCTACTGCTAACATTTTGCTATTATCGTCATCAACATAGGATGATTGAAATTTTTCTACAACCATAGATGGCTTGCCATACTTTTCAGAAAGCATTTCTTTTAAGTTTGCATAATTGCTATATAGATTTCCCCAAGATTCATGTGTAGTGAAAATAACTGCGATCGTACTTACTAAGTCCATGTTGTCAAGTGTACTAACTCCAATTTGGCAGTTTTTATACCCAGCGAAATCACCTTGTAGAATAGTTAAACCATTTTCAGAATAAAGATAGTGAAATCCTTTTTCTTGCATTTTCTCTGTATATTCTGCCAAAGTGCCGTCAATAGGTACACCTTTGAATGTAAGATGTTCGCCTTGAGCGTAGGCTACAATAGAAAATGCAGCGAGAATAATCAATACTAAATGCTTCATAATACTAATATTTAATGAGTTAAACAAAAAGGCGCAGCTATCGCCGCACATCTCTTGGCTCACCACAAGCCATCATCAAATACGGGAAGCCTGCGCCCATATGGAGCAGTCCCAATTTTGATGATTAGCTCGTTTCTTAAGTGGTGATTAAGAGATGATTGAGCAATATGTCGTTGTGTTTCATAGAAACACGGTGCAAAGATAGTGAAATATTTTGGATTGAGCAAGATTTTGTAAATATTTTCGCAAAATTTGGCTGAAAGTTGATTCGCTCTTCTCTCGGTGATCGCTCGGTAAAGGCTTATCTCGTTGCCGTGTCGTTGTCGTGTCGTTGCCGTATTTGTTAGGTAACTAATAGGTAACATACAACGGATTTATATTAAAATATACTGTCAAATCCTTTTACACTCAATTGTAAAGTTTCTTTACACTCTCGTAAATGGCAAAAATTGCAATCATCAAGTAATCAGCGTATTACGTGTTTTGGCACGCGGATTGCTTATATATTTATATAATAGACCGCTGCGCTGTTAGATGTTAGACCGCTAAAGCTGTCGGAACGCTCGCAAGCGAGCTGTCAGATAAACACCCAATAACAAGTAAATAGAAAACAACAATAATATGAAATCTTTTCTTAATTTCCTCAAGCAAAACAAACTCTACACCTTCATTGAGGTGGTAGGTATGGCTATTGCGTTGGCGTTTGTCGTCTTTATCGCTACCTTTGTAACCTCGCAACTTACACGCGACAACGAAGTCAAAGGGCGCAATGTCTATGTCAGTCGCTCCGAACGCATGTTTATCGGTTGCGGTACTATCAAAGAACAACTCGAAGGACGCTTCTCCGAAGTGCAGTCCATCTGCCGTATGTTCGATACAGAGATCTTCGGCGGCATCGAAATGAGTATGCGCTATACGACTACCACAGGGCACTCTTCTGCCAGCAACGACGACCGTGCAGATGCATTAGTGGTGGATGAGAATTTCTTCCAAATACTGCCTTACCCATTGCTCGAAGGCACGCACGAGTCTGTTCTTGCCACGACACAATCGGTGGTTATCAGTGAGTCGTTTGCGCGTATCTTCTCCCCCAACGAGAGTCCCATGGGCAAGACCATAGAGATATACGTGGAAGGCAATACTGCTGCACTCACTGTTTCGGGCGTGTTTCGTGACCTAACGAATAGCGTCATTCGCTCGCCTAAAATCATCTACCGCATTGACCAACTCCAACAACTCACTGACCAAGTCATTCAAAATGGCTCAGGTGCGGTAGTTACATTCTTCCAACTCGTACCCAATGCGGATGTTGCTGCCCTTTCAAAAGAGATGGAGAAGATTGTGAGAGAGCAGGACTATATCTACAAATATGGTGTCTTCCACGATTTCTATCTCATTCCTTTTGAGGATATTCAGTACTCCGACCTCTCTGCTCCGTTGCCATTCGTTAATCTGGTCAATCGTGATTTCTTTTCGCTCTTTTTCGCTGCGGGGGTATTGCTCCTCATCTTCGCAGTACTCAACTATATCTCGCTAACAGTAGCGCAGATTGGTTTCCGTGCACGCGAGATGGCTACTCGCCGTTTGGTGGGTGCACAACGCTGGCAAATCGTGCTGAAATATATCCTCGAATCGTTCTCGCTTACGACGGTATCTTTTGGTTTGGCACTCCTCTTGGCGCACTTCGTAGCCCCTTCTTTCAGCGAACTCATTGGACAAACCGTTGCGCCATTCGAGCATATCACTTGGGGCGTGATACTCATGATGATTGCTCTGGTATTGCTACTCTCTATTCTCTCGGGTGTCATTCCTGCACTCATGGTGCTGAAGTATCACCCCATTGATGTGGTGCGTGGTTCGTTTGAGAAAGATAATCGCATGGTACTCGGGCGCATACTGATTATTGTGCAAAACATCGTGGCTATCATCACGCTTGCCGTGGCTGTGGTTATGTTTGTGCAACTCCATCACATGCAAAGCAAGCCCCAAGGATATGAACGCCAGAACCGCCTGCGTATCAGTGGTGCCAACACTCCAGCAGATTATTTGGTGGAAGAACTCAAGCAACTTGCGTGCGTAGAAAAGGTGGGTTGGATACAATTCGAACCATTTACCTTTGGTACATCGGGTATGGGACTTATGTTTGGCGGGCAAGAGTTCAAACTCGATGTGTACTATGGCGACCAAACGGCATTTGATATTCTTGGCTTTGAGGTCATTCGCCAGAATGCTGATCCGATAGAGCTTGCCGTATGGCTACCCGAATCGTTGATTGCACCACTCGGTGTGGACTACGATTGTACCATGCTTGTGCAAGACAATAATTATGGTATTCCTGTTTGTGGTATCATCAAAGATTTTCAGAAAGGTATGCCTGGCATTGCTCCTACGTCCGATTGGCCTGTTGTTCCTTGGATAATGAACATGGACGACCCTGCCGATTTCCGCATATTGCGCCAACTGATTGTGCAAGTGTCTGGCGATGAGAACGAAGCCGTCAAGCAAATAGCCGAGTTCTACCGCCAACACGATAGCGATGAGGAAATATCGGTGAACACCTATAACTACCTTGTCAGCCATATGTACGACAAGCAGAACAACAACGCCAAACTGATTGCGCTCTTTACGCTGCTGACCTTGTTGTTGTCTTCGTTGGCTATGTTGGCTATGAGTACCTACTACGCCAAGCAGCACACACGCAATACGGCTATTCACAAGGTGATGGGGTGTGAGAATCGCACTATCTATTTCCGCACCGTGCGCACATTCCTCTCTTCTATCCTTATCGCAGCCGTGATTGCAGTGCCTTGTGCATGGCTCATCGCGCAACGATGGTTGGAGACCTACGACTACCGTATTGTCAATGCTGCGTGGTACTATATCCTCACCGCCCTTGCGGTCATACTCCTCGCTGTGCTGGCTATCTCTTGGCAAGCTATCCGCCTGATGAACACCAATCCTGTGGAGGCGTTAAAATCGAAATAATATAAACTATAAAAACAATACAATTATGATCCAAGTAACTAATCTCAGCAAAGTGTTTCGTACAGAAGAAATCGAAACTACAGCACTCAACAATGTGTCATTCACTATCAACAAAGGCGAGTTCGTAGCCATCATGGGACCTTCGGGTTGCGGTAAGTCCACGCTGCTCAATATCCTTGGTTTGCTCGACAACCCAAGCGGCGGCAGTTACAACCTGCTCGGCACCGAAGTAGCCAATCTGCGTGAGCGCGAACGCACCAACTATCGCAAAGGAAACATCGGCTTTGTGTTCCAATCCTTTAACCTTATCGATGAACTCAACGTATATGAGAATGTAGAACTGCCACTGAAGTACCTCAATATCTCGGCATCGGAGCGCAAACGCCGTGTGACAGAGATACTCAAACGCATGAATATCAGTCACCGTGCAGGACACTATCCACAGCAGTTGTCGGGTGGACAGCAACAGCGTGTAGCCATCGCGCGTGCCGTAGTGGCGAATCCTCAACTGATCCTTGCCGATGAGCCCACAGGAAACCTCGATTCGCGCAATGGTAAAGAGGTGATGGATCTGCTCTGCCAACTCAACGCAGAAGGCACCACCGTGGTGATGGTAACCCACTCGCAACGCGATGCCTCCGCGGCGCAACGCATTATCAATCTGTTCGATGGAGAAATCGTGAAAGATGTAACAAGGGAATTGTAGGCAGCGGAGCTGCGAATAGTGGTCGTTATGGCGACGAATAGTGGCACCTACGGTGCGAAAATGGCTAAAGCGAAAGTGGCAGCAGAGCTGCGAACAATGGCTATGCGAAGCCAATTTCGTGAGCGAAGCGAGCCAATAACGTGAAACGAAGTGAAACAGAAAGATATGAAATTTTCGAAGTTATTAAATATTCTGGGAATGACGGCGGCGTTTGCTGCGCTGTATATCATTCTCGTGCAGGTGCATTACGACCTGACCTATAACCGCGCTATCCCCGACTCCGAGCGCGTGTATCTGATGACATTGCCTTCATTTGGCGCAGGCGAAACGAAACAACAGTCGTTCCTCGCACGTCCATTTGCAGAGTATTTCTTGGAAGAGAACATCTATGTAGAAGCATACGGTGTTGCTCAATTGGATGATGTGAACAAAGTAAATGTCATCGTGGGCGAAGGCACAGCAGCGAAAACACATAGCGTAACCTTTGCTCAAATGACCTCGGGCGCACTGAAGACCTTTGGCATTCAAGCTGTTATGGGTTCGCTGGAGGACATAGGAGAAGGTGGCTATGTGGCTATTAGCGAGACGGCTGCCGAGCGATTGGGCGTGGCAGTGGATAGTGTCCTGCAACTGGAGAGTTGGGGGCAAACAAACGACTTTGTGGTGCGTGCAATATACAAAGATCTGCCCGTTGCCAGCGACCTAAAGAACATAGAAGTGATTCGTTGCAATCAACTGGAGGAGCAAGACTTGAACTCCACCAGCAACTGGTCGTACCAGTATTTTGTTAAACTGCGTTCGACAGAGGACAAAGCACTCTGCGAGGAGGTGATTTCCAAAAAGTATGCGGAGATAATGGCGCAAGAACTGAAACGCTACCGTGGTATGCAGCATAGCGACCCATCGTTCTACAAGCAGTTGGATAAGTTGGAGACGTTTATCGATGATATTCATTGCACCCTGATGCCTATTCGTGATTTGTACTATGACGACACGCTGGAGTGGAGCGTAGGACAGGAACAAGGCAACAAGACCAGCACCATGACGCTGATGATTGTGGCGGCGTTGATAGTGATTATCACACTCATCAACTATGTGAACTTCTTCTTTGCGCAAGTGCCCATGCGTATTCGTAGTGTGAACACGCGCAAGATCTTGGGTAGTTCGCGTGCAGCATTAGTGGGGCGTTTCTTGGCAGAATCGGCTGTGCTGGTAGCGATTGCATTGGTGTTGGCGGTAGTGGTGGTGCTGCTGTTCTGCTCGACAGAGTGGGTGCATTATATCTCTTGCGACTTGGCGTTAAGTAAAAATATGGTTGTTGCGGTACTCACGGTGGGCATTGCTTTGGTAATGACACTCATGGCGGGTCTCTATCCTGCCATGTACGCCACCTCCTTCCCACCTGCGCTGGCGATTAAGGGTTCGTTTGGTATGTCGCAAAAAGGCAAGTCGCTGCGCTATGCGCTGATTGGTTTGCAGTTCGTGATTTCGATTGCGTTCATCATCTGCGCGATATTCCTGAAGAAACAACACAGCTACATGATGAACTATGACATGGGCTTCAACAAGGAGTGTCTTATTACGGCGAACATTCCGCTGAATAGTTTGGACGAGCGCGATGCGTTTAGTAGTGAGTTGCTCAATAACCCAAATATCAAGGAGGTAGCATGGTCGCAAGACCGAATGGTGGCAGATATGCGCATGACATGGGGTCGTTGGCGTAATGGCGAACAGATGATGATAAATGTCATGCCTGTATCGTGGAACTTCCTGCAAGTGATGGGCATAGAGGTGTTTGAAGGACGCGATTTCTTGCCTTCGGATGAGAAGGGCAATGGGGCAATCATTCTCAATGAGTATGCCAAAAAGAAGTACAACCTCAATCTGGAGGAAGTGATAAGTTGGAATGGTAAGCCCTTCCCTGCGACGGGTTTCTGCCGCGACTTCCACTTCAAACCACTACACGAGGAGAGCGATGCGTTTGCGTTCTACATTTACGATTCGGAGATACAAACGAGGTACTTCGCAACGCCACACCTCACGTTGCGCACCATTGAGAATGCCGATATAAAGGCGGTGTTTGATGCCATCCGTGCAACCACCGACAAGATATTGCCTAACTACGGAAGCGAGAAAGTGAAAATCAACTTCTTCGACGAGGAACTGGGCGAGAACTACCAAAAAGAGCAACAACTGACTACTACGATTTCGTTGTTCACGATGTTGGCGATTATTATTTCGCTGATGGGTGTGTTGGGATTGGTAATTTTCGAGACGCAGTACCGCCGCAAGGAGATTGGTATCCGCCGTGTGAACGGTGCCACCGTGCGTGAGATATTGGTGATGTTCAACCGCAAGTTTATGATTATTGTGGGCATTTGTTTCATCATCGCTGCGCCAATCAGTTACTTTATTACGGACTATTACTATAGCACTTTTGCGTACCGTGCACCGATAGCCGTGTGGGTGTTTGTTGTAGCGTTGTTGGCTGTGCTCGTCATCACAACGCTGGTCGTCACCCTCGCCAGCCTCCGTACCGCCACCTCCAACCCCGTGGAAGCACTGAGGACGGAATAAAGAGAGAAATGGGTGGATGAAACAAAGAAATCCACCCATTTTTGTTTGAAAAATAACATAATATTTGTTTACCTCGCAAAATTTCACTACCTTTGCACGCATAATGAAATCCAAAGCTAAAATACTTGTCGTGGACGACAACAAAGGTATTCGCGCAGCGCTGGAGATGTTGCTGCCGCGATTCTTTGCTCAGGTGGAGATGCTGTCTTCGCCTAAATCGTTGCAATCCACTATTCGCGAACTGCAACCCGATGTGGTGCTGCTCGACATGAACTTCCAAACCGCTATCAACACGGGCAACGAAGGACTTTACTGGCTCTCCGAAATCAAACAGTTTGCACCTAATATCGAAGTGGTACTCTTCACCGCCTACGGCGATATTCAACTCGCTGTAGAAGGCATGAAGCGCGGAGCGTTCGATTTCATTGTCAAACCTTGGGATAACAACAAACTCGTTGAGACTCTTACCCTTGCGTACCAACAGAAAATTAAACGCACAGGCAAGAAATCTCCATCCCCATCGCCCATCACCAATAGCCCATCGCCCAAAATGCACTGGGGCTCCAGCCCTGCCATGACCATTATCCGCAAGCAACTGGAGAAAGTGGCTACCACCGATGCCTCTATCCTCATCACAGGCGAGAACGGTACGGGTAAGGATGTCCTTGCCAACGAGATCCATCGCCTCTCGGCGCGTGCTAACCGCCCAATGGTATGTGTGGACGCAGGCGCTATTACCGAAACACTCTTCGAGAGCGAACTGTTCGGACATGTCAAAGGGGCTTTCACCGATGCACATGCCGACCATGTGGGTAAGTTCGAGCAAGCCAACGGCGGCACACTCTTCCTCGATGAGATAGGCAATATCCCACTACACTTGCAAGCCAAACTTCTGCGCGTGCTGCAAAATCGCGCTATCGTGCGTGTCGGTGATACCAAAGAGATACCCATTGATATCCGCCTCATCTGTGCTACCAACCGCGACATTCCGCAAATGGTACAGGACGGCACTTTCCGTGAGGACTTGTACTACCGTATCAACACGATGCACCTGCAACTTCCACCACTTCGCCAACGCCAAGACGAGATTCTGCCGCTTGCTGAGCGTTTCATGCAAACATATGCCGAACGCTACCACCGCAGTGTGAATGCGTTGGCACCCGAAGCGCAACAAGCCCTGCTGGCACATACTTGGTCGGGTAATATCCGCGAACTCAACAACTGCATCGAAAAAGCCGTCATCCTCTCCGAAGGCGATATACTCACCCTCGCCGACTTGCAACTGCCGTTGCCATCCAGTACCCCATACCCAATAGGCAGAACGCCGTCCAATAGCCAATATCCAACAGCCGACAGCGATGCTGTAGAGACTTTAGAAACCGTCGAAGAGCGTGCTATCCGCAACGCTATGGCGCAACACGATGGCAACTTGTCTTTAGTCGCCAAAGCTCTCAACATCAGCCGTCCAACCCTCTACGCTAAACTGAAAAAGTACGGGATATAACTTACAATTCATCACTCATAGTTTATAGCTAAAAAGTGCTGTTTATTAAGATTGTCTTCTCTTTTACTTCTCTTATACCTTGCCTCATTCCACCGAGAGAACACCGAGAGACGACCGAGAGAACTCCGTGAAGAAGTGCCTTGAATGGCACTTCGAGTATTGCGCCCGAAAAGTCCCCACTTTGAGGATTTAGCGCAATACATAGAATGGCGTACTCCTCGCGGGTACGCAGCCGTATGGCTATAGGGTAGTGCCGTACAGGGTAGGCACTACCGCCAATTGTATGAAGTATTGGAATATTGCCGCCTGAAAAAGTTGACTAAGATCCTGAATAGGTTGACTCTGTTCCTAAAATGGTTGACTTTTCCGTTTCTAAACAAAAATCGCTCAAAATCACTCTTTTTCTTGCTCAATCCAAAATAATTCACTACCTTTGCAGTCGCAAACGAAAAGTTTGCAGACATAATTAAAAAGCGTTTATTAGCGCTTGTTTTGGTCTATAGGAATCCTGCAAAATTTCGCCAGCCCAAAGCAAGAAGGCAGTAAACGCCCGTTGGGATATGTATATCCTGCCGCAGAGCGTCCATGCGTGGACTGCTCTGTTTGGTGGCGTTTCATATTCGGCGTGGGCGTTGCTTGCTTATTCTTGTTGGCAGGGTCTTGCAGGAACCTCTATAGAGAGAATAAGCAAAGGTAAGGTTCCACGCTTTTTGTGTATTTATACTAACGGGGCGTTTGGAGCCGATGTCCCACAAATAGTAAACACAATGAAAAAGTTGTTCTTTTTTATTTTTAGTTTCGCAGTGTGCATTTGGGGATTTCCGCTTAATGCACAAGATCAACCCCCACCATGGGAGGTAGGGTGTGGTACAGAGATAGTGATTACTGCTACACCGAAATTAGGCTATCGCTTTTTGCAATGGAGTGATGGTGACACAACGAATCCGCGCAGTATTATTGCAGATTCAGACTTAATACTTTCTGCCGTCTTTGTTGCAGACGAAACGACAAATACTCCTCTGATACCTCTTGAAGAAAAAGAAACCGTTCACAAGGTTTTGATTAACGACCATATATACATTATCTATGGAGACAAGACATATTCCATAATGGGTGTATTGGTAAACGAAAAATAATATTATTCAACATTTAATACTAATCAATATGAAAAAGGTTTTTTCTATTATCCTATCGCTTTGCCTCTTTGGCAGCGCTTATGGCACGGCATTTACCACTGACTGTGGTAACACCGTATCCATTACTGCTACTCCTGCTACGGGCTATCATTTTACACAATGGCAAGATGGTAACACCGATAACCCTCGACAAGTAGAAGTAAAATCCAGTGCTAATTTTACAGCTGCATTTGCCCCTAATGAATACACAATCCTCTTTGTAAATGAAGATGGAACAGAGTTACAAAAGAGTTTAATGGCATACGGTACAATGCCTGCTTACACTGGGTCAACTCCAACCAAACCTGCTTCTGCTCAACACAACTACACATTTGCAGGCTGGAGTCCAGTTATTGCAATAGTAACAGGTGATGCAACTTATACTGCCACTTACACCTCATCAGTAAATAGTTATACGCTTACATTATCTGGAGAAAATGGCGTCGTAACAGGTGCAGGTTCGTATGAATATGGTAGTGTGGTAACAATCTCTGCCACACCTCTTGAGTGTTACCAATTCAAGCAATGGTCTGATGGAGATACGAATGCTACACGCGAAATCACCATCACAGATGACATCAAATTAGAAGCAATCTTCGAGGTTATTACTTATACCATCATCATCGAATCTGCTAACCAAGATTATGGTACAGTAACAATAGAAGTCGTAGACTCTCCAAACGAATCACCTGAGTATGTAGATTTAGGACTAAGTGTCAAATGGGCAACCTGTAATATCGGCGCAACTAAACCAGAAGAATATGGCGACTATTTTGCTTGGGGCGAGGTGAGTCCCAAAGATAGTTTCTCAGAGGAAAATTATAAATGGATACACACTTGGTGGCATGAAACAGAAGATGGAAGTTGTCCTATCTTTGGATATCATAGTCATACAGAATTTACTAAGTACCACAGTAATGTAGATGGCAAAACCATTTTGGACAAGGAGGACGATGCAGCGGTTGTTAATTGGGGTGAAAATTGGCGCATGCCAACTTGGGATGAAACAAAAGAATTACTTGATAAATGTATTTGGGAAATGACTTCTCAAAACGGAGTATCTGGTTTTAAAGTGACAGGCACTAACGGGAATAGTATTTTTCTTCCTGCAGACTTCTCATTTGGCAGTCATTCTGGGTATAGCTATTGGACAAGTACCGTTGATTACAAATATAATGAATATCAACATGCTATCATGTTGTATTTAGATGATGATGGTGATGCTTACTGGGAAATTGGAGTTCGTTATAACGGAAAAATGGTTCGTCCAGTTAAAGGCAGTAATAACACATCATCAACTCCAACGGAACCTTCTAATCCTTCAGCAGGTATTGGTGTTTTCTCAGTTAGCGCAACCCAACAAGTGACCTTCTCAAAGGGTAATTTGCAATACACCCAATCCACAAACTCATGGTCGTTTGCGAATACTCAGTATGAGACATTAGGTACAGATAATGTAATAGGTGGTAGTGTATCTCCTGACTCAGGTTCTGGCGATTCTAAGGAGGGTTCTGCATTGGCAGATAAGATAGATTTGTTCGGCTGGAGCACTGCCTCTACTTATTTTGGTGTAAGTACTTCTGAGAATTATGAAGATTATTCTGGTTCATTTGTTGATTGGGGAACTAATCAAATTGGTAATGATGCACCAAATACATGGCGTACATTGACTTATGATGAGTGGAATTATCTTCGAAATAGTCGTTCAAACGCATCTTCCCTTTGTGGTGTTGCTCAAGTAAATGGTGTTAATGGGTTTATTCTCTTACCAGATAATTGGACATGTCCTGCAGGTATTACATTCAAATCAGGTTTCAGCAGCAATTATGGAGTAGATTATTATGCAGATCATCAATCTTTTACCGCTGATCAGTGGTCAAAACTCGAGACCGCAGGTGCAGTTTTCCTCCCTGTTACAGGCGTTCGCAACGCTTCTTATGTCAGCGGTGTGGGCGCAGGCTACTATAGCTCTGCTACTACGGATAGCTCCTACGGCATGTGTTGCTTCAATTTCATCGCTATGCAAGCGGAGGCACTCTGTGACTACGCACGCTTCTATGGTATGTCTATTCGCCTAGTCAAGGATTTGTAAATGTGACATAAACAATAGTTTATCACAATATTTAGGATCCTAATACTTTATACTCACTCTGTTTTATTCGAAGAAGCAGGGTGAGTTTTTTATATTGTCATTCTTCTTGCTCGTATCAGTGCAAGTATTCAAGTGCTCCATCGGCAAGGGGAATAAAAAACGGAAAGGTAAAAATGGAAAACTAAAAGCCACAGAAAGCCCACAGATGTCCCAGAGATGTCCTATGGTGGTCGCCTAGCCAACAGAGAATTTACATATCCTGCAAAACCCAAAAATCGGGGATTTCTGACATATTCCATACTAAAAAATCGGGGATTTCTGACATATTCCGCACTGAAAAATCGGGGATTTCTGACAAAATAGCAAAAAACATTTGCACAAACCAAATAAAATCACTACCTTTGCAGCGTTTTAACACAAAATAAGTACGAAAAATGTGTATTTTTACACAAAAATAGCAGTTAATTTGTGAAATATGGCATTCAAAAGAGATTTGTTGGATAAGTTAGTGATTTGGAAAACAAGTACAAATCGCAAACCATTAGTGATTGAAGGTGCACGGCAAGTAGGCAAGACATGGCTGATGAAAGAGTTCGGTCGCACATGCTTTGAGCAATACACATACATAAACTTTGAAGAACTAAACTTACACGATGTGTTTGCCGAGAAAAATCCTCACGCTATTATACAGCAATTGGCCTTAATTACGGGAAACAAAATTGATTCCAAAAACTCATTATTGATTTTCGATGAAATACAAGAGTGCAAACCTGCACTCAACGCTCTAAAATACTTCTATGAGCAAATACCAGAGTTGGCAATTGTAGCAGCAGGGTCATTATTGGGTGTAAGCATGGCTACTGGCGATTCATTTCCTGTGGGAAAAGTGGACCACCTAACACTGTATCCATTAACATTTAAGGAATATCTCTCAATGGTAGATGAAGCAATGTGCAATCATCTTTCAAATCGCCAAATAGGTGATACGATTGCTACAACGCTTGAAGAACGTATTAAACGCCATTTTGATGATTACCGTGTATGCGGTGGTATGCCAGAAGCGGCTATGCGCATGGCAAGTGGTATGGGAACAGAAGAGGTAGAGAAAGTACAAAGCAATATTCTCAAAGATTATCAACTCGATTTTTCGAAGCATGCTTCTAAAACCCTCATCCCTCGCATTGGGCATATCTACCGCTCTATCCCCTCACAACTATCCAAAGAAAATCGCAAGTTTGTTTATCAACTTGTCAAGCAAGGTGCGCGAGCTCGCGAATACGAAGATGCGCTACAATGGCTACGCCAAGCAGGATTGATTTATCAAATATATCTAAACAAAACACCTAATATTCCTCTTGCTGCATACGATGATTTGAGTGCATTTAAGATTTACTTGTCAGATATAGGATTATTGCGTAAATTGGCGGAAGTGCCAGTAGCTGCATTAGTGGCTAAAGATGATGTGATGGGATATAGAGAATTTAAAGGAGCACTTACGGAGAACTATGTCCTACAAAGTTTATCAACACAATCTGAAGTAAATTTGCGATATTGGACTTCTAATTCTTCGGCAGAAGTTGACTTTCTGCTGCAATATGATACTCATATATTACCAATAGAGGTAAAATCAGGAAAGAGCACATCATCTCGTAGCCTCACTTTATATAATGCCGAAAAACATCCGATATTGCGAATTCGGTATAGCGATAAAGAATTAAAGTTGGACGATAATTTGTTAAATATACCATTATATATGGTAGATTGGACATTTTCTTTGTTGGCAAGCATAATACAAGTACCAACTCATAACTCATAATTCATAATATTCATAATTCCTATGCCCCTCTCTACGCTCATACTCACTTGCCTTACCACTGCTATTGTGGTGGGAGTCGTTGTGGGGGTATTGGTGAAACAACGATTGCAAAAGAAAATCAATTACATGCTTGATGCGCTCGAAGATAAGGAACTCAACTTCCGATTCAATGAGCAAGGCATTCGGAATAGAAGCTTCAACAAGACACTCAACCGCCTGCGTGACCTTTTCGACAAAGAGCGACACGAAATCAGCGAACAAGAACGCTACTTTGGACAGATGCTCGATCATGTGCAAACGGGTATTATCACCGTCACAGACAACCGAGTGACCTATCACAACAAAACAGCCCTCTCGCTCTTGGGTTTGCTGACCTTCAGTAATCTTCGCCAACTGGATAATATCCATCCATCGCTCGCGGAGGCGTTTCGACAAGTATCAGCCAACAGCGAACAACGCGCCACATTCTTTACCGAACGAGGCGAACGCACTATCATTCTCACAGCCACCGAAGCTGCAATACATGGCAAAACAGTAAAGATCATTGCCTTTAACGATATTAGCAACGAGATTGCCGAAAACGAGGAGTTGGCATGGTCGCGCCTAATCCGTGTACTCACACACGAGATTATGAATACCATCACGCCTATCGCTTCGCTCAGCGAAACACTCTCCAAAGACCCTGCTTCGCCTGATTTGGTAATGGGTTTGCAGACGATTTCAACCTCTTCCAAGGACTTAATCAAATTCGTGAATACTTACCGTAGTCTAACGCGAGTGGCAACGCCTGTTAGGAAACCATTTTACTTGCGCGAACTCATGGAGCGTGTGGAGCAACTGACCAAACAGCAGATAGATGACGCAGGTGCCAACTATCAGTACACCGAACTGACCGATGATATTCTGCTATATGCGGACGAGGGACAAATCTCGCAGGTGGTAGTCAATCTCATTAGCAATGCCTTACAGGCAGAGGCAACCCAAATCACCATCACAGCCAAGATTGATGATTTCGATGCAGTCGTAATAGATGTCTGCAATAATGGTCATCCTATCAGCCCTGATAGTCAGGAGCAGATATTCATTCCATTCTTCACCACCAAACCCGAAGGCTCTGGTATCGGATTGAGCCTCTCCCGCCAAATCATGCGCCTACACAATGGCAGCATCCGCCTCGTTCGCAGCGACGAAAAGGGCACAATCTTTACTCTCATTTTTAGATAAAATCCGCTTCTTTTTGAATCATCCTATGATTAGCACCCTCATAAGGTGCTATTTTTTATACCGCAAAAACGGCTAAAAATAGACAAAAACGGAATTTTTCGAAAAAAATAAAAACAAAAATTAACTTTTCATATCAAAATATTTGCATATATTGAAAAATATTCGTACTTTTGCAGCGTAAATATTAAAAAGAAAATAAAAAGAAACGAAAAATAAATAAAAACAAAATGATTGGAGAGATATTTAACGCTAAAGATTATAGCTTAAAACCAAAAGCTACAATTCAACAAACGGGCAAAACTGGTTTTAATACAGATGCTATTAATCAACTCAAAATAGACGAAAACAAGGCCGTTGCTCTTGCGCCAGACACACAAGATAAGAAAGTGCTTTATATGGCTGTAGTTGAAGCAGATAATTGCGAGCATGCTTTCCCAATTCGCAAATCTGGAGCGTATTACTATATCAACACCAAGCAGCTCTATGACCACATGGAATTTGATTACACCAATAATACCATCATGTTTGATCTTGTCCGTTGCGACAAGTACGATGATGTCATTGGGGGAGAATGTTATAAAATGATTGCACGCTCGCATACGCGAACGAGCGACGAAAACGAAGTGTAAATAGTGCCTACCGAAGACCTTAATTACATAGAATCACTACTCGAATTTTCCCAGCAGCAAGATGAACTAATAGCAGGGCATCAAAAGGAAATGTCGCAAGTACTCGCCAACAAAGAGCACTTGCGAGTAGCTCTTGCACATGAACACAAAGGGAGGATTGCTGCTGAGGCAGAAATTATCGAACTAAAAAAACAAATAGCACTACTTCAAGCCGAAAACCAAGAACTCCGTAACCGCCCTAATATTGTTACAGACACCTATATCGAAACACAAAATGTTAAACGGCAGTGCAATTATTTGCCTCATTCACGTCGCACCTCAAGATATAAACTCAATAATACAACCCAAACACAATTACAACTATGGAATCAACCCACCGTGTCATCCATGTAGCAGGCGACTACATCGCTCAACAAAACATCGAAGTGCAAGTAAACAATGTCGCATCTGGAGCGATTGGTGCACAAATCATCAAAGAAAACAACAAATAATCTACACATAACTATGGAAGAAGCAAAAACCATCATCAATGTAGCAGGCGACTACGTACAGTCCAAACATGTGGACTATGAAATTAATAATGTCGAAGCAGGAGGCATCGGCATTCAGATAGTCAATAACTCCCAACCAACTATCAATACTCCACTAAGCAAACCTATTACTTCAAAAAAGTCCCCACATTTTCTTGAAACACCTACGTTCATTTATCGTTACTTCAACTCTGATCCTAATAGCAATCAGCGAATCCATCTCTTGTATCGCTATCTGTGCAAAGAATATAAGGAGACTAAAACGTATATAGACCCTAACACGCCATCTGACCACTTTTATTCGCTCTTTACTGGAGAAAGAAATAATCATGTTATTCGATGGGCAGGAGATAAACAAGATCTATCCTATTTGATAAAGCTACTGCAAAAACGCAAGATTATTGATATTCCGCAAGGAATGACCATTTGGACTATTACTCAAAATCATTTTTCGGACTATCACGGAAACTATTGCGCTGATTATCGCAGTCAGCACACACCGAGTGATGCACACAAAGCAGCTATTGAACGCTTCGTTGATATCCTCGACCCAACTGCTATGTCTACAACGGAACTAACTGAACTATCCCGCAAACTCAGCGACTCATTCAGCGGTAAATAAAAATATCAAATAATTTGCATTTTCTTTGGAATGTACTGAATAACAGTGCATTCCTTTTTCTTTTTTATATGTCTATTGGCTAAAAATAGGTATTTCTCTCTCATATTCTTCCAAAACGCTGAGTATTCAGCACCCCTTTAATAAGTGAAAGCGTTTCGCAAAAAGACGGACGCAGAAACATATTGTATAACTACTAAAACAATAAAGAATATGAAAGAAAAACATTTCGTTCTCATCTCCATCCCCTGCCAAAGCGCAGAAGAGATGCTCCAAGCCAAAAAGGCAGTCCTCTTTCATCTGGAAACCCTCAATCCTGAGTTCACCACCGAGGGCACCACCCTCACAGTCAAAGTCATTCCTCTTGACCCACAACTTTTCCTTCCCGACGAGGCATGCGACATCATCCGCCAAACCCTCGCCCAATCGCTCACCTTCAATCATTGCTGGACATGCACACTTCAAACTATTAACTAACCTTATTTATTAACTTTTTAAACTACAAGCTTATGTCTAAAATTAAATTAGAAGCCCCATTCCGCCAATTCCGTGGCAAAATCTGCAAACATTCCGACATCATCTTCAAACAGATGTATGGCGAGACCTTCACCTCTCAAATCTGCAACCCGCGTACCAAACCTTACTCGCAAGCAGAGTTGAATCGTCAAGATTTGTTCCGTCAAGCAGCTGCTGCTACCAAGACCGCCTTGGCTAATCCAACTACCCGTGCTACTTATGAAGCAGAGTTCGAAGCACAAACCAAGTACAAATCCCTCTATGGCTATGTCCTGGCAAAAGAACATGCCAAACTCAAATCCTAACCCCAATCATTAACCCTTAATCCCCTCTTCGGCATAGAGGATTTCCGAACACTGAGTAAAAAAGCAATCATTTTGTTCTGCCCACTAATGCAATTTGTTGCATTCATTTGGGCAGTAACAAAAGATAATCATTGATTTCTAATTATTTTTGTAGCGAGTGGAACGAAGCGCATTTTTGTTTCGACATATACTCCTCGAAAATAATTGTCATTAATTGACCTCCAAATTGACATCAATTGTCTTAAAATTATACTCGGTGTTCGATTGCCGAGCACATATGGCACAAGTTGTTTATGAAGACCCAATCCATCACCTCTCGGGCAAAATCTCCAAAAAGTACCGCACTTGCTACAACTACCGCAAGCAGTCTGACCGCAAGTACACATCCGTACATGGCGACCGTACCACACCTGTTTCCGCATCCGAACGCGCATGGCGTGACACATTTACTCAAATATGTGCTGCCACTCGCGACCGCATGATAGATCCAAACTACATCGCAATGGATCAAGTAGGTTTTATCAGACAAACCAAGTACAAAACATTCTATCAGTATGTCTGGAACCTCATGCGTGATGAAATAGAAGGCAAGTAATCTGCACTCATCTCCCCTGCCGGCGAGGCACATACCTCGCCGCAGGCAACACCACTTCTCTAAACACTCAACTCTAAACTAAGATGAAACCACTAACTGACACACAAAAACAACGCCTCGTCAAGGCAATCAAATACCTTGCATTGGCTATCGCTACATCTATTGCGATGGCATTGGGACTTACCTCGTGTAATGTAACCCGCACTATCACAACAGAAAGCAAGTCCCTCACTCAAGGTGATACTGCAATCATCATCCAAGTCAAGACCATTGAGTCCTACAACGCCAAAAAGAATTAATCAAGGATTACTCTTACAAGGAATTTCTCCCCCAATTTTCTGCGAATACAGAAGCACAAATGACCATATAAAATAACACGCACATGTGTGTACGCGATACCATTATCATCACTGCGTTGTCAAGCAATCCAATAGCGTAAGCCTTGAAACCCAACAACTGAAGGCGGTTTAATTTGTGGCAACTGCCACAAATCATCAAACATAATCATATCATCCTCTACACCCAGCGTGTGCAGCAAGTCAAGCACTGTCTTTGCCATCATAGGAGGGCCGCAGAGGTAGTACTCGATGTCCTCTGGAGCGTCGTGTTGCTTGAGGTAGGTGTCGCCCAAGACTGGAGCAATGAAGCCAGCGGTATATTTAACACCCAAAGCGTCTGCCTTAGAATCTGGACGGTCCTTACTAGGAATAATGGAAGTTAGGATACACAGGAGAACCAACAAGAACATATTGAACGACTTTATTAAATTCGTTCAATAATCACGAAACTTTGATTAGTCATCTTTATGTCGCAAAGCCTCTAATAAACAACTACGCTCCATTGAATGTCCATTCAGGACATTCAATAACACGAAAAATAGAGGCTCTTTGAATTGTTTATCTAATCAAAGTTTCATACATAACACGGCACATAGAAATAGGGTCGTTAGGCCTTCAGCAATCGCATATAAGAGCTCACATGTGCTCTTATTATGTACATGCTTCAGACCTATACGACCCAATACCGTGAGATGCACTATTTCTATGGTGCTCGTGCTATCGACGAGGTATTCTTCTTGGAGGACTTCTTGGCATTGGAGAAGGAGTATCCTAACTTCCATTTCCACTTGGCATTGGACCGTCCAGATCCAAAGGCAGACGCTTTGGGTGTTAAATATACCGCTGGCTTCATTGCTCCAGTCTTGGGCGACACCTACCTCAAGCAACACGACGCTCCAGAAGACATCGAGTACTACCTCTGCGGCCCTCCAATGATGGCAAAGACTGTGCTTGATCTGCTCCACTCGCTGGGTGTAGAAGATGATATGATTATGTTCGATAACTTTGGCGGATAATCCGTAGGATTTAAATAAAGATAGAGGGCTCATAGAGTCCTCTATCTTTATTTAATCCATTAGGTGTTGAAGATAATATGATCCGAATTCAAAAGTCAATTGGCTTTTCCAATTGAAAATCTACACTTGCGTGGAAGAGACAACGAGTGGCAAAGGAATTTGTGAGAGGGGAAAGAATAGTATATATTGATTTACCACTCGAGCAGCACTTTGCCACATTGGCCGCTGAGCATGACGTCGAAGCCCTTTTGGAAGTCGTCGAAGTGGAAACGGTGAGTAATCACTGGACTCAAATCCAAACCACCCAAGAGCATTTGCTCCATCTGATACCATGTCTCCCACATGCGGCGGCCAGTGATGCCCTTGATAGTCAAAGCATTGAAGATGATATCCGACCAATTGACTTGCGTGTTGCTTGGCAAGATACCCAACTGCGCAATATTAGCACCCTTATACATGTGCGCGATCATATCATTAAACGCTGCTGGTGCACCCGACATCTCCAAACCAATATCAAATCCACGGATACCCAATTGCTTCATAGCGCCCTCTACCGTTTCGCCCTTTGAACCATTGACCGTGATAGTAGCACCCATCTTCTTAGCAATCTCGAGGCGTTGCTCGTTGAGGTCGGTTACAACGATATTCTTCGCTCCTGCATAACGGCAGATACCTGCAGCCATCGTACCAATCAAGCCCGCACCTGTGATAAGCACATCCTCGCCCAAGAGTGGGAAAGCCAATGCGGTATGTGTAGCATTGCCGAAGGGGTCCATGATTGCGGCGAAATCGTCTGGAATCTCTGGACGGATGTGCACGATATTGCTCTCTGGGATAGTCACATACTCGGCGAATGCTCCGTCCTTGCCCATGATACCAACTGAGATAGTGTTCTCGCATACGTGACCCATGCCACGACGGCAGTTACGGCATGTGCCGCAGACGATATGTCCCTCGGCAGTCACGCGGTCGCCCACTTTCACACCACGGACACCTGGTCCGACCTCGACAGCCACGCCCACGAACTCGTGACCCATGATATAGGGCGGTGTGCAATGGCTTTGCGACCATTCGTCCCATTTATACATGTGCAGGTCAGTACCGCAAATAGCGGCTTTGGTAACCTTGATAAGCACATCATTCACGCCTACTTGAGGCATTGGCACCTCTTCCATCCAGAGCCCTGGCTCGGCATAACGTTTTACTAAGGCTTTCATATTGTTGTATTGTTCAAAATTGTTCAGTATTGTTCAAAATTGTTCAATGTGGTTCACATTTTTCAATTTCGGCGCAAAGGTAGTGAAAAATCACGAATTATGCAAGAGTTTGTTGCATTTTATAACAACACTTCCTAATAATATGTTGCAAAATCTTCGGGACAGAAGGGGGCTTGTGACAGAAATCGCTTGCGATTAATCGTTCGAACCCATTGGGCGAGATAAGACGATTGTGCCGAAGGTTAGTGGAATTCAGCGTGGAATATTATTGCTTTACAAGGATAAGAATCGTTCTATCGGAGTTGAGAAAAATAATTCTGTTGGAAAAGCATCGCCACCAACCACAAGTGAGTGCTCTGGATGAAATTTGGCAGCAAAAACATGAAGACCACTATTATCTTGTCGGTGACCACTTTTCACTTCTAATGCCATCAATCGATTTCCTGTTTGACGGATGATAAAATCCACTTCATCATTGTGGTCTCTCCAATAATACAGGTCATAATCCTGCTCCTGCGCATGGTTGATGAGATGTGCACCTATAGCACTTTCCATCCAACGCCCCCAGCGACTTGGATCAAGTTGTTCGGTCTTAAATCCTCGACCTTGAAAATAACTCAATAGAGCGGTATTATAGACTTGATATTTTGGAATCGACTGATAGCGTCTTGCAAAGTCAACTGCATATCGCTGCAATCCTCCTAATAGAGATGCCTCATCTAAAGTCTTAAGATAATTGGCTAAAGTGGATGTATTTCCTGCCTCATTTAATTGACCAATAATCTTATTGAATGCAATAATTTCGCCACTATACGCACATCCAATTTCGAATAGTTGTCTCATTAGAGCAGGTTTAAGTACGCGTTTGGTCATTAACACATCGCGATTAATAGCTGGCTCAATAATAGAATCTCGCATATATTGACGCCAACGTTTCTCGTTATTGACATAGGGAGCAGCGCCAGGGTATCCACCAAAATAGATGTACTGTTCAATTGAAAAGTTGAATGCTTCGTGCATTTCGGTGTAGGACCAATGTGGCACACGAATCAGCTCAAAGCGTCCCATCAAACTCTCCGTTAAGCCGTCTTTGAGTAGCAAACGACTACTGCCTAACAAAATCAGTTTGATATTGATATCATGAAAGGTGTCGTAGTCCCATTCTTTTTTGACAATTTCGCTCCAATTGTCTATTTTTTGCACCTCGTCAATAATCAGTATATGCTCTTGTTGCCCCTCCAATTGCATACGAATACGAACGGATTGCCATTTCTCTGATATCCATGCACGATTATTTGTAGCTACTTCATCTGCATTTAGACTGGTAGCAGGTATAGTGCATTGTGCTAAAAATTGCTTGATGAGTGTAGTTTTTCCTACTTGACGTGGACCTGCAAGAACTTGAATACATTTTCTGGGTTCTTGCATACGTTCAATAATTGTACTTAATTGTGAGCGAACTATCATATACAACTGATTTATAGTTTTTTGTCTAATCCAAAATTCTCAAACATTCTCTCCCAAATTCTCAAAGTGTCATTCCCAAATTCTCAAACTCGGTGCAAAATTACTATATTTTTGTGAACTATGCAAGTTTTTAGGTGTATTTTTTTTGAAAAAAGTTTTTGGGTGCTGAATGTTGTGCTGAAAATTACCTACAAGTTTCGGGACCACGATAGGACATCTCTAGGACATCTCTAGGACTTCTGTGGGCTTTCTGTGGCTTTCTATAAACGTGTCTCTATAATAATGCTGCAAAAATCTTCGGCGCGGAAGGAGTTTTGCACCGAAGATTGGAGAATGTGGAGGGTAAAATGGTATATACAACATGCGGGAAGTGTAGTGTTTACTAGGCTTCCCGCGTGAGTGTATTTTTTTGAAAAAGTTTTCTTCGCGCGAAGAATGTGCCGAAGAATTGCTTTATCGGTTACATCTCCTGTCCCATGACATTGTAGGTCTTACCATCACGGAGGATGAGGAGTTGACCATCACGGAAGATCTTTTGGCAGTTGATTGTTGATGATGGGATATTATCTACGGGTGTAGGAGCGTTGCTTTGGGTAGTGAACTCACCCGAGTGTGTTTTGATGGTATTGTTAGCAATATCTTTGACTGTAATATCATACGTATAATGTGTTGCAGCTTCTAAGCCTGTCACTGTGAAGCGATAACCATCGGTTGTTTGCTCTGCATATTGCGTATGTTGCGCGGGGCGACTGCCATCACGAGAAGGAGCAAAAGCAATATTGAGTAATTGACCATCGGCATTGAAAGTGAGGGTACAAACCACCTCAGTCTCTTTCATAATAACGATAACGTAAGAATCTGCACCTGTTTCGATAGGCCATATAATGGTCACATCATTGGTAGAAGGAGTGGTATATACGCCATCTGTTGTCACATTATCAGAAGTTATGCATTCATAATTCTTAAACTTGTTCCATATCCCATCTAACACATAATAACGTTGTGATTCGCAAGGCACATGTACAAAAGCGTTGTAATTAGAGAATGATGATTGTTTGGCTATAGGTGGTACTGCTGCATAGCAATAAATATCATATAGTCTTGGACATTCACCAAATGCAAATTCACCTATGGTTTCTACACTGGCAGGAATAGTCATGGATGTAAACGAAGAACCTCCGCCATAGAACGCATAATCATCTATATGGAGAACATCATTAGGTATAGTGGTGTTTTTGCAACCAGCAATTAATGTGTTCGTTGCCTTCTCAATGATAGCATTACAATTATTGCGACTATCATAAGTGCTGTTACCATTAGCAACAGTGATAGAAGTTCGAGAAGGACATCCTGCAAATGCCATAAAGTCAATATCTTTGACATTCTTAGGGATGTTTACTGAAGTTAGTGCTGAACAACCGTAAAAAGCTCCTGATCCGATGCTTGTTACACTATTAGGAATCGTAATTGATGTTAAGTTTTCCATATAAAGGAACAAACAACCAGGAATATGTTCTACGTCATTACCCAATTTTATAGACACATTAGAACTAAAAGGAGCACCCCAAAAGAATTGATACAATTGACCATCAATATAATCACTATAAAATTCTCCGAAATCTGCACAATGTTTTGCATTCCAAGTAACAGATTCGAGTGAGGTACAACTTGTAAATGCATTGTTTCCTATACTTGCAATATTTTTCCCAACACTAATTGATTTTATCGAGGAACAATCACGAAAAGCATTTTCGCCT
The DNA here is from genome assembly GCA_045601825.1 of Paludibacteraceae bacterium. Lineage (GTDB taxonomy): Bacteria > Bacteroidota > Bacteroidia > Bacteroidales > Paludibacteraceae > Colicola. The sequence goes on along the minus strand of JAZSAI010000004.1, from coordinate 18,022 downwards.
ATCGTTTGAACATTGTTCGGAATATCAAGAGATGTTAGAGAAGAACAACCATTAAATGCATTTTGCCCAATAGTTGTTACACTATTTGGAATTATGAGTGATGATATCTTATCCATACCATTGCACAAATACGCAGGAATGTTTTCTACATCTACACCCAAAGCAAATGAAGTTATCTGCGATTTGATTCCATAGAAAGGAGTCTTGTCTGCCGATGAAAAATCTGCATAATTCTTGGCATTCCAAGTAATAGATTTTAGCGAAGAACAATTAGTAAAAACATTATTTCCTATACTTACCACATTCTTAGGTATTGTAATAGAAGTGATATTTTCCATGCCATTACACAAATAATTTGGAATATATTTCACACTATCACCAAAAGTAAATGAAGTGATTTGCTTATTTAATGAATAAAATGGAGCGTTTTCTAGAGAGGAACAATAAATATTATTTTTAGAATTCCATTCTACGGAAGTCAAAGATGTGCAACCCTCAAAAGCCATTGCTCCAATACCCATTACACTATTAGGAATATTGATTGAAGTAAGAGAAGAGCAATTGTAGAATGCTGAGTTTCCGATATATGTTACTTGATCAGGAATCTTGATTGAAGTAAGAGAAGAACAATTATCAAATACATTGTTCCCTATAGAAGTTATTCCATTGCCTAACGTGACAGAGACTAATGATGAGCAATTATTAAAAGCCATATCTCCAATATTCGCTACATTATTAGGAATATTGATTGAAGTAAGAGAAGAGCAATTGTAGAATGCTGAGTTTCCGATATATGTTACTTGATCAGGAATCTTGATTGAAGTAAGAGAAGAACAATTTTTAAATACATTATTCCCAATAGAAGTTATTCCATTGCCTAGCGTAACGGATACTAATGATGAGCAATTATTAAAAGCCATATCGCCTATACTTGTTACACTATTAGGAATGTTGATTGAACTAAGAGAAGTACAAGTACAAAATGCAGTCTTTCCAATCGTAGTGACACCATTAGGAATGGTGATGGAAGAAAGATTTTCCATTTCATCGCACAATAAATCGGGAATGTGTGTCACACTATCGCCTAATATGAACGAGGTAATCTGAGAACGAATACCATAAAATGGGGTTGCATAATTCGAGCAATTTTTTGCATTCCAAGTAACTGAAGTAAGAGAAGAACATCTGGAGAAAGCTGAAGCATCAATACTAGTTATGTTAGTTGGAATTGTGATAGAAGTTAGTAAAGAACATCCAGAAAAAGCACTTTCTCCGATAATTGTTACACTCTGAGGTAGAGTAACAGATGGCAAAGAGGAACAATCCCCAAAAGCATGTCTTCCAATACTCGTGACATTATTCCCCAATGTTAAAGATTTGAGTGAAGAACAACCATAAAAAGATAAGAACCCTATATCCGTTACTTTATTTCCAATGGTAATAGAATTAAGAGAAGCACATCTATAGAAAGTGTAATCACCAATGGTTAAAACACTATTAGGAATAATTATGTCTTTTACATCCAATCCATTAATTTGTATATGTCTATTACAATATAAACCTTGATCACAGAGTAACATATTACCTTGTCCTTGGCAAAACTCTTCAATAGAGGGGGCTGTAAGAGTGATAGATTTGACAGCAGAACACCCTGCAAATGCGTCTGCGCCAATGCTTATTAAATTAGGGATTGTGATTGAATCAATAGTAGCACAATTATAGAATGCTTTTTCTCCAATACTAGTTACATTTTTAGGAATTAAAACAGAGGTTAAATTAAGACCACTACATAAATATGCGGGAATACTTTCTACCTTATTACCGAAAGTAAAGTTGGTAATTGGACAATTAAAAAAAATATGTCTATCCATGCTACCTACACTTGTACAATTCTGTGCATTCCATAGTACGGATACTAATGATGAACAACCAGCAAAAGCATAATCTCCAATACTCGTTACACGATTAGGAATTGTAATAGATGTGAGAGAGAGGCAACCACCAAAAGCTTGGTATCCAATACTTATTAGACTATCAGGTAAAGTGATAGAGGTTAACGAAGGACAATTCCAGAATGCACCTTGTCCTATATTCGTCACACTATTACCTATCGTGACGGAGCTTAATGAATTGCATTGACGGAATGTCCATTCTAGATTAGTTACACTATTACCAATAGAAGCAAATTCTAGCGAAGAGCAATATGCGAATGCCTCAGATCCAATGCGTACTACACTATTAGGAATATTGATGGTTTTTAAAGAAGAACAACTATGGAAAGCCCAATCTCCAATGCTCTTCACATTATCACCAATAGTAACAGATATGAATGAGCATCCTTCAAATGCTCGATATCCAATGCTAACCACATTATCTGGGATGATGATGGAAGTTAAAGAAGAACAACCATAAAAAGCATAATCTCCAATACTCGTCACATTATTACCGATAGTTACAGAGGTCAACGAAGAGCAAGATTTAAAAGCTTCTACTCCGATACTTGTGACATTATAAGATGTATTATTATGTATAACAGTTGATGGGATGATAATTTCTCCTTTATACGCATAAGAATCCCCAGCCCATCTACCAAGGTAGGTAACTGCTACATTGGAATCATTAAGAAAGTTATAAGAGATTCCATCAACATGGAAATCTGCAGCCTCAAGGGCGATGGTGGCTAGGAGTGCCACGAAAAGAGAGCATAGTTTTCTCATAATTGTTTGAATTAGAGGGTTAATATTGTTGTTTGTTTTATTTGCCATTGGTATATAGACACACAAAAAGCGTAGACCTCCGTTGGTTATTCATTAACAGAGGCCTTCGCATTGCCAGATAAGTCAAATAAACAACAGGAAACCTACGCTGGTATGACGACACACTGCACTATATAAGCGCAGTATGGATATAATCATACCCATAGGCATCTACTGATTACTTTGGTTTTGACTTATCTAAAGAAAAGTTGCGAAGTTTTCTGTTAATCAAACGCAAAGCGTCAATAAACGCTATTTAATATGTCCGAAACCTACCCAAGAAAGACCCTTTGCGAAACGCTTTTCGCAGGACATATTTCCCTCCAGCGTAGGAATCGACTGCAAAGGTACGAAAAAAAATGTATATGTGCAAGAAAAAATGCCATTTATGCGAAATTTGCATAAATGGCAGGGGGCTACGCTATGTTAAATATGTCGGGCAACGGTATGCGTTACGGATTAGTTATGAACTATGAGTGATGAGTAATTTAGGGGGTTAGTATTTTGTATATTACGTTAATTTTCCATTAATTGATTCAGTTGTGCTTGTAATTCTGCCTTGTTGGGCAAATACAACTGATAGCGTGCTGCGAAAAGATTGTTATCAATACCAGCCAATGCATATTCCATCATGACTCCAACCCAATTTGTGAGACACTGTTTCACATTTTGGGAATGCGATCAACCTTTTTAGAAATGGGGACAACTTTTTTAGGAATGTAGTCAACTTTTTTAGGCGGCAATCTTAACAAATAGCACTTTTTGTAGACAAGGAGTTGTGCCGTTGTTCTGTCGGTCGTCTCTCGGTCGTCGGTCGGTGGAATCGGGCAAGGTATAAGAGGTGTAAAAGAGACGGCAATCTTAACAAACAGCCTTTTGACAATACTCATACATTTGGCGGTCGTGCCTACCCTGTACGGCACTACCCTATAGCCGTATGGCTGCGTGACCGCGAGGGTCGCGCCATTCTATGTATTGCGCTTAATCCTCAAAGTGGGGACTTTTCGGGCGCAATACTTGAAGTGCCATTCAAGGCACTTCTTCACCTTGGTCTTTTACCCGAGAGAGAAAGGGAGAGTACAAAGGAAGGAAATCTTAATAATAGTACTATACAACAAGCGCATCGCTAAAAAGACGATGCGCTTGTTTATGTATGAACTATAACTGATAAGTTACTCTAGAACATTGAGGGCTTTGCCCACTTTGATAAAGGCCTCGATACCGCGGTCGAGTTGCTCGGTAGTGTGGGCAGCAGAGAGTTGGACGCGGATACGCGCTTGACCCTGTGGCACAACTGGGTAGTAAAAGCCCGTTACATAGATACCCTCTTCTTGCAATGCCGCAGCGAACTCTTGGCTCAAACGAGCGTCGTACAACATCACGGCGCAGATAGCCGACTCGGTTGGCTTGATATCAAAGCCAGCGGCTTTCATCTTAGTGATAAAGTACTCGGTATTCGCGTGCAGGCGGTCTTGGAGTTCGTTGCTGCGAGTAAGAATCTCGAAGGTCTTGAGGCCTGCCGCTGCAATCAATGGAGGAATAGAGTTGGAGAAGAGGTATGGACGGCTGCGTTGGCGAAGCAGGTCGATAATCTCTTTCTTACCTGTGGTGAAGCCACCAACTGAACCGCCAAAGGCCTTGCCCAATGTACCAGTGATAATCTCAATCTTTCCGCGGAGGTCATAACGCTCGGTGACACCATGACCTGTCTTACCTACCACACCTGCGGAGTGGCTCTCATCCACCATGACGAGGGCATCGTATTTCTGTGCGAGTTCGTAGATCTTATCGAGTGGGCAGACATTACCGTCCATGGAGAACACGCCATCGGTAGCGATGATGCGGAAGCGTTGTGCTTGCGCTTTCTTCAGTTGTTCCTCGAGGTCCGCCATATCGCCATTGGCATAGCGATAGCGCACTGCCTTGCACAGGCGTACGCCGTCGATGATAGAGGCATGGTTGAGCGCATCGGAGATGATGGCATCTTGGTCGGTGAGGAGTGGCTCGAACAAACCACCATTAGCATCAAAACAAGCAGCATAGAGGATGGTATCCTCAGTGCCGAAGAAGTCGGAGATAGCTTGTTCGAGTTGCTTGTGGGTGTCCTGCGTACCGCAGATGAAACGCACCGATGCCATACCATAGCCACGCGCGTCCATGCGGTCTTTGGCTGCTTGGATGAGTTCGGGGTTGTCTGCGAGGCCAAGGTAGTTGTTGGCGCAGAAGTTGATGACGTCCTTGCCGCCCTCTACTTGAATAGCAGAGGATTGAGGAGTGATAATTACTCGTTCGTTTTTATACAATCCTGCCTCACGAATATCGTCGAGGATACATTGCAGGTGTTTTTGAAAATCGGTATACATAATTTTAATCTTTAAACTCTAAACTGTAGCCGCAAAGCGGCGTCCTCTAAACTGTAGCGCAGCGTCCTCTATACTACATTCTATTGGGGACTTCGATGCCGAGGAGGGACATTGCGCTCTTAATAACTTTAGCCACGGTTTGTGCCAATACAAGGCGCAAGGCACGTTTCTCAGCATCTGCTTCGTTCAAGATACTATGATCGTGGTAGAAACTATTGAAGTCGCATGCCAACGCATATGCATAGTTAGCAATCACCGCTGGTGAGAACTCATCGCCAGCTTGGCGCACTGCCGCAGGATAATCTACCAAGCGTTGGATGAGCGCAAGCTCTTTAGGCGACAAGGCGAGAGGCGATAAGGCGAGAGGCGAGAGACTCTCCGCTTTGCGGAGGACACTCTGAATACGCGCGTAGGTGTATTGGATGAACGGACCTGTGTTACCATTGAAGTCAATACTCTCCTCTGGATTGAAGAGCATGTTCTTGCGTGGGTCTACTTTCAAAATAAAATACTTCAAGGCACCCAAACCTACCATGCGAGCAATCTCGTTGGCTTCCTCTTCGGTGATATCGGGTAGGGTGTTGACTTTATCTTTGGATATCTCTTTCGCATCTGCAATCATTTGTGCCATCAGGTCGTCTGCATCCACTACGGTTCCCTCGCGGCTCTTCATCTTACCGTTTGGCAACTCCACCATACCGTAGCTGAAGTGTACCAACTCTTTGCCAAATGGGAAACCAAGACGGTCAAGCAGGATACTCAGTACCTTGAAGTGGTACTCTTGCTCGTTACCCACCACATATACCATCTTATCAATAGGGTAGTCCTCGAAGCGGAGCTTGGCGGTACCAATATCTTGGGTCATATATACGGATGTTCCGTCTGCACGTAGGAGCAACTTCTCATCCAATCCGTTTTGTGCGAGGTCAGCCCAAACTGAGCCATCTTCGCGGCGGTAGAAGTCGCCCTTGGCAAGACCACGCTCTACTTCGCCTTTGCCCACGAGATAGGTGTCGCTTTCGTAATAAATCTTGTCAAAACCTACCCCCATTTGCTTGTATGTCTCATCAAAGCCCGCATACACCCATTCGTTCATTTTTTGCCATAGAGCGCGCACCTCAGGGTCGTTTTGTTCCCATTTTACGAGCATAGCTTGTGCCTCTTTGATAAGTGGCGCCTCTTTCTTAGCGGTCTCCTCGTCCATACCACCTGCCATGAGTTCTTTGATTTGAGCTTTATACTCCTTGTCAAAGCGCACATAGTAGTCGCCGATTAGGTGGTCGCCCTTCTTGCCGCTATTCTCTGGTGTCTCGCCATTGCCGAACTTCTGCCAAGCGAGCATAGACTTGCAGATGTGAATACCACGGTCGTTCACAATATTGGTCTTGACTACATTCCATCCGTTCGCTTCTTGAATCTTAGCAATAGAGTAGCCAAGCAAGTTGTTGCGCACGTGACCGAGGTGCAGAGGTTTGTTGGTGTTAGGCGATGAGTATTCCACCATCATGAGGGGTTTCTCGCCTTCGCCGCGGGAGAGTTGTCCGTACTCCGTATTTTCTGCAATTGCTTGGAGTTGTTCAATCCAGTAGCTTTGTGCGATACAAAGATTAAGGAAACCTTGCACTGCGTTGTATTTCTCAATGAGTCCCCCTACGAGTGCTTCGCCTACTTCTTGTGCCACCATTGCTGGGGCTTTGCGAGCTGCTTTTACAAATGGGAATACCACCAATGTGATATCGCCTTCAAACTCTGCGCGAGTCTTTTGAAACTGCACTTGCTCGGCAGTTATCTCAATACCGTAGAGGTTTTTGACAGCCTCTTGTACCTGTGGAATAAGTATGCTTTCTAGTGTCATATTTTTTTGTATATTTATTCGGAATATAAAATAGGCTACAAAGGTACTGAAAATTTTGCATATATACAAAAAAAATCGCCAACTTGGCGATTTTTTTTAGTCTTTGACTAAAGCTAAACTTGCTTCATATCAAATAGCTTGACACTTTTCCTTTAAGAATTGTGCTTCTTGCTGTGGCAATAGTGGCGAGATTTCTGCATATACCCACTCGTGATAAGCATTGATCCAAGCAATCTCCTGCTCAGTCATGCGGCTTAGATCAATCATATTGGTGTCATAATAGCAGAGTGTCAATGTCTCAAACTCCAGAAATGTCTCTCCAGTCGCATGAGCACCAAGATTTTGACATTCACGCACGGCAATTAGGTTTTCTGTACGAATACCATACTCATTAGCGCGATACAATCCAGGTTCGTCAGAGCATATATTGCCCACTTGTAGTGGATTAGGATTATTATCCGTACGGATGTTTTGTGGTCCCTCGTGGCAACCCATGAAGTGTCCCACTCCGTGACCTGTACCATGACCATAGGTCATACCTTCTGCCCATAAGAATTGGCGAGCCAATACGTCCAATTGATTGCCGCGAGTGCCTTTCGGGAAGCGCGCACGAGCCAATGCAATATGTCCTTTTAACACAGCTGTATAATCGCGTTTCACAGCCGCGGGGATATTTGCGGGATTACCCACCCAAACAGTACGAGTAATGTCGGTAGTTCCATCTAAATATTGTCCGCCAGAGTCCAGTAATAATACACCTTCCCCCTCTATGTTTGCACATTCTTCTTCGGTGGCATGATAGTGGACAATAGCGCCATTACCCTTCCATCCTGCGATAGTACAAAAACTATCATCGGTGTAGTTCTCACCCATGGCACGGAACTCGCCAAGTTTGGCTGCGAGTGTGATTTCTGTTTGAGGTGTCTTGAGGGCTTCCTTCTCCAGCCAATAGAAGAAACGTGTCAGCGCCACCGCATCTTTGCGCATGGCGATGCGTTCGCCTGCGAGTTCGGTGTCGTTTTTCACGCTTTGCATCTTCAGCACGGGACTAGGGCTCACGTTCACGCGGCGTGCAATAGCAGGATTGATGGCCTCATAGAGCGCTTCATTCACTTTGCCACCATCATACATAATGCCTTCTGCCTCAATATGTTGCAGGTAATCAAATACTTGATCATAGTCGGCAATGTCCACTCCCACGCGATTGAGGTATGCACGAGCGGCATCGTCCACTTTGTTAGGAGCAACGAAGATGGTACATTTCTGCATCTCTACTACCACATAACTGATCAAACATGGAGTATAGTCCACATCTTTGCCACGGATATTCAGCAGCCAACCAATCTCGTCTAGCGCAGAGATGACCAACGCCTGACAATGGCGTTCCTCTAATGCCTTGCGTACGCGTGCCAGCTTACTTTCTACGCTCTCGCCTGTGTATTTCTCCTCATACTCGTAAAGCAATGAGGTAGGGATAGCAGGACGATTTTCTGTCCATAATGGCGAAATTAAATCGATTGATACGAGTGCCAAACCACCTTCTTCTAATGTGGCTTTCAGTTCGCAATAGCCGTTCACGCTGTACATCTCAGCATTCACTGCCACTTTCCCGATTCCCGATTCCCGATTCCCGATAGCCGTACACAGCCACTCAGGGATGGTGGGGCAGTCAATATCGCTCTCGCGCATCAGTTCTACCGTAGTGCCTTGCAACTCTGCCTCTGCTTGCAGGTAGTAACGACTGTCCGTCCAAAGCAATGCTTTGTCCAAGGTAATCACTGCGGTGCCTGTCTCGCCGAGAAAGCCCGTGATCCACGACATCTCGGTCCAGTGCTCCGCCATATATTCGCTAGCATGTGGGTCAGTACCTGGTACGATACATGCACTCACACTCTTTTCTTTCATCAGCGCTCGTAGCGCTGTAAGTCGCTCTTTAATCATCATTTCTTGCCTTTAATCTTTAACCTTTCACCTTTCACCTATAGCCGCTTGCGGCGTCCTATAGCGTAGCGTCCTATAACCTATATCCAATAGCCGCAGGCGGTCTCACTTCACTGCCTTAAACGACATATCTAGACTCTTAATCGAGTGGGTCAATGCACCCACGCTCACGAAGTCCACACCTGTCTCGGCATAGCTGCGGATGGTGTCGATGGTGATGCCGCCGCTAGACTCAATCTCGATATGCTTGCCATGCTCTTTCTCCCACGTGCGGATGATCTCCACCGCACCTTTGGTGCGCTCTGGCGAGAAGTTGTCTAGCATAATACGGTCGGGGATATTGGTCGCCAATGCTTCGCGTATCTCCTCCTCGTTGCGTGTCTCAATCTCAATGCGCAGGTCTTTGCCTTTCTCCTCGCAGTAGTTCTTGGCGCGAGTCAGTGCTGCGGTGATACCGCCTGAGAAATCCACGTGATTATCTTTGAGCAGGATCATATCAAACAGTCCAATTCGGTGGTTCATACCGCCACCAATCAGCACTGCCTCTTTCTCTAGGTAGCGCAAACCTGGGGTAGTCTTGCGGGTGTCCAAGACGTGGCAACCAGTGCCTTCAATCAGACTTTGATATTTGTGTGCTGTGGTAGCTACGCCTGACATGCGTTGCATCACGTTGAGCATGGTGCGCTCAATTTGCAACAGACTCAACTCTTTGCCATATACGCGAAAGGCAATATCACCTGGCTTTACGTGTGTGCCGTCCTCCAGTAGTTGTTCCATGCGACACTCTGGGTCGAAGTAGGCGATAATCTCTTTGGCAACTTCGATACCTGCGATGATGCCTTCCTCCTTCACAATCAGTTGTTGGCAACCCATCTCTGTTTCGGGAATGCAACTCAGCGATGTATGATCGCCATCGCGAATATCTTCCTCAAACCAGATAGCGATGAGTTTTTGTAATTCTTTTGTATCCATATATTCCTGCCTTTAATCATTAAATCTTAAACTATAAACTAAACTCATAACACCCTGCATCGGGTTTTGCTTTTCGTCTATATCCCTCTCTATCAGTAGGGTAGGACAGCGCTGCTATACTATCGCCTATACCTCTAGCAGGTGATAGTGAATCCAAATGAAAATCATAGTAGTGATACTCTTTGGAAAGATAGTAGATATTTTTAAATACGCAGCTGTCCGAATCCGTTGCATACACATTATTCTTAGCGTATGCTGCATCCAGCGAATCTGAACGTAAGTAGTTGCCTTCAAACCGCCCCTCATAGTAGTCTGACAATGGCGTGGCTACCACCACATTTCGTTTTCTTCCACCGGTAATGATGCAGTTGTAGAACGAACTATTAGTCTTTGCCATATTTTTGCTTAGGTTGTTGATATACACTGCGGCCACATCTTCCGGCAAAATATTGGTATGAAGATTCAGATCGGTATATGGGTAACCGTAATAGGCGGCAATGGTGTTGTGTACAAAATTATGTTTACCTCCTGCCAAGTACACGCAGTACGAAGCGCAGTTGCTAATCTCGCAATTCGCCACCGTAGCGTCCACATTTTGCAGCACCAATCCATATACGCTATGGTTATGCACGCGACTATTGGTTAGGGTCAATCTGGGTAATATACCTGTTGCCTCTGAATATACATATAGTCCTATGTTTCCCGATAAAATATCCACATAATCCAATGTGTAGGTAGTTGGTAAACTACTCTTGTCGTGAATCAGGTAGATGCCATCCCATTGTCCTGAAGCCATGCGATATGGCACCGAATCAAACAACATATCTGTCCTGTCGCCGCGGAAAATAATTGGTGCATCTTTTGTGCCCTTGGCTGTCACGTTGCCATAGGCATAAATCATTGCCCCTGTGTGCATATAAATGGTTGTACCCGCTTCTACATTCAGGTTTCCTGCCACAGCCACAGTATCGTATATTAGATAAGGTTTCTCATTGGTCATTGTCATATTTTGAAGAATCATTAGCCCATTTTCTCCTCGTATCTTCTTCACATTCTGCCCATAAGCCTGCAGACGAATGTGTTGTATTTTGCCATTCACGTCAAACGCAATAGAATCTTCTACCAACACGGGCGAATTTTTGTCAAGCGGATCAATATGCGCACGCACAAACAAATACAAACTATCACCTCCGCGTAGTGTGATGTTTTTTAATTTTTCTATAGCATTTTCACCATCTAGATTGATGTGAAAGTATTTACCGCTTTGCATCTGCACTTGCGCTATTTCTATGGCATTTTTGTTGCGGTTATATACCATTACGCATTTGGTGGAGGTGCCCATTTCTGTAAACACAGTGTCAAATAGCACCGAGTCGTGCGAGAAACTCAATTGCAATGTTGGGTCATCTGATACAATGTCTTGTTGACATGCCACCATGCCCAACGCTAACAACACTATATAAACGATACGTTTCATTATTCGAAGTTAAACACAATTGACAACTGCTGATTAGTCATTCGCTTAATGGCATTGGAGTAGAAGTGATAATCTTCGCCCACGCCCCATCCTTCTTCTTGTTTATCCGTTGTAGGTACATTCACGTCCAAGAATCCGATTTTGTATTTTATCTCGGGGCACAACTTAAACCATCTGAAGTAGAAGTCACAGCCAAATCCTGCAGAGATAAAGGCATCAAAGGGCTTTTGTAGCAGTACTTTCTCCTTATCTCTGAAACATTCAAACTGCACGCCACCACCTACTATCACGTACGGACGATAATTCACTTCGCGTTCGGCTGACCATTTCAAATATAGCGGAATACTCACAGGAATGGTCAATATGCTTTGTTTGCTACCATCTCCGCTTTTGGGATCATCAATCTCATTGGTGGTGTAACTTTTGTATTGGATAGTACGTTCACCAAAGTGCAGACCTGGAGTAAAGCGCAGATTCAAGTGACGAGTCAATCGTAGGTCGGTAATGAATCCTACCTCAAAACCAGGTCCTACAACCGATGTTCTTGGATGATATACATTGCCGTTAGAACCGGGCACACCCAATTGTGTTAGACTATCATTCTCTTCTATATGGTACGACATCATGTCCAAACCCAAGAAGAATCCGATATGTACTAGTTTGTCATCCACATATGGATTATTCTGTGCATGTGCTTGTGCAATAGCAAGCCACATCACTCCGCATAACACATATTTTAGTATATCTTTCATGCCTCTCTTCTCTCTCATCTCTTCTCTCTCATCTCTTATCTCTTATCTCTTATCTCTACTCTCCTACCTCGCTCCCGTTACTGCCAACAAAAACTCATCATTATCGTTGGTGCGCTCCATATATGTCTTCAGTTTTTCCATCGCCTCTACGCTGTTCATGTCGGTGAGTTCTTTGCGAATCATCCACATACGACTCAGCACGTCGGCTGGCAATAGTAGGTCATCACGACGGGTAGAAGAAGCTGGTATATCCACAGCAGGGAAGATGCGCTTGTTGCTGAGTTTGCGATCCAATTGCAGCTCCATGTTACCCGTTCCCTTAAACTCCTCAAAGATCACGTCATCCATCTTGCTACCCGTCTCGGTCAATGCGGTAGCGATGATGGTCAGACTACCACCATTCTCAATGTTTCGTGCCGCACCAAAGAAGCGTTTTGGCTTATGCAATGCTTGTGCTTCCACACCACCTGACAATACTTTTCCACTCGCAGGTGCTACTGTGTTGTACGCGCGCGCCAGACGCGTGATACTATCTAGTAATATCACCACATCATGTCCACATTCCACCAGTCGCTTAGCTTTCTCGTGTACGATATTCGCTACTTTCACGTGGTTTTCTGCGGGCTCATCAAAGGTAGATGCTATCACTTCAGCGTTCACCGAACGCGCCATATCTGTTACTTCCTCTGGACGCTCATCTATCAGTAGTACAATCATATACACCTCAGGGTGGTTCTCTGCGATAGCATTTGCTATCTGCTTGAGCAATACGGTCTTACCGGTTTTTGGTTGTGCCACGATTAGTCCGCGTTGTCCCTTGCCTATAGGTGCAAAGAAGTCGATGATGCGTACCGACAATGGGTCGCTCTTGTCTCCTTTGCATAGTTTGAATTTCTCATCGGGGAAGAGTGGGGTGAGGTTCTCAAACGCAATGCGCTCTTTAGCCACTTCTGGTGCTACACCATTCACGCGTATCACCTCTTTCATTGGGAAGTACTTGTCTGCCTCTTTGGGTGGACGAATAGTACATTCTACGGTGTCACCCGTCTTCAAACTATACTGACGTATCTGTTGTTGCGATACATACACATCGTCTGGCGAAGAGATGTAGTTGTAGTCTGCACTACGCAAGAATCCATATCCATCAGGTGCGCACTCCAATGTGCCTATGGCTGTGATGGTGTCGCCGAATGCTTCCACACCTTTGTTCAGTCTCTCCTCTTCTGGCGACATCGTTGGCTCTGGTTGTGGCTTTTCATGGATAGGCGTAATCTCCTCACCATTAGCCAGTTGTTCTTCGCGTTTGGCTATTTGTTGAGTTATTTGTGCTATGCGTGCATTGATACGTGCTTTCTTCTCTTCTGGAGTTTCTCCACCTTTTGCCTTTCCGTTTTCGCCTTTCACTTCTCCGTTTTCAGTTTTCACCTCTAGCCTTTCGCCTTTCGCCTCTTCGCCTTTCGCCTCTAAACTGTCGGCAACTTTGCTGTCGTCCATTAAACTCTTCTCTTTCTTTGGTCTTCCACGTTTCTTTTTGGCTGGCGAATTCACAGCTTCACTGCTTTTCTCCTCTCTACTCTCAACTCTCAACTCTCTACTCTCTTCTCTCAACTCTTTACCCTCAACTCTCAACTCCTCATTCATTAGCGTAGCGTCCAATACCCCATAGGGCTTTGCCCGTCCAATAACAGCTTTAGCGGCGTCTGATTCCGAAGCCGTTTCAAACAGTGATGGTTGTACGGCAGATATCACTGGTTTGGGTTGTGGTTGTTTGGCTTGTTCTTCTTTCATTTGTCCCAGCGTCTCTTGTTCATTGCCCACGGTGGCTAACACGCGATTACTTTTCATGTTATCGGTGTTCACTTTGGTAGGTGCAGCTTGGATACGAGCACGTTTGTTACGTTTTTTCTCTTCTGCTTTAGCTTGTTTCGCATCTTCTTTGGCTTGCACTTCTGCCCCACGTTTGTCTGCTTGAGCGTCTAGGATGTCATAAATAATGGATTGCAACGAAGCGCTACGGCGCACTTTCAGTCCATAGCTCTTTGCAATTTCTGTCAATTGTTCGAGCGTCATTCGCCCGAGTTTTTGCATATCGTATTGCATAAAAAAATGTATAAATAAATTTCTAAAATAAGGGGAAATATCTTTGCAGTCTCACAAAGACGCTGCAAAAGTAGTAAAAATAATTGGATTATGCAAATTTTATAGCATAATTTCTTCAAAAGTATTGATTTTCGCCCTATCGTATGACCTATACACTTTGATGTAGTTGTCGGTAAATCCCGACATCTGATCGCCTTCTTTCTTTGATTCCCACAGCACAACTGCCTTTCTGCCAGCGTGTTGTGCATAAAATGCTTTGGTCTTCGCTTCCGATACTTCGTGTAGTATTTTGCTGCGGCGTTGTCGTTCTTTCTTGGGCACCACGTATAGGTCCATCTCTAGCATTTTCGTGTTGGCGCGCTCCGAGTAGGTAAATACATGCAACTGGCTCACATCCAGTCCTTTGATAAATGCCAAATAGTCCTCCCAATACGCCTCTGTTTCTCCGCGTACGCCCACCATGCAGTCCACTCCAATAAATGCATGTGGCATCACCTTGCGTATGTGCTGCACGCGCTCAGCAAATAGCTCACGCGTATAGCGACGTTTCATTATCTTAAGTACCTCATTACTACCCGATTGCAGTGGAATGTGGAAGTGCGGCGCAAAGTGTTTGGATTGTGCCACAAAGTCTATTATTTCATCGGTCAGCAAGTTCGGCTCACACGACGATATCCGCACCCGATAATCTCTCTCATCTCTCATCTCTACTCTCTCATCTCTACTCTCTACTCTCTTATCTCTACTCTCCACTTCCAGCGCGTCTAGCGCGCGCAGAAGTTCAATAAAACTCTCCCCCGTCGAACGCCCAAAGTCTCCGATGTTCACTCCTGTGATTATCAGTTCTTTAGCACCTTGACTAAGTGCCTCTTGCGCATCTTTGACCACATCTTCTATCTTCGGATTGCGCGATTTCCCGCGTGCGTATGGGATAGTACAATAGGTGCAGAAATAGTTGCATCCGTCTTGCACTTTGATGAAACATCGGGTCCTATCATCCGCCGAATGTACGCCATGAAACTCCTCCACTTCGCGTATTGCCCCCACTTGGATGTTACCAGTTATATGGTGTCGGGAATCGGGAATCTCGCCTTCTCGCCTCTCGCCTATAGCCAATAGCTCGTTATGCGAGCGTCCTATAGCCGCCTTTGCGGCGTCCGATTCCAATCTTGCTACCAATTTTGGAATATCGTATTTCTCCTCCTGCCCCAGCACATAATCCACTCCCTCTATCTGTGCTATCTGCTGTGGCTGCAGTTGCGCGTAACATCCTGTTACTATGATGATTGCGTTGGGATATTTGCGATGTAGTTGGTTAATGGTTTGTCGGTCTTTATGGTCTGCGGCATCGGTCACGGAGCAGGTGTTCACCACGCACACATCGGGCACTTCATTCAGCGAAGCCCTTTGATGTCCACGCAGCATCAGTTCTTTGCCAAGAGCGCTACTCTCCGCAAAATTCAACTTACATCCCAATGTCACAAACCGTACTTTCATTTTCAATTTTTTAGTTTTTATGTTGAGTTGTTTTAATAGAAGCAGTCAATAACGCAATGAGTTCCTCTGTTTCTTTATATAAGGATTCAAATTTATCTTTTGGGATAAACTCACTCTCATATAACAACTCTAGCCAGTAGTGTGTTTCATTAGCTTCTTTAAGGGCGATATAGAGTTTTGCGATAAAGTCAGCTTTGCTTTGTGCAGAGTAACTCTCGCAAATATTGGCTCCAATGCTAGTTCCGGAGCGTAAAATTTGTTTTGATAGAACAAATTCTTTTTTATTTTCAGTTAGATACTTGTACAGTTGTATTATCCGTAAAGCCAGTGCTTTACTCTTAATATGTGTTATGCTTTTTCTCATCTCTTAACTCTCATCTCTTAACTCTTAACTCTTAACTCTCAACTCTCAACTCTCAACTCTTAACTCTCACCTCTCACCTCTCAACTCTCAACTCTTAACTCTCAACTCTCAACTCTCACCTCTCAACTCTTAACTCTCAACTCTCAACTCTCACCTCTCAACTCTTAACTCTCACCTCTCACCTCTCAACTCTCAACTCTTAACTCTCAACTCTCAACTCTCAACTCTCACCTCTCATCCAAGCAGCGATTTCACAAATTCTTCGCGATCAAACACCTGCAGGTCCGTCATCTGCTCACCCAGTCCTATATACCTCACAGGTATCTTAAACTGGTCACTTATTCCTATCACCACGCCACCTTTGGCTGTGCCATCTAACTTCGTGATAGCCAACGAACTAACCTGCGTCGCTTTGGTAAACTGTTTCGCTTGCTCAAAGGCGTTCTGCCCAGTGCTTCCGTCTAGTACGAGCATCACATCATGCGGCGCATCGGGCACCACTTTTTGCATCACGTTCTTGATTTTCGTCAGCTCGTTCATGAGGTTTATCTTGTTGTGCAAACGCCCTGCTGTATCTATCAGCACCACATCCGCATCGTTGGCTTTCGCGCTCTGCAATGTGTCAAATGCCACACTCGCAGGGTCTGAGCCTTGTTGCTGTTTCACTACGGGTACTCCCACTCTTTCGCCCCAGATACATAGCTGCTCCACAGCGGCAGCGCGGAACGTGTCGGCTGCACCTAGATATACCTTTTTGCCTGCCATCTTGTACTGGTATGCTAGCTTACCGATGGTGGTCGTTTTGCCCACGCCGTTCACACCTACTACCATGATTACGTAGGGTTTACATGGCAACTCATCGTTGAAGTCTGCCACTTGCATGCTATTGTTTTCGGCGAGCAACCCTGCTACCTCTTCTACCAGTATTTGGTTGAGTTCAGCAGTACCGAGATACTTATCTCGCTTTACGCGTTCTTGTACGCGTTCGATGATGCGTAGGGTAGTCTCCACACCCACGTCGGAGGTGATGAGTGCCTCTTCTAGATTGTCAAGCACATCATCATCCACGGTGGACTTGCCCGCAATAGCATGTCCTATTTTGCTAAGAACAGAGGTTTTGGTTTTCTCCAGTCCTTTGTCAAGTGTCTCTTTCTTTTCTTTTCCAAATAATCCAAAAAATGCCATAATACGCCTAAATTAAAAATCGCTTGCAAAATTAGTAAAAAAAACGCACATACACAAACAAAACAAGCAAAATATTATTATCTTCCAAAATTTCTCTGTTATTTACCTGTCTTTCCCGACGGTGAGCCGACGGTGAGCCGACGGTCAACCGACAGTTAATGCTACTTTCACCGAAGAATCACCGATCCATCTGTTGAGCCTACAAAGAATACTTCCTTAATTGCCTCAAATTAATGCTATGTTGCGTAATATGCAGAAAATCAATGAGGTATGAGAAACTTCTGGGGGGGGGTAAAATAGCAAAATGAAAGATAATCGAAAAAACTTCTATAAATATTTGGTAGTTCCAAAAAAAAGCAGTACCTTTGCCGCCAAATGTTGCTTGCGCGAGTACGCGTGTAGCGCGAATATCTTAGGGTGTACGACCCTAGATATGACATATAATAGCGATGAAAACGCTTTGGTTGTAGTTCGAACTTCGCAACTTCTTACAACTTAATAACCCGAAGATTTACAGCTGAGGTACTTTAGTATCTTGCTTTGCTTTTTGTTATGTCGTATGGATATAATGAATTAGGAATTTGGTTATAAGTTATAAGAAATGAACAAAAGTCTAAATGTATTTTTAAGTGTATTACTGTGTGTTGTACTGTGTGTAGGTGTGATATCTTCTATCCAAACCACAGATGATTCTTCCGTATGGTCTTCTTCGCGCGGTTATTCTCCATCTGCAGCCACCAAGTCTGGTGCTGTTACCCAT
>JAZSAI010000003.1:0-139072 GCA_045601825.1 Paludibacteraceae bacterium | reverse complement strand
GCCCGATGGCACCATCAAAACGAAATGGCTACCCTCTCTCAAAGAAGCAGGACAAATGCTCTTGACTTTCGCCTTGGCAGTCTTCGGTTGGATTATCTTCCGCGCCACAGGACTTAAAACTCTTTCCGCATGGGTAACTGGTATCTTCGATAGCAGTTTATTTTCTATCCCATGGCTAATGAATAGATATTATTATATACCTCTATTCATATCTATTTTTCTTATGCTATTGGGAGAATGGACTAATCGTATAAATGATAAATCAGTTTTGTCAATGCTAAAATCAAAGGGGTTTATTATTTGTATTGAGATATGTATGATTATTTTAATGTATTTATTTGCACCTGTAGAAGTAAGTGAATTTATCTATTTCCAATTCTAATATGAAAAAGTTTATTTTCGAAGTGTTTTGTATAATTGCAGCAGCATTAATTCCCTTATATATACTACAATACTATTTGGATAATAATGCCCAAAAAAGTAAAAAGCCGCCATATTCTTCCTTTACATATATTTACAATGATACATTGAATGCAGATGTAGTAATTTTTGGTAATTCAAGAGCCCAATGCCATTACAATGGATTAATTATGGATTCTATATTATCTTGCGAATGCTATAATCTGGGATTGAGTGGTTATTCTTTTGATTATAATTATAATTTACAAATTTCTCCATACTTGGATAAAAATAATCCTCCTCATCTACTTATTATAGAAGTATGCCCACAAGCGTTTTTTAGACATTGGAATGATAATTTCCGTAAAGAGTTTCTACCTTTCATTAATAATCCATATTTCCAATTCTATATAGATATTTGTGAAGAAATTTCTTGGAAAGACAAATTCCTACCTACAAAGTATTATGGCTGGGGGATTGATGATTTGCAATGCCTCTACCAAGCACAGCAAGATATTACTTCAAAATACGCATGTTACAAAGATTGTTTTACTCCTCACAAAATAGGGGAATATAATATCAATTTCCCTGACACATTATATGATCTTGAGAAAAATGATACTATAATAAACTATTTTAGTGCTTGCATAAATAGATGTGAACAAGAAGACATACAACTACTTCTAGTATGTTCTCCAATGCACAAAAGTGATTTTTATGACAAATGCAGAATGATTGAGTTTTGGCAAATGATAGATTCATTAGCTCCAAATATACCTAAATTGGATTATAGTTTGATGTTTGGTAGTGATACAACATATTTCGCAGAATCAACTCACTTGAATTTATTAGGTGCTGAAGTATTTACCACAAAACTCGCCCATGATATAGATTCCATCGGATTTCTAAAAAACTAACCTTTCATCAAATACCCAGTGACGGACATTGCAATGCTAACAGAGTGGTATTGGAATTGACAACCAGCCACATCTCGCCCACAGATAGGGCACATTTAGCCCACAGATGTGCTACAGTGCTCGCGAAGTGGTCGCGTAGCCCGCATAGAACTTGTGATACCTTCGGCACAATCTTCGGCACACGAAAACTTTTTGCAAAAAAATACACTCACGCGGGAAGCATAGTAAACACTACACTTCCCGCGTGTTGTATATACTATTGATTACTATAAGTTATTCTGGCATTTTGGGTATAGTCAGAACCACATCTTCAGTTCGATTGTTTCCCACAACGAACATAGAATAATAAACTGGCAAGTATGTTATTCCGTTTTTATCTATCTTTACTTCTCGTTGGTTGCAAAGAACCACAGCATCCTTTACCGAGTAATCCTCATTAGCAATAAACTTGTCCAACGCGCTATGCACATAGTAATCCTTACCCGACTTCACCTCTATTGGTAGTACAGATAAGTTGGTATAATCATCAATAATAAAATCTACTTCTCCGAGTTTCTTATTATCATAATAGAATAGCGGACACCCATGCGCGTGCAATTCCTGCGCAATAGCCGATTCATACACTGTTCCTAAATTGATGCTCTTGGAGAGGAATACGCTTTTCTTATATTTTGTTTACAAAAATTACACGCTTTTCCTATAAAAGAAACGGGGTTTCCACACGCTTTTCCTATATTTATGCCTATTTACTCCTCTCAACACTAACAATCTCTTGTATAATACATACTAACTTTCGGCACAATCTTCGGCACACGAAAACTTTTTTCAAAAAAACACACTCACGCGGGAAGCCTAGTAAATACTACACTTCCCGCGTGTTGTATATACCATTATATTCTCTAAATTCTCAAACCTTCGGCACAAAACCCCTTCCACGCCGAAGATTTTTGCAGCATTATTATAGGACACGTTTATAAAAAGCCACAGAAAGCCAAGAGATGTCCCACAGATCTCCTATAGATGTGCTACAGTGGTCGCCTAACTTGTAGCACGCCTATTCCCAAAAAATGAAGAAGTGACTTTTTATACAAATCACACCAACAAATCATCATTTCACAAACTATAACTTGCATATCTGCAAATTTTTCCGTACCTTTGCAGCATAAATTCAGTTAATGCTATGGGACAAAGCGAAGGGATAAAACTTTTTGAGGAGAAAAAGGTTAGAACTATCTGGGATGATGTGCAAGAGAAATGGTATTTCTCTGTAGTGGATGTTGTTGCTATCTTAACAGATAGTGCTACACCTCGTAATTATTGGAAAGTACTAAAAAACAGATTAAAAAAAGAGGGTAATGAGTCGGTTACAAATTGTAACCAACTGAAATTATTGTCATCAGATGGGAAGAGATACCTTACCGATGTGGCAGACCAAAAGCAACTGTTCCGTATCATCCAATCCATCCCTTCGCCTAAAGCTGAACCTTTCAAACAATGGATGGCGATGGTGGCTGCGCAACGGTTGGATCAAATGCAAGACCCAGAACTTTCTATAGAGCAAGCTATATTAGACTATAAGCGTCTGGGGTATTCTGATGCTTGGATCAACCAACGTATCAAGTCTATTGAAGTGCGAAAGGAATTAACAGATGAGTGGCAAAGAACAGGAGTAAATGTGGGTATGGAATACGCTTCTTTGACTGACATTATCACCAAAGAATGGAGCGGAATGACCACCAAGCAGTACAAACATCTAAAAGGACTAAAGAAAGAAAACCTACGAGATAACATGACTAACCTAGAGATAGCGTTGAATACTTTGGCAGAAGCTTCGGCAACAGAACTGTCTAAACAACGCAATCCAAAGGGATTTAGACAACAAACGCATGTCGCAAAAGATGGTGGTAGTGTAGCCAAAGTTGCTCGTAAACAATTGGAAAGACAATTAGGTAGAACAATCATATCAAGCGAAAAAGCTAGCGATTATATTCTCCCAATAGAGTCTAAAAAGGAGTAACACTTGATTACATAACGGAAAAATTGCCAAAATCTTGCACAACTCAAAACTTTTCACTACCTTTGCAGTCTAATTAACAGCAATAAAGAACTATGCGTATACACTTTATCGCAATTGGCGGCGCAGCTATGCACAACTTGGCTATGGCGGTGGCTACCAAGGCAGGATATATCGTGACAGGTTCGGATGATGAGATCTTCGACCCTGCTCGCACACATCTACAGGAGGCAGGTCTGCTGCCCAAAGAGATGGGATGGCACCCTGAGAATATCACCTCTGATATTGATGCTATTATTTTAGGTATGCACGCGCGCGAGGACAACCCCGAATTGGTGCGCGCACGCGAACTCGGTATCAAGATCTATTCTTTCCCAGAGTACCTATACGAACAAACCAAAGACAAGATTCGTATCGTAGTAGGCGGTAGCCACGGTAAGACCTCTACCACCTCTATGATTCTCTATGTGCTTCAGCACCTCGGTATTGAAACCGATTATATGGTGGGCGCACAGATTGAGGGCTTCGAGCGCATGGTGCGCCTCTCTGATACGGTTAAGTACGCAGTCTTTGAGGGCGATGAATACCTAACATCTCCGCTCGACTTACGCTCTAAATTCCTATGGTATCACCCTCATGTGGCGATACTTACTGGCATTGCATGGGACCATATCAACGTGTTCCCAACTTTCCCCGAATATGTAGATACTTTCCGCAAATTTGTTGATGGAATCGAAGAAAACGGTACATTTATCTACTACAAACACGACACTAACTTGTGCGAGATTGCCTCTCACGCACGACCAGATATCAAACAACTTCCATACGAGGCATACCAAGGCGATGTGAACATGAAGATCTTTGGTAAGCACAACATGGAGAACCTGCAAGCGGCCGCATTGGCTTGCGAACAGATTGGCGTAAAGCCAGAGGACTTCTACCGCGAGATTTCAACCTTCACAGGTGCAAGCAATCGCCTCGAACTGATCGATGAAATCGGCACAAATGTAGCATACAAGGACTTTGCCCACTCCCCAAGTAAACTCCGTGCTACGGTTAATGCAGTACGCGAACGCTATCCAGAAAAGCAGTTGGTAGCAGCCATGGAGTTGCATACTTTCTCTAGCTTGATGGCAGACTTCTTACCTCAGTACGAGGGCTGTATGGAGAACGCGGATGTGGCATTGGTATATTTCAATCCGAAGGTGATTGAGCACAAACGCTTGACTCCTATTACTGCCGAAGAGGTACGCAAGGCCTTTGGCACGAAAAATGTAGAGGTATTTACGGATAGCCAAATGCTGCAACAACGTCTTCGTTCCATTAAGTACGAAAATACCGCACTTTTGATGATGACTTCGGGCACTTTCGATGGCATCAACATCCCCGAATTTGCCCGCGAACTGATAAGTAACGACACCACACCACGCTAAACAATTCTACACAATACCCCTATGGATAAACAAACTCAACGAGACTACCTTTATATGCGCATGGCGCGCACATGGTCAGAAAATAGCTATTGCATTCGCCGCAAAGTAGGCGCAATCTTAGTCAAAGACCAAATGATTATCTCCGATGGCTACAACGGTACACCCAGTGGCTTCGAGAATATCTGCGAGGAGAATAATGTATCCAAACCATACGTATTGCACGCTGAAGCCAACGCACTCACCAAAGTGGCACGCAGCAATAATAGCAGCGAAGGGGCTACTCTCTATGTGACCGCTTCGCCATGTATGGAGTGCGCAAAACTCATCATCCAATCGGGTATCAAGCGCGTAGTATATGGCGAGAAATACCGCATTATGGATGGTGTGGAACTCCTCGAACGAGCAGGAGTACAAGTGGACTTTATGCCTGATACTCCAGCCTCTAACCTTTAACCTCTAACCTTTAACCTGAATTTTTTTATGAAAAAGTATTTATTCCCAACCCTGACCGTTGCCTGTCTGTTGATAGGTTTCCTTATCGGAAATGCTGTGTCCAATAAGGTGAATGCGCAACGCTTCTTTATTCAAAACGGTCAACTCTTTCAGCAACCCGAGTCAAAAGTAGATCAACTACTTCAGTTGATGAATCAGGCCTATGTCGATGAAATAGATGTAGATAGTATTACTGAAGATGTCATGCAGGAGCTTGTCAAGCGCCTTGACCCACACTCTGCCTATATCCCTAAAGAGGATTTGGAGATGGTCAATTCCGAACTTTCTGCATCTTTCTCTGGCATTGGCGTGCAGTTCTCTATCCAAAATGACACCGTACAAGTGGTGGCTGTCATTTCGGGCGGTCCATGCGAAGGCGTGGGTGTGTTGGCTGGCGATAAGATTGTGATGGTCAACGACTCAAACTTCACGGGCAAAACGATTACCAATGAAAAAGTGATGCATGCTTTGCGTGGTCCTAAAGGTACTGAAGTAAAGATTGGCGTAATGCGAAGTGGTTCGGACGAAGTGTATGACTTTACCATCACCCGTGGCGATATTCCTATTCACTCGGTGGATGCGAAATTTATAATCACCGCCAAGAATGGTGAGAAGATAGGTTTTGTACGTGTCAATCGTTTTGGTGAGAATACATATGATGAATTCATTTCTGCCATGGCATCGCTGAAAGGACAAGGTGCCACTTCGTATATTGTGGACTTGCGCGAGAACTCAGGCGGATATATGGATCAAGCTATCAAGATGGCTAATGAATTCTTGAGTAAGGGCGATATGATTGTCTATTCCGAAGGTCGTGCATACCCTCGTTATGAAGCAAGGGCTAACGGTTCGGGCCGATTCCAACGAGAAAAATTGGTGGTGCTGATAGATAATTTCTCTGCCTCTGCCAGTGAGATTTTCGCAGGTGCTATGCAAGATAACGACCGCGCTACTATCATAGGTCGCCGCTCGTTTGGTAAAGGACTAGTGCAACAGCAGATACCATTTGCTGATGGTAGTGCCATCCGTCTGACTGTGGCACGCTACTATACACCATCGGGACGCTCTATCCAAAAACCATATAAGATGGGCGAGGGAGAGGACTATGCTATGGACCTTATTAACCGCTTTGAGCATGGCGAGTTCTATTCGGCAGATAGTGTACAAATCGCCGATTCCACCGTATATTTGACCAAGAAAGGTCGCGTAGTACGTGGTGGCGGCGGAATCATGCCAGATGTGTTTGTAGGTCGAGATACAACACTCTATACACCATATTTTAATCAAGTAGTCAATCGTGCTTATACGTATCAGTTTGCATATCAATACACCGATCGCCATCGCAAGGAACTGAGCAAATACAAAGATTGGCAATCGCTAGAAAAGCATCTGTTAAAAGCGAATTGGCTCGATGAATTCGTAGCTTTTGCCAAGGAGAAAGGTGTAGAACCTAATCCCGAACAATTGGCGAAATCTAAACCATTGTTGGTGCGTTTAGTGAACGCATATATCGTGCGCAATATATTGAATGATGAAGGCTTCTTCCCTCTCTTCGAGCGCGATGATGATATTACCATTAAAGCGGTAGAACAACTCACCACATCTTCCAAATAATCACTGCTATACAACTACTACACAACTGCTATACCACACTCTATGAACCACAGACTACAACAACTACGCAATTTCATCCAGTACGACCTGTGGCGTCAGCCACATATGGCGGTACACGATCCTAAGAAACGGTTAGGTTACCGTATCTTGCAAACCATTATCCTCTTTGGTCGTGGCTTCAAAGACAAGGCACTCAATGTGCGTGCTAACTCGCTTTCGTTCTCCTTGTTGTTTGCTTTTGTGCCAATGGTGGCAGGAGTGTTTGCGATTGCACGTGGCTTTGGATTTGAGGAACTGCTTCAGGAGCGTATATCCACTAGTTTCTTGGCAGAGGCGAATATCGCCCCTACGATTATGGAATGGGTGGAGCGCTATCTAGAGACTGCTCGCGGTGGATTGTTCTTAGGTATAGGTTTGGTGGTGCTGATTTGGGCGGTGTATGCGTTCTTTAATATGTTGGAAATGTCTTTCAACAATATCTGGAATGTCAAGCAATCGCGTTCGTTTGGCAGGCGATTGTCCAATTACATGGTAGTGTTGTTATTGGTACCTATCATGATTATTTTGAGTTCGGGTATCTCTATTTTTCTTAACTCTGCTGCCTCCGCATCGCCCGTGTTGCAAGCAATTGAACCTATCCGTCGTGTGCTGTTACGATTGATACCTTTTGTGGTGGCATCGGGTGTATTTACGTGGATTTTTATCGCTATCCCCAATACCAAGGTGCGTTTCCTTTCTGCCATTATCCCAGGTGTGATAGTGGGTATTTTATTTCAACTAGTTCAGATGTTTAGTGTCTATCTGGTGATGCTGTTCACGCGCATGAGTGTGGTATATGGTGCTTTCTCGGCTATTCCGTTGATATTAGTTTGGTTGCATATCACTTGTTGGCTGCTGTTGATTGGCGCAGAACTTGGGTTTGCTATCCAAAACAACGACATGTTTGCTTACGAGCGCGATCTAGAAACGATGTCGCGTCGCTATAAGGACTATGTGATGTTGTATCTTCTCTCGGTTATCGTTCGCCGTTTCGAGCAAGGCGAAACGCCTGAGACTGCACAGCAAATGGCATACAACAACCAATTGCCCATTCGTTTAGTGCAGCAACTTCTGAGCCGTTTAGAAGAAACAAATATCCTTCACCGCGTGTATATTGGGCAGTCCGAAGATGAAACTTTTGTACCAGCATTAGACACGCGTCAAATCACGGTTGAGATGGTTATTGGTCGCATCTCTGCACAGGGCACCGAAGAGTTTTTACAGCACACCCCTCCCGAGATGGAAATCT
The DNA here is from genome assembly GCA_045601825.1 of Paludibacteraceae bacterium. GTDB lineage: Bacteria > Bacteroidota > Bacteroidia > Bacteroidales > Paludibacteraceae > Colicola. Next base: position 130,915 of record JAZSAI010000003.1, on the reverse strand, counting down.
TTTGGCAGCGTTATCTACAAATGTGCGAATCCAACACCTCCGACGACATCCTAGTCAGCGACTTAAGCTAATTCTCTCCAACAACCTATCTTCCCATTGAGGAAGGGAATACACTTTTTCGTATGGTAATACAATTCCAATGCGAAAAATATGTGATGGACCTGTCTAAGATATACACAATGTAGATGCAAAATAATCCCCAGTAATCGACCATTACAACCTGACTAGTTAGATCCTCCAATGATTTTGGCGGCGTTGTCGGCTGCGGATTGGGAGCCGAGAATGTGCCAGAGTTGTTGGTAGTTGGTCAGCATAGTTTGGCGGTAGAATTCGTCATGTAACAAACGATTAAGCTCGGCTGCTACATTATCCACTGTGAAACGACTGGCAATAAGTTCTTGGATAATCTCCTGATTAGGAATGATATTCACCAATGTGAAATGAGGAATACTAAACATAATCGGGCGCAAGAACTTCTCTAAATACTTACTACCTGCAACATGATAAACAGCCGTTTGAGGGCAACCAATGAGCGCAGTTTCTAGTGTAGCAGTGCCCGAATTGACCACAGCCGCCTGCGCACTAGCGACTAACGAATATGTATCGCGCGTGAGCATTTCACTCGACAGCAAGAATGAATCATAGAAACTATCCTCAATGCCCGGTGCTGCTGCTACAACAATAGAATATTGATCTTTAGCCACTTGTCGTGCAGCTTGAAGCATGGTAGGTAAGCAATGGCTGATCTCGCTGCGGCGAGAGCCAGGGAGAAGGGCAATGGTAGGCAGTTGCGAGTTGTTAGTTGCGAGTTGGAAGGCGCGGATGCAGTCCGCGGTGGGGTTGCCGACATAGTGGCAACGGTAGCCATACTTGGCATAGAAATCCGGCTCGAATGGAAAGATTCCAAGAATCTCATCGCAGTATTTCGCAATGGAATGAACACGCCACTTTTTCCACGCCCAAATCTTAGGTGGAATGTAATATACCACTTTGGTATGAGGCAAATGTTTCTTGCAGAACTTAGCCATCTTGAGATTGAACGATGGATAGTCGATGAGGATAAGCACATCTGGACGCTCTTGCAACAAAGTTTGTTTGGCAATGCGAAAATTGCGTTTGACTTTATCTAGATTTTGCAAAACCGCTACAACTCCCATATATGCCATATCGCGATAGTCCACACGAATATCACATCCTTCGGCGCGCATCTTGTCGCCACCAAGACCAACAAAGGACGATTGCGTGTCTTGGAGTCGCAAGGCACGGATGAGGTTGGCGGCGTGTAAGTCGCCAGAAGCTTCGCCAGATATGAGGAAGAATTTCATGGGTGTATATATATGGGTTTATGCCATGAGTGCTATACTAGTGATGAGATAGGGAATTGTCGCTAAAAGGACTCCCTTAGCTGTGCGCCAAATCTCAAGTGTGTAAAAGACAAAGAGCAACGCTAGATTAGGGAATAGCCCTACCTGTAAGATCTTGCTGAGGATATTCCCCATCATAGACAAATCAAACGCCTCAAACGTGTACCAAAGGTTGAAACGTTCGACATATACATATCCCACTAGGGCAGGTAAGATTAATCCTAGCAAGATTCCAATCCAATATTTATCAAATCTCTGCGTAAGCCGTTTGGTCTATTGTACAAGGATGAACACTGACATAATGATTGTTCATTGCCCATATATCAGTATCCTCTACTTCGGGTTCCATATTAATAAATTCTCCTGTCAGCCAATAGTATTTCTCTCCATTCTCGTCCACTCGCTCCTCCATTTCTTTTTGCCAGAAACCTCGGCATTGGCGTGTCCACCGAACACCTTGTAATTCGCCAACAGGAGCATTGATGTTATAGCATACGCCATAAGGCATACCTTCTTCGAGGAGATGGCGAGTGAGTTCTAGTATGTATGGCTCAAAATACCTAAAATCAGCGTCTGGATTGTGGTCATCTATCGAGTAACCAATAGACGGAATAGCGTGCTCTGCACCGACAAAGCATGCTCCCATAGTGCCTGAATAAATCACATTAATAGCAGCATTAGAACCATGGTTGATACCACTAGCAAGCAAGTTAATGCGCGCAGGGTCGCCTTCGAATAACACATCCAGAGCCAGTTTTACGCAGTCGCTAGGTGTACCATTCGTAGTGTAGATAGTAGCATGCTTATGCCATTCTTCTGTGCCCCAATTAGGGTCATTGAGTGGGCGAAGATACATGGGTTGTTGCACGCTAATAGCATTGCTCATACCGCTTCGTGGCCCATCTGGGGCAACGACTGTCACGTGCCCCAGTTGAGTCAAGATGCGTATAAGTGTGAGGATGCCTTTAGCTCCCCAACCATCATCATTGGTTACTAAAATTTCCATTATCCTACTACAGCCCAAACTACGTCAATCACTTTCTTTGCCAATGCGTCTGCCTCTTCCATAGTAGCAGCCTCCGAATAAACACGGATAATCGGCTCTGTATTGGATTTGCGCAGGTGTACCCAACCGTCTGCAAAGTCAATCTTCACGCCGTCACGGTCGTTGATACGCTCGCCTGCATATTTCTCTTTCACTGCTTCTAGCACTTTGTCCACATCAATCTCTGGAGTGAGGTCAATACGGTTTTTGGAGATGCAATAGTCTGGGAATGTGGCACGGAGTTCGCTCACTTTGCAGCCTTTTTGTGCTAAACTGCTGAGGAACAATGCAATACCCACCAATGCATCACGACCATAGTGGCTGGCTGGATAAATCACACCACCATTGCCTTCGCCACCTATCACGGCGTTGGTACGTTTCATCTCTGTAGTAACATTTACCTCGCCTACAGCACTTGCGCTATATGAACCACCGTGTTTGATGGTTACGTCGCTGAGTGCACGAGTGGAAGACATGTTGCTAACCGTGTTGCCAAGTGTGTGGCTCAATACATAATCGGCTACGCTAACTAGTGTGTACTCTTCACCGAACATCTCGCCGTTCTCGCAAATGATAGCCAAACGGTCAACATCAGGGTCAACCACGAAACCTACATCGGCTTTACCCTCACGCATAAGGTCAGAGATTTGGGTGAGGTTTTGTGGGATTGGTTCTGGATTATGCGCAAAATGACCAGTTGGCTCGCAGTTGAGTTCGATGATGTTTTTTACACCTAACTCTTTGAGGATAGCAGGAATAGCCAAACCACCAACCGAGTTTACGCAGTCGATAGCCACGGTATAGTTCTTTGCTTCGATAGCCGCTTTATCCACCAATTCGAGTGCCATCACGTCGCGAACGTGATTTGGTAAATAGTCGCGATGAGTGATATGACCTAGGTCATCAACCTCCGCAAAATTAAAGTCCTCGCGCTCGGCGATAGCCAATACCTCTTTACCTTCTTGATCGTTGAGGAACTCACCTTTCTCGTTGAGAAGTTTGAGGGCATTCCATTGTTTAGGGTTGTGACTTGCAGTCAAGATGATACCACCAGCCGCGCTCAATCCGGTTACTGCCAATTCGGTTGTTGGAGTACTTGCCAAACCAATATTGATGACATCATATCCCATACCAATTAGCGTACCACAAACAAGTTGGTCAACCATCTCACCAGAGAGACGCGCATCACGACCTACTACAATAGTCATGTTGTCTGGAATCATCGTTTTACGTTGTGTAGCGTAAGCTGCGGTGAAACGCACAACATCTACAGGGCTCAAGCCCTCAGCAACGCGGCCGCCGATGGTACCGCGAATACCTGAAATACTTTTTACAAGTGCCATAGTATTAATATATTATAGGGTTATCTGTTCGTTTTAAATCATAACCATAAGGTATAACGGCATTATTTTCTTCCATAAAGCCAAGTTTGCTAGGACATATAATTTTACATTCAGCATATGGATACTTCATATACTTGATAGCTAATTGCCATCCCGTACATGATTGGTCAGATTGTACCATATATTGCAATTTGACGGGTACTGGACTATCTTGTGAAGACCAATTATATATGGTATCAGCATATACATCTAGTGTATAACGACGAAAGCGCAGGAGAATCTCATCATTAGAAGTTACTTCACCGAAAGTGGTATCGCCCATAGCGACTAGATGAAAGTAAAAGTTATCATAATCGGGCACTTTCCAATAGACATTATCCTTCCATTCATCCATGGAAGTGGGCTCTGTCTCTACCACTACAATACCATTACGTTTAATGTAATTTTCAATAAGTTTGCGCTCGTTTTTAAGCTCTTCTGCATACACATTGTCATTATCCTTACAAGCTGTTAAAGCTGTAACTAATAACAATAGATAAACTATTTTTGTCTTCATTGTTCTATAGTTAATAAAATGATTAAATTGCTATATGGCTTAATTATGCTGGTTCCTTCTACACCATAGGCAGCATACCATGGTGAAATAATGCACATTTGTTCCCCAGTGCCCATCATCTTAAGCGAGCGATTGATGGCAATGGGCAAATCGCCTGCACCCACCACGATTGGCATTTTGGTATCAAGAATGAGTGAACCATTGATCTCGCTGATAAGTAAGTGAAGGTTAATCTCTTGTCCCTTTTGCAGAGTGTCGGTGTGCAGTTTTATAGTCTTGGTGTACCAAAAACCAAATTCATCCATCACATATGTTAGAGAATCCTGTTGAGTTCGTGCTTGGCATATGCGGTCTGCTTCATCCGCCATGCGTATGTTAAACTGCATCTGTTGGAGCAGGACAGAATCGACGGTTTGCTCCTCATTGATATGCTTGACACGCTGTGGCGATGGTTGACATGCCATAATGCCACAACTGATTAAAATTAATATTAGTGGTTTGATTATTTGATTGAGTGGTCTCATATGAATCTATACATTTGCTCGTATTTCCATTAATTCGTCGCGCACGCGCTGTAAAATCTCGCTAGTTTGTTGGCGAACGTCAGTCTTGCGGGTAGCACTCTTGAGTTCGTTGCGTATGGCCTCAATACGAGTGATATGCAGTTCATCTCGGATATATTTGATTTGCTTGATAAGGGTAATATCTTTCTCGGTATAGTAGCGATTACCGTGCTCATCCTTGTAAGGCGAGAGCTGGTCGAACTGTTGCTCCCAATAACGCAACGTGGCAGCAGGAAGTTGAGTAATTTGCCGAACTTCTGCGATTGAATAATATACCTTGGTTGGTTGCATATGTTTATTTGCCAATTTTAAGAGTTTTACCAGCTCGTATAAAATCAGATTGTAGCCCGTTCCATGCTTTAAGTTGCTTGACGCTCACGCGAAACTTAGCAGCAATACCGCCAAGAGTGTCGCCTTCTTTAATCTTATAATAAGTGATACCATTGATAGAATAAGCACCATTGACGGATGTGCGTTGCAAAAGTTCAATCTCATCACGGCGATTGTGAATGAGTTCTTTAGCTTGGTACGCCAAAATGGTTTGCTCGTTATCAATATATGCTCCAGTTTTTTCAATAGGTAGACATATTGTATAGTTTTTTTTTCCAGGAATAATGTCACGTGGATACTGTGGATTAAGTCGTCTCAGTTCAGCTATTGGGATATCTATAGTTTCGGCAATTTGCTTGAGGTGTTGTCGGCGATTCGTACGAATGGTATCGGTTAGCATAGTCATCTCTAAATCGGCTGGACATATGCCATGTACTTGTGCATAGTTCATTGCGTAACACGCAGCAATATAGATGGGAAGATAGCCTCTTGTTTCTTTGGGTAAAAATGGATAGATGCTCCAGAAGTCGCGTTTTCCCCCTGCTCGATGAATGGCTTTGTTGACATTGCCAGGTCCACAATTATATGCAGCAATAACTAGATTCCAGTCTTTGAATATGCTGTATAAATCGCTCAAGAATCGACATGCAGCTTCCGTAGAGCAAATAGGATCCATACGTTCATCCACAAGTGAATTGACCTCAAGACCATACTTCTTACTAGTAGCAGGCATAAACTGCCATAGCCCAACTGCACCCATTGGAGAACGCGCTTGTGGATTGAGGGCTGATTCAATGACGGGTAGATAGCATAACTCAAGTGGAAGGTTGTACTTCGCCAAGATATTCTCAAATATAGGGAAATAATATTCCGCTTTACGCTGCAAGCTAGCTAGTTGTCGAGGATTATGCTTGGTATAACGTAAGATATAACGCCGAACCATCTCATGATAGGGCATTTCGATGATAAAAGGCAACGCCTGCAGACGTTGTTTGTAGATAGAATCAGGCAACTCAAAAATCAGCGTATCAGATATACATTCAGTAGTATCCAGCCACACCAATGCTTGGTCAAAATAGATGGGCGTCTCTAAACTATCCGTAGAGGAAAAGAGAAGGTTATCTGGCAAGGAGGCGAGAAGGTTATCTGGCAAGGAGGCGAGAAGGGATAAGAGTAATATGTAAATCAGTTGCTTCATCGTTAGAATTTGATAGCTAGTTTAACTTCGGCAGAATGTTGGTTTTGTAAATCGTAGTATAACTGTGGTTGCACATTGAGGGATAAATCGGTAGATATATCAAAGTCAAATAACTGTGCATCCACATATGCGTCTACTAACGTCAACGCATACACAATGGCGGTCACAGCAATAGCTAAATCTCTATTACGTCGAGATTTATTTTGCCACTCTTTGAGTCGATTTTGATATACAGAAGCACCTCCCATCATATCAATAGTATATCCTTCAGGTAGAATAGCGATATATGCTCTGTTGGGATCATTGGTCACTTCATTATTTCTAATATCAAAATATATGTCTCGATAGGCATTTTTATAACCATCGTATTGACTACTAGTCCAATTAATAGCATAGATGCATCCCATAAACCCACCATATACGATAGGTAATTTCCAATAACTACGATTGTATATTTGTCCTAATCCTGGTACAATGGCTCCTAACCATACAGCACGCATTGGATCAGGTTTCCAAAAGAGTCGGTCAATCTCTTTTTGGGTAAGAGGCACAGAATCTTCATCAAGAGCCAACGGAGTAGATGATACATTCTGCTGTATGGGCACTATATCCGCTTGTGCAAATATAACAGATGTACTAATGAATAATAATATGTAGACTAATATTCTTTTCACATCAATCGATGAATAATTGCTTGTAAATCTTCTTCGGTACGGAAAGATATAGTTAAACGATTGTTAGCGATTTTAACAGGCATATTGAGCGCTTGACTCAATTGTAACTGTTGTTGTGAGTAATTAAGACTTGTTTGAGATTTGCGTTCTTTGCTTTTAGTGGTATTAACAAGTTCCTCAACTCTTCTAACTGACAAATCGTTTTGCAAAATTTTCTTATATATACTCAGTTGCTGTTCTGGTGACGGTGACCCTAGAATAGCGCGTGCGTGCCCCATATCAATTTTATGCTCTTTTATACCGAGTTGTATTTCCGCAGGCAACTTAAGTAGGCGCAAATAGTTAGCTACTGTAGCCCGTTTTTTACCCACGCGCTCTGACATACGCTCTTGTGTTAGGTTGTATTCGTCCATAAGTCGTTGATATGCCAATGCAATCTCTATGGCATCCAAGTCTTCACGTTGGATATTCTCGATGAGCGCCCATTCCATAACTTGCTCATCTTTGGCGGTACGCACATAGGCAGGGATAGCCTGCAAACCGGCCATCTTTGCTGCACGATAGCGGCGTTCACCTGCGATAATCATGTATCTGCCGTCGGCATCTTTGCGCAGTGTGATAGGAGATATAACACCGTGATCACTGATAGACTGTGCTAACTCTTGTAGTGCCTCTTCATCGAAGGTATGACGAGGTTGGTCGGGATTGGCATATATCTTGCTAAGTGGAATCTCGTTGATGGATGATGACCCTGCTGTAGCCACATGTGTGGTGTCAATGAGAGCATCTAAACCTCTTCCTAAACCAAGTGATTTTTTCATACTTCTTGCCTCCTTATTAATTCCTTTGCCAAATTGATATAATTTTTAGTGCCTTTGCTATTGCGATCGTATTCTAGTACAGTCATGCCATGACTAGGAGCCTCACTAAGGCGTACGTTGCGCGCAATAACCGTATTGAAAACCAAATCGCCAAAGTGACGACGTACCTCATCATGGACTTGTGCAGATAAGCGTAAACGTGCATCGTACATAGTGAGCAAAAATCCCTCTATACGCAAAGTTGGATTCAAATTCGACTTAATAATCTTGATTGTATTCAATAATTTTGCAATTCCTTCCAATGCAAAAAATTCACATTGTACAGGTATAATAATGCTATCACTAGCGGTAAGGGCATTGATGGTGATGAGTCCGAGCGAAGGTGAACAGTCAATGAGGATATAATCGAACTGATTGCGCAACGGCGCAAGCACACGCTTGAGGATGTTCTCACGGTTATCAATGTTGAGCATTTCTATCTCAGCTCCTACCAAATCGATATGCGAAGGGATGATGTAGAGATTTGGCGTGTTGGTTGAGAGGATGGCTGTAGTAGGATCGATACCGTTGATGAGACACTCATATATGGTGCAGTCTAGGTGCTGAATCTCAACGCCCAATCCTGACGAAGTATTAGCTTGAGGGTCAGCATCAACTAGTAATACGCGTTTGCCTTGTTGTGCAAGTGCCGCAGCCAAGTTAATAGATGTAGTGGTTTTCCCAACACCACCTTTTTGATTTGCTAATGAAATGATAGTTCCCATATAATTATCTAAGATATTACATTATTCGATTTTTATTTCCCATAAGTATGCTAAATTGATACTTAAATTAATTGGAGTCGCATATTTAAAATAGTCGGTTTTCTTATTATCAAACACGCTACCAAAACTATAGTTAAAACGCGCTTCTAATTGAAATACGCCAATCTTATTTGTTCGATAATACATACCTAATCCTCCAGCCAATCCCCAATCAAATGAATGTTGAATAGGCACGTATTGGTGTGTATAGAGTTGATTTTTGGTACCATATTCTGTATCTCGAAAACAATAACCTATTTGCGGCCCAAGATTGATAAAACCCCTAAATTTCTTGCCGAAATACAAGTGCATCAATAGCGGCACTTCAATATAGTCAAATCGTCGACAGTAATCAACAATTGAGATTGTTTCGGTGGATGGTAGTTGCTCTTTCCATCCACGTTGCATATAATTGACTTCCACCTGTATTGCACACACTTTATGCGCGGCATATCTAAACATCAGTCCACCATTGACGCTTAGAGGCGACTTCATAAGGTCGATACCCTTGACAGTAGGGTCGAAGAGCATGCTTGATGCCATCACCCCGGCATGTGCGCCGAGGTAGATCTCTGGTCGGCGCAAACGAGGTTGGGCAACCATAGTCGTCCAAGTGGTAAGCAATAGCAGAATGGTTAATATATAGCGTGTTGGTTTCATTTACGAAGGATATGTATCATTTGATTTTCGTACCCCCCATTGGATACACGTTGATATAGGATAGGCGACTGAATACCGTGCCAAAATTCGGTGGTGTCGCTACCCAATGCATCAGTCTGAAGCAAAAACAACAGGTGACGCGTGAGGTCGTAACCAAGTAGATCATAGTGAGGGTGGGTGGAAGATAATTCGTGGTTGAAGTATTCGATAAACGTATGAGTGTACTCCTCTGGAATAGCGATGGAATCGGAAAAAATACTGGTGTAGATTTGTGGTAGAATGATTTTTTCGTTTTGCCATGAGTATTGCGAGAACAATACAATGCGGTATTGGCTATATGCTTCTAACAAGTGAGGCATCACGGCTTGCAGATTTCCATATCGCTCAGTGTTGAAAAGCACATAGTTGTCCACCTTTGGAACAAAGGATGTTTCCAGAGAATCAATGAGAATATTGCGTATGGTAGTAGTAGTAGTGGGGACGCTATACTGATCGAGCGCTGTGCGTAACGCAGCAATGCCAGATGGAATGACATCGCCTTCTCTAGACTCAACTAGCACACAGTTAATACTATCGCTGTATTGAGCTAGGTATTGAGCCAAAGTGTCGGCGACGGTGTGCTCCGAGGGATTGAACTGAAGGATATATGGATTGGAAACTGTTTCTTCGGTAGATGAAACGAAAGGAACTAATATCCATGTACTATCGGACAGAGCATACTTGGCCGCAATTTTGACCTGTTGGTTGTATGCGGGACCAATGATTGCATCTACATCGGGGAAGAGACTATCGCTCAAAACGCGCTCTATTTCTTGTGCAGTTTTGCCTACATCATAAACGAAGGCTTCAATGCGTTGACCTGTAGCTTGCACTTCGTTGATGGCAATAAGTACGCCGCTATAGAAATCGTAAAAGCGCTCCATATTACGTTCTCGCTTGATGGCGTCAGCATGCAATGGTAGCAAGATAGCTAAGCGGATAGGAACGTCAACGGTGTCGGTCTGTACAGTGTCAATAACCATCTGAGTCAGCAATGAATCCTTATCTCTACGCCTAGGGAAAATTCTTGGGGTACGTACTTTATGTGTTTTGGTTTGAGGGGAACTTGACACTTCTGGCATTTCCGCCGCAATGGATACTACAGGTTTCTCTTCTATAGTAGGATGCTTCTTTTCCGCAATAGGGGTATGCACAACAGTTGGCGTAGGTAATAGTTCTCCCTTGACAGGAATAAGTATCACCTCGTCGAAATGCAAACCTCGCTGCTGAAGTTCGGGGTTGCTTGCTAGAATATCCTCTTGTGTGACATGAAAGTTCTTGCTAATTCGATACAATCCAATACCGCGTTCAACCGTGTAGCGGTAATAGATATGTCCGTTGATGGTATCTAAAGGATAATCAAGGGCAGGTTGAGCAAAAGTAACAGCAGAAAAGAGAATGCTGATACTTACGAATATGTAGGTTAATCTCTTCATATTATCTGGTGTATTTTTTTCGTCTTATTGCTATCACTATACCACCTGCGATAACTAGTATCGCCAAAGGTATTACGATGCTGATGAATTGTGCAAATATGCGTGCCTGCTGTGCTCGTTGGTCGTTGATTAGGCGTAAGGTAAATTCTTTCTCTCGCAATTGCATCCAGCCTTCCTCATCGGTCAGATACAACACAGCGTTGACCATAAAGTCGCGATTACCAAACTGCATTTGTGTGTATCGGTCATAACCCAAGGGTAAGGGCTGTCCTTGTTGCCATTCATTTCGAATAGTGCTTCCTGCTGCAACCACTATCTGCTTTGTTGCTTGACTCTTACGCATCTGCGGTGCATGCTGAATTATTTCTTCAGGTGGTAGTAAATGAGCATAAAGAGAGTGGAACACACCATCTAGACTGACCGCCACAGGAACAAACGAATAGTTAAAATCATCGGTACTTGGATGACTTAGACTCAAGTCCACTTGCGCAGGGACACCCGTGAGTTTGCTAGCAGATGACGTAGCTAATAATATCTCCTTATGTATTCCATCTTCTCCACCCACAACATCAATGGCACTAGCCATAGTGGCACTCACCTGTGCCACGTTGCGGGTGATAGGTGATGCCTGCGAAGTTAACAATAGCGGAGCATATGTCCAAGGCATAGGTTGCCAATTGGGCTGATTAGGATCTTGCGATACATCTACAGGTACAGGTAAGCACTGCAAATCTTGCACTAACGAATGATTTACGCGTACACCATAGCGAAAGAGCATATCATTGATATTCAAGTCTAACGCCACGATTGGGGTTGTACCTGCTGTAGAAAGATAGTCACTTGAAAAACGCACCCCATTTACCACCCACAATATCCTACCACCTTGCATCACATATTGGTCAAGGATATACTTGTCTGTTTCGCTAAATGGCAATTGTGGATCAGCAATAATCACTGCTTCGTAGCTATCTAAGACACCTGTTTCTACCCCTAGTACACCACGATCCACCTGATAATATTGCGCTAATGATTGCGTTATGTCATAGACTTCGCGTTCATCCAATTCACCGTGTCCTTCAAGAAAAACGATTTTTTCCACCCTCTCCTGTGTCAAACTACGAATAGCTTCCACAAAAGCATATTCCAAGTTCTCGATACTATGATTAAGATTTTCTTCACCGCTTAATCCTCGTTGATTTTTAAGCAAAGACACCACCTTGCTATGTTGTTTATACTCCACAATAGCATAGGGATAAACAGTCGTTTGTGCAGTTTGCCCCTTGTGCGTTCGCTCGTGCACTACGGTAGGTATCAGACCATAGTCTTCTACTTTCACCTCTCCATCTACCCCCCATACTTGTTGAATATCCGCATACACTCCTAGTTCATCAACAATTTCTTGAGAGGATCTTTTCAATCGCAGAAAACCCGCATTGAGTTCGCCATCAAGTAATAACGTGATCGTCACTGGCGCATCTAGACTCTGTAATAAGGCTTTTGTAGGTTGAGAGATGCTATAGCGTCTGTCATCGGTCATATCCCAACGACATACCACCATCCCCGCCAGCACGTTCAATAGAACCAGCAGAACCAATACCCCTATTAGCTTATAACCTCTCACCTACAACCTTTGTTCCTATAGCGAAGCATCCTTCATACTAGCCCACACTTCCTCGTTGATTACTACTGGATATTTTTTACGCAAATTGGCAATCCATAATTTTTCTAAACTATCTTGGTAATCGGTCACAACCTTCCCACGCTCATCCTCATAAACTTGAGGTGCCTTGATTACTTTACCAACGGTCATAACAATTGGGAACTCATCACTAGCCGTATATTGAGCCTCCTTATTTTTGAAACCATACACATCTACTGCAGCGTGCTTCCCCGCCGTCCACAAACCACGCTCAACTTTTACATATTGTGTACTATCAAGATTGACACGCTGATCAAGATAACTCATCACAGAATCTGGATGTGCTGTCTTTACGATTTGTCTAGCTGCCTTTGCTGCCACATCATTCTTGGCATAAATCACCCAACCTTTATAGCGAGGTTCATCCCATGTGTATTGCTTTTTATGAGCTTTGAAGTACTCAGTCAAACCTTCGTGATCCTTATTCGCTTTCTCCCATACCTCACGCAATGACACATCAAACAATAGGATTCCATCATGATATTCTCTTACCAAATTACGCAACTCAGGATATTTCTCCTCCAACCGTGCATCTGCATATGCCTTCACTTCGGCATCACTCATTTCTGCTGGCAAATTATATTCAGCACGAGTTTTTTCAATAAAACTCTTATTTGCAATCTGCATACGTTGATCGCGTTGTACTTGACGTAGCAATTGACCACGCATACTATCTAATGGCTGAATGCCACGTTTCCCGTAAAGTTTGGAAATATGAATACCAAAACGCGTTTGGAATGGCTCACTAATCTCACCTTCTTTCAATCCAAAAGTAATATCTTCGAATGGCTGCACCATCGCCCCGCGACCAAACCATCCTAGGTCACCACCACGTATTGCAGAGCCACGATCCTCGCTATTGGCTTGAGCCAAAACAGCAAAATCCACAGTATCTTCCTTAGCTATTGCATACAAACTATCCATAACAAACTTCGCTTTTGCTAGACGTTGAATATCACCTGCTGGAGTCATTTTCATAATATGCGCGGCGTGGACCTCTTCAAAATCACGCTCTTCCTCTACTTTAGCAATATGCAAACCAAACGGACTACGGAACACTTCAGTAATTTCACCCAAAGGAGTTGTATATATTGCATCTTCCAATGAGTAAACGTAGCGGAATGGTTGAATCCAACCTAAAGCACCCTTACTTTGTTTTGCTGCGGGATCATCAGAATAAGCGGTTGCCACCTCTGCAAAATCCTCCACCTCTTGCACTGTGATTTTCTTGCGACCTTTCTTAACCTCTTTAGGTAATCCCACTGTCACGCGAGCGCGCAACTCATTAATTTTTTCAATAGCCGCTGCCAATGTCGCGCTATCCGCATCCATCGGACATTGTACTGCGATATGCGATGCCTTACGAATCCTAGCTGTACGGTTATAGCTTAACTCCACTAAACTATCAATTGCTGAATTATCTTGCAAATATTTAGGTGTTGCTTGCGCACGATAACCTGCCAATTCTTTCTTAAAAGCTTCGGTCGTATCTACACCTTGTGCAATAGCCTCAGCCACTTTCAGTTTGAAATTAATAAACAAATCCAAGTACTCAGCCATTGACTTTTTCTCCAGACTAGTTTCCTGATTGTTCTTCTCGTAAATGTACATAAACTCGGACAACATCACTGGTTTACCATTGATGGTCATCAACACTTGATCAGTTGTTTCTTGAGCAAACCCTAGAATGCTTGCTCCAAGCAAAACGATAGATAAAATTGTTTTTTTCATTTGTTTTATATGATATTTGTTAATATTCTTTGCTATAATCCATAAATAGCGTGCAAAGGTAATAATTTTTCACGAGATACGCAAATTTATCAAGCAAATTTCTTGAAAATAATAGATTTCATCTATTGATATTTCATTTATTTTTCATTTTCATTTTTTTCCGAAGATACCCCGAAGATACCCCGAAGATAGACTCATCATAATAACTACTATTTTTTTCAACTCAAAATTTGCATATCTCACAATTTTTCCATACCTTTGCAGCGAAAAATACATAAATAAATAGGATGAAAGAATTTTACGAATATATTGAAAAGGCTAATAAGGTGGCTATTTTCACTCATCAGTCGCCCGATGGCGATGCGATGGGTAGCAGTTTGGCAATGTACCACTACGTCAGTTCTCTTGGAAAAATGGCACAAGTAATTGTGCCCAATGCTTTCCCAGAATTCTTAGCATGGCTGCCTGGCGCAAAAGAGGTGCTTTTGTACGATACACAGCAGGAGCAAGCAGATAATTATATAAAAGATGCAGATTTAGTGATTTGTACCGATTTCAACGATACAAAACGCATCGGCGCACTCGGAGATAAGATGCTGACGATGGCATGCCCCAAAATAATGATTGACCACCACTTGCATCCTGCAGATTTTGCCGATTTCATCGTGTCTGTACCCGAAGCATCATCGACTTGTGAGCTTGTATATGAAGTTATTGGAGATAAACTTCAGCCAAATGCCAAGGAAATCGCTACTTGCCTATATACAGGATTGATGACCGATACGGGAAACTTCTCCTACAATAGCAATCGACCACAAATATACGAGATAGTTGCCAAGCTAATAGCCACTGGCATAAACAAAGATGAAATCTACAACGCCGTATTCAATCAATATTCTATTGATCGAATGAAATTAGTAGGCTATTGCTTATATCAAAAAATGCGCGTGTTTCCCGATAATCATGCGGCACTCATCTACCTCAATCGCAAAGAGCTATACCGCTTTAACTTCCAGAAAGGCGATGCAGAAGGTATCGTCAATATGCCGATGCAGAGCAAGGATATTCACTACTCTGTATTTATGCGAGAAGACAAGGCAACTCCCGATGAAATGGCGAAAAATGGCGGGATAAAGACAAAAATCAAACTATCATTCCGTAGTCAAGGTGACCGCCCTGTAAACGTCTTTGCCAGCGAAGTGTTCAACGGCGGAGGACATGCCAACGCCGCAGGAGGAGAATACTACGGACCACTTCAAGATGCAGTACAACTATTCCTAGATAATTATCAAAAATATTTTACAAAATGAAAAAAATAAATCTTTTCGTATTAGCAGTTATGGCACTAACAGCATGCACAAAGCAACAGACTACGGGTATTCACTTAGAGAACTTGGATACAACCGCAGTAGCACAAAATGATTTCTACCAATACGCTTGTGGCGGTTGGATGAAGAACAACCCATTGCCAAACGAGTATAGTCGTTTTGGTTCGTTTGACAAATTGGGGCTAAGCAACTTGGAGCAAGTAAACGGACTAATTGCCGACATCGCAGCCAAACAACATAAGATGGGCTCTATCCCACAAAAGATTGGCGATGTATATAACCTGTCGATGGACACCGCACGCCGCAACCGAGAGGGCATCACACCTGTATTGCCTGTATTGCAAGAGATTGATAATGTGACAGATAAGGCACAATGGTCAGAGGTATTGGGTAAGGCTATGGACTACGGATTGTGGGCGATGTATGTGGATGCAGATGCTATGAATTCGAGCATGAATATTCTGAACGAATACCAAGCTGGTTTTGCGCTCAGTCAGAAAGATTATTACATCGATGAAGATGAGCACACCAAGCATATCCGCGCAGAGTATTTGAAGCACGTAGAAAAGATGTTCGAGCTATATGGTCAAGCTTCTGCAGCCGAGAAAGCAGCTACTGTTCTCCGCCTTGAGACTCGCCTGGCAAAGGCTGCGTTTAGCAATGTAGAGTTGCGCGATCCTATTACTAATTATAATAAGATGTCGGTCGAGGAATTGCAAAAACTGGTTCCTGAAGTGGATTGGGAGGTATATTTTGCTGGGTTGAACATCGCTCCTGATAGTTTGTCAGTAGGTCAAGTGCGTCACTTGCAAGAGGCAGGAAAAATGCTGGCAGAGGAGTCATTGGAGGATATGAAGACTTTGTTTACATGGCAAGTGATAGATGGCAGTGCAGACTTCTTGACAGAGGAGATTTTTATGCAGAACTTTGAGTTCTACGGTCGCATCTTGAGCGGAAGACAAGAGCCTACTCCACTATGGAAACGCGCGGTGGCGATGGTGAATGGTACACTCGGCGAAGCTGTGGGACAAATGTATGTGGAGAAATACTTCCCAGAGGAGAACAAAGAGCGTATGATAGGTTTGGTGAAGAACTTACAAGTGGCATTGGGTGAAAGAATTCAAGCCCTGGAGTGGATGTCGGATGAGACCAAAGAGAAGGCCATGGAGAAACTTTCTACCTTCACCGTGAAGATTGGTTATCCAGATAAATGGCGCGATTATACGGCTTTGGAGATTGACCCTGAGTTGACCTATTATGCTAATATTCAGCGTGCTGCAAAGTTTGAGCAAGACTATTCATTGTCGTTCTTGGGTAAACCTGTGGACAAGGACAAATGGTTTATGACCCCACAAACCGTGAACGCATATTATAACCCTGCGACCAACGAGATTTGTTTCCCTGCAGGTATTCTGCAATACCCATTCTTCGATATGAACGCGGACGATGCGTTTAATTATGGTGCGATTGGCGTGGTGATTGGTCATGAGATGACCCACGGCTTTGACGACCAAGGTAGTCAGTTTGACAAAGACGGCAACCTCATCAACTGGTGGACAGAGGAAGATCGTGCACGCTTTGAGGAGCGTACGAAAGTGATGGAGGAGTACTTTAATGCCATAGAGGTAGCCCCTGGCGTATATGCGAATGGTGCTTTCACTTTGGGCGAGAATATCGCTGACCACGGTGGTTTGCAAGTGGCGTTCCAAGCGTTTAAGAATGCGCAAAAGGCAAAAGAGGTTGAAGGAGTGAAAGTTGAAGGAGTGAAGGATGGATTCACGCCAGAGCAACGATTCTTCTTGGCGTATGCGAATGTATGGGCAGGTAATATCCGTCCAGAGGAAGTATTGCAACGCACGAAGTCAGACCCTCACTCCCTCGGCATGTGGCGCGTGAATGGCGCTTTGCCACATATCGGCGCATGGTATGAGGCATGGAATGTGACACCAGAATCACCACTTTATCTTGAACCAGAAAAACGTGTATCAATATGGTAAAGCATGTAGTATTTTTTCGTCTATTAGACGAGGCAGAGGGCAAGACGAAAGTGGAGAATGCCCAGATTATTCGTGATGGACTGCTCGCATTGCGCGAGAAGATTGATGTATTGGAGGATGAAACGGTGGGTATCAATATCCCTAACGCAAAGAACACCGACCACGATATTTGCTTGACTTGCACCTTCAAGACATGGGAAGATTTGGACGCGTATGCTACCCATCCAGAGCATGTGAAAGTGGCGCAGTATATCGGCAAGTGCAAAGCAGCGCGTAGCGCTGTGGATTATGAGTGCTAAACTATAGAAACTACACCACAGGCACTATGAACTACAGTCGTCAATAAGGAGATAAGAGGAGGGTGGAATTACCACTCTCCTCTTGTGCAGTTTGTAGGGGTAAAGTAGAGATTGGTAGTGTCGCCTTTCCAAGTGAAACGATATATGTCATAGGCATTGGTGTCCAATGGTTGAGATAGTGGCGCATCCAATGCTGCTATTCCCGTGTAGTAGGTTCTACCCACTTGAAATTGAATAGCGGATGTACCATCGCTTATGCCGTTGTTTTCATGGGCATAGATGCCATAAAGAATGCGCTTGTATATGCCACTGTACACATCTTTGAAACGCGATAGGAAGTATTCCCTTGGGCTTCCCCAACCCTGTTGGCGAAGAATCAGACTATCAACTGTTTCGCCTACCCATGGGGTATATGAATTGATTTCACCTAGACTATCTTTTGGATAAATATAATCCCAATATCCCTCTATCCGGTATTCAAAAAACATAGGTGTTTGACTGATGGAATCGGTGGTGATGCTCTGCAAAAATAGTTGTCCGACGGGCTTGTTGGCATAGGCATCTACTACAAATGCATATACCCAATATTCGGTGGAAGGCTGCAGAAGTGTAAAATAATGGTTGGTAGTACCATATTCCAACGCATATGAGGCAAAGTCTGCCACAAAAGGTGTTAGTTGCTGCAACTGTTGATTCCTCCAATATAGATAATCTACGTATGCGCTATCTAGTGCCAATAGCATGAATTGTTTTGCTACCTTTTGAGGGTCTATTCCTTCTCGTGCAGAGTGAATACCTGTGAGGTAGAATGCTTTTCTGTTGGTGCTGAACTCAATATTGATATAACCTGCTGACACTTGTTGTACATCAAAATGAATGTGCACTTTTTCGGTATGTGCTTCTACTTTGTCTGGCTGACAAGACATGAAGGTGAGCATTACCACCAATCCGTAGCAAATAAACCATAACTTGGTTATATGTGACACAATATTTTTAAAAGTCATAATTGCCATTTTCTTCTGCTTCTTCGTTGATTAAAAGTGTTTGTACAGCGAAAATAAATCGCATACAAGTGGCTACGTGTCCGCCAAAATGACCAAAACTATATTGTATGTTTGCTCCTTTCCACTTGTTTTTAGCGCGGGTGGCATTTTCATACGGTACCACATCGTCATCAATAGAATGCATGATAAATACGGGTGCTTCGGGTATCCATGAATAAGTCAGAATAGAATTATTTACCATCGCTTTATAGAGTTCAGAAACCTCTTTGCTCGTTCGGTCCATACCTTTTGCAGATAGTAAGTCGCTAGTCACATTGGTACCGATGAGTTGGTTGATTTGACTAGTTGTATAGCGCTTACTATTGACCCATTCGTTAAGATTATCGTAGATGTATGGAGCCATAAGACTTTGCATATCGACATCCAGTTTGTTGCCAACAATGACACCTTGCATCATGATGGGGACTGCGCATGGGTAACTGGCGTAGTTGGTTTCGACAAATCGATCATAGGTGGCTTTGACGTCATAAGGACCACCTCCTGCAAATACTCGACGAATCTTGATGTCGTCAAGTTCATGGTGTTCAATAAGGTGCTGTACAGCCATGGTGGTAGCGCCTCCTTGAGAATATCCCATGAGGTAGATATCGTCGTGTTCGGGCTCACACCCTGCCGCTTTCATAAAAGGTAGAACAGCATAGTACATGTCTAACACGTTGCGAGCGGTGATATCCATGACGAGATAGGGATGGATGTGATCCGCCGTCACTCCATAACCTAGATAATCAGGAATTATTAAGGCGTAGCCCAATTTTACCAACAATCCTTCAAGTGGGAATATATTGCTAGGCGCTTCAGCATTACTAGCGATAGTGTAATGAGATACAAGGATATAGCGTTTGATTGGATGTTTGGCAGGCAAAATTACTTTGCCTGAGAGGGTGATGGGATTTCCGTCCAAATCTACTGACTCGTATATGCCACTGAGCTCGATTGCAGTACTAATGGAGGCGAAATCCAAGAGTTGCTGCACCGCATGATTAATAGTGATAGAGGATGCTCGCTGTGGTTGTCTAATATCGGATATAGTATCGGATGGGGTGCTAATTCCCCAAAGAGCCAGCTGATTAGGATCTCGAGTGAGTTGCTGCAAATCGGTGGTCTGCTGCTTAATCACACGAAACATGCTTGTTTGAGTCGAGGAAATATTGGTAAAATCCACATAATGCCATTCTCCCATTTGACAAGAGGAGAAAACAACAAACAAGATGAATAATATATAGTTTTTTGTCTTTAACATGCTATTCTAATTTTTTTTATAACCGAGTTCCTACCGAAGCAGTGAAAATTCTAGAACCGAGCATATATACTTCATTGGTGTTTGTGAGTGAGATCATACCGCCAATCTCAACGGCACCATACCAGCGTCCTTTGCCTACACGTAATCCAAACAACGATATGTTAACGGCAGGAGCTAATGCCGTGTGTCTGCCTCGATAATCAACCTCAGTGCCCGTGTTGATATTCAAACCAACACCCAATGCTGAGTAGCAAGATACATACTCTTTATGCAGGTAGGAAAAGCGCACTTCGGGCATGATGACGATATTGTGGAAACTGCGGTTTTGTTTGCGTTGTAATTCAACACCTGTTCCATCGCGCAGTACTTGATCCCACAATACGCCGCTATAATCAATCAACGCACCGAAACTATAGCGATAGGTGGCATTGTAGATATATTCTGCAAATAAATGTTGTGTATATCGAAAATGTTCGTTATAGGTATTCTGATAGGTGGGCGGCATAACAGTGGGATGCCCCATGTCGCGCCATGCGATGGTTTCAAAACTTTGATCACCCCATCCGATACGTATCTCGTGGGGTATGCTATCATAAGCATGGCGGCGTACTTCCCGAACGGAATCTTTGTATTGACGTATCTCTACATGAGTGGAGTCGCGAAAATCTTTGATCTTGTGGCGAATAGAACGTATGCCCTGTTGCATGGTGACTTGTCCAGACATCATGGTGCAACAAAAAAGTACGAGAAAAAGCATACATTTTTTCATACAAATTTGATAACAAAAAGCATGCCAAATACACTTTTTGTGCTGAGCATTTTGCTATTCCGTATTTTTTTTGTAATTTTGCACGCAAAATGAATTAATTGTCATTCAAATTCTAATATAATAATTATGCGTATCGCAATTCTTGGTTACGGAAATATAGGCAAGGCAGCAGAACAAGCCATTTTGTCTGCGCCAAATATGGAGTTGGCTGGTATATATCATCACGATGATAATCTGGACAATGTGTCGGCAGATGTGGTTCTTATTTGTACACCTACGCGAGAGATGAGGCGTTTTGCAATTCAACTATTGCAGCAAGGAATCAATGTGGTGGACTCTTTTGATGTACATACAGACATCTATTCGCATCGCGCAGATTTACGAATGCAAGCACTAGCCAGCAATGCTGTGAGTGTAGTGTCAGCTGGATGGGATCCAGGAACAGACTCTGTGATGCGAGCAATAATGTTGGCTATGGTACCAGAGGGCGTAACCTATACAAATTTTGGTCCAGGTCGTTCGATGGGTCATACTGTAGCGGCAAAAGCAATTAGTGGGGTAAAAGATGCATTGTCAATGACTATCCCTATGGGAAAAGGGGTGCATGCACGCAGGGTATTTGTAGAGTTAGAAGAAGGTGTAGATTTTGCACTAGTGAAGGCTGCTATTTTAGCAGATGATTACTTTGCGCATGATGCCACGGAAATAGTGTTAGTAGATTCGGTAGAGGCATTAAATACAGTAGGACATGGTGTGAATCTGGTTCGCGATGGTCAATCAAGCGGTGTGGCTAACCAACATATGGAATTTAATATGACTATCAATAATCCTGCTTTGACCGCTCAAGTAATGGTGTCGTGTGCTCGTGCTGCGGTACGCTTGCAGCAGGAGCGACAATATGGGGCATACACAATGATAGAGATTCCACCAATCTATTTATTACCAGGCGATGAAGAAAGTTTAATCCGTTGCTTAGTGTGAGTTTGCTATTGTTATATTCAAAATATCAAAGATATTTGCATATCTCAAAAAAAAAATGTACCTTTGTGCCGTTTTTATAAATTATAGTAATGAAAACATTAAAACTCATACAATCTGACTCTTATCTCCGTCCTTATGCTAGTGCGATTAAAGGACGTTATAACTATGCTGTCTATCAAGAGAAGAAACTGACTGGTGGACAGAAACTCAGTGATTGGGCGAATGGTCATCTCTATTTTGGTTTGCACAAAGCTAACCAGCAGTGGGTGTTACGTGAATGGGCACCCAACGCAACTGCAATCTACCTCATCGGCGACTGCAACGGATGGCAAAAGAACGAAGATTATCGCTTGCAGCCCACCGAGAATGGCGTTTGGGAAGTAACTCTGGCAGAAGACATGCTCAAGCATGAGCAATTGTATAAACTGCTTGTGGAGTGGCAAGGTGGCTCCGGAGAACGTATCCCAAGTTACGCACGCCGCGTAGTACAAGACGAACAAACCAAATTGTTCTCTGCGCAAGTGTGGGAGCCAGAAGAGGTAAAAATGGAAAAGTTAAAGGTAAAAGGTGCAAAGCGCAGAAAAGCAGGCGACCCGCTGTTTATCTACGAATGCCATATCGGTATGTCCAGCGAAGAGGAGAAGGTGAACTCCTACGATGAGTTTCGTCGCGATGTATTGCCACGTATCGCTAAGTTGGGATACAACTGCTTGCAGATTATGGCCATTCAGGAGCACCCTTACTATGGTAGTTTCGGATACCACGTATCGAACTTCTTTGCCGTATCATCTCGCCAAGGTACCCCCGAAGAACTCAAACACCTGATTGCAGATGCACATGCCTATGGCATGGATGTGATTATGGATATTGTCCACTCGCATGCCGTAAAGAATGAGTTGGAGGGATTGGGTAAATTTGATGGTTCGACCTATCAGTATTTCCACGATGGCCCCAAACGCGAGCACCCAGCATGGGATAGTCTCTGCTTCAACTATGGCAAGGACGAGGTGCTTCACTTCTTGCTCTCTAACTGCAAGTTCTGGATGGATGAATATGACTTCGATGGTTTTCGCTTTGACGGCGTGACCTCTATGATGTACCAGAGTCACGGTTTGGGCGAGGACTTTGTGGACTACTCCTGCTACTACAACGGCAACGAGGATGGCGATGCTATCTGCTATCTCACATTGGCCAACAAACTCATTCACGAAGTGAAGAAGAACGCCATTACCATTGCCGAGGACATGTCGGGCATGCCAGGATTAGCTTATCCTATCAAGGACGGCGGAATAGGCTTTGACTACCGATTGGCAATGGGTATTCCAGACTTCTGGATTAAGTATATCAAAGAAGTACGCGACGAAGACTGGAAGGCAGGTCATATCTTCTACGAGATGACCAACCGCCGTCAGGATGAGAAGACCATCTCCTATGCCGAGAGCCACGACCAAGCATTGGTGGGCGACAAGACCATCATCTTCCGCCTCTGCGATGCAGATATGTATTGGCACTTCGAGAAGGGTCACTCCACCTATATGGTTGATCGCGGTCTGGCACTCCACAAGATGATTCGCCTCGTGACTGCCTCCACCATCAATGGTGGCTACCTCACCTTCATGGGTAACGAGTTTGGTCATCCAGAGTGGATTGACTTCCCCCGTCAAGGCAACGGCTGGAGCCATAAGTATGCACGCCGCCAATGGAGTCTGGTGGATAACCCACGCTACTTCTTCTCCTGCCTCAATCTCTTCGACGAGAAGATGGTGCACCTACTGCGAGAGCACTTGACACCTGTCAAAGATAAACAATACGGCACACATCTTCCATGGGAAGATAAGCTCTGCGACAACGAGGGCGACCAAGTGGTAGCATTCCAACGCGGCGACCTGGTGTTTGTCTTCAACTGGAATGGAGTGAAGTCGTTCGAGGGCTATGGTATCCCTGTACCAGAAGGCAAATATAAAGTAGTACTTAATACCGACGCCAAAGAGTTCGCGGGCTTTGGTTTGTCGGACGATAGTGTGGAGCACTTCACACAACCCGATACGGGATATCTGCCAGCAGGCAAAGGATGGTTGCAACTCTATATCCCTGCCCGTAGCGCAGTTGTACTCCAGAAAGTGGATTAGGTCCCGCCTCGCGACTCCCGACAAAAAAAATATTAACACAATAAACATACACAACCATGAGATTAATCGTTCAACCAAACTATGACCTACTTTCAGAGTGGGCAGCAAACTATGTAGCTAAACGCATCAATGAGTTCGCCCCAAAAGAGGGTAATCCTTTCGTATTAGGTTTGCCAACTGGCTCTTCACCTCTCGGTATGTATCGCAATCTTATCAAACTATACCAAGAGGGTAAAGTTAGTTTCCGCAATGTAGTCACCTTCAACATGGATGAATATGTAGGAATACCTGAAGATCACCCAGAGAGTTATCATACTTTCATGTGGAAGAACTTCTTCTCACATATCGACATCCGTCCTGAGAATGTGAATATCCTTAATGGTAATGCAGAGGATTTAGTAGCTGAGTGTGCTCGCTACGAAGAGAAGATTAAGAACTACGGAGGTATCAAACTATTCTTAGGTGGCATTGGTCCTGATGGTCATATTGCATTCAACGAGCCAGGTAGTTCACTCACATCTCGCACACGCAAGAAAGAACTTACTACCGACACCATCATCGCCAACTCTCGTTTCTTCGACAACGATGTAAACAAAGTGCCTAAGACTGCACTCACCGTAGGTGTAGGTACCATCATGGATGCCAAAGAGGTGCTTATTATGGTGAATGGTCACAACAAAGCACGTGCTCTCCAACACGCTGTAGAAGAGCCAATCTCACATATGTGGACCATCTCTGCGCTCCAAATGCACCAACACGGTATCATCGTGGCAGACGAGGCAGCTTGCGCCGAACTCAAAGTAGGAACCTACAACTACTTCAAAGACATTGAGAAAAACAACCTCGATCCAAAAAGCTTGCTCTAATGCTTCAGATTTATAACACATTAAGTAGACAAAAAGAATACTTCAAACCGTTGCACGAAGGGCACGTAGGCATGTATGTCTGCGGTCCTACTGTGTATGGTGATGCCCACTTGGGACACGCACGTCCTGCTATCACGTTTGACCTCCTTTACCGCTATCTCCAACATCTGGGCTATAAGGTTCGCTATGTGCGCAATATCACCGATGTAGGACACCTGGAGCACGATGCTGATGAAGGCGAAGATAAGATAGCCAAAAAAGCACGCCTTGAGCAATTGGAGCCGATGGAAGTAGTACAATACTTTACCAATCGCTATCACCGCGATATGGAACTGCTGAACGTACTACCACCTTCGATTGAGCCACATGCCAGTGGTCATATCATTGAGCAGATTGCTTTCGTTCAGAAGATTATGGACCACGGCTATGCCTATGTGAGCAATGGTAGCGTGTATATGGACGTGGAAAAATATGCCAAAGATTTCCCATATGGGAAGCTCTCTGGTCGCAACCTCGAAGACATCGTCACCGAGACACGCGAACTGGATGGCCAACAAGAGAAAAAACATAGTTACGATTTCGCACTTTGGAAAAAAGCATCGCCAGAGCATATCATGCACTGGCCCAGTCCATGGAGCGAAGGTTTTCCTGGCTGGCATATGGAGTGTTCTGCAATGGGGACCAAGTACCTTGGCGAACAATTCGACATCCACGGCGGAGGAATGGACCTGATGTTCCCCCACCACGAGGCAGAGATCGCACAGAGTTGCGCTGCACTTGGACACGATACTGTCCACTACTGGATGCACAATAATATGATCACCATCGCAGGCAAGAAGATGGGTAAGAGCTACAACAACTTCATTACCCTCGAACAATTCTTCTCAGGTAATCATGAGTTGCTCTCGCAACCATTCTCGCCAATGACCATCCGTTTCTTTATTCTCATGGCACACTATCGTTCCACTGTGGACTTCTCCAGCGAAGCACTGGTGGCAGCGGAAAAAGGATTAGGTCGATTGACAGAAGCATATCAACGCCTGATGAAGTTGCAAGCATCAGCCACTACTACCGTAGAGATTGGTAACCTACGCGAACGTTGCCAAGAGGCAATGGATGATGACCTCAACTCGCCTATTGTTATCTCGCACCTCTTTGATTCTGCACGCGCCATCAACACCGTGTTCGACGGCAAAGGCACTATCTCAGAGGCAGACCTCAAGGAACTCCGCGAAGTGTGGAAGACCTATGCAATGGATATTCTCGGCTTGCAGTTGGATGGAGGTCAAGATAATGGTGGTGGCGTGGATGCATACAAAGGCGCAATTGATATGCTACTGAATATGCGTTTGGACGCTAAGCGCAACAAAGATTGGGCAACCAGCGACAAGATTCGCAACGAACTGACAACTCTTGGTTTCACCATCAAGGATACCAAAGACGGATTCGAATGGAGTTTGTAAGCGATACTGAACAATGTTGAATCATATTGAACAACTATTGAACATCAAATTAGTCCTGCAACACGCAGGACTAATTTTAGTGTTGGCAGGACTAATCTTTGTTTTTTCTGCTTGTGGAAATAAATCTGAGTCCCGACACTCGATTCCTGAAATAATAGAGGACACTATGGTGTCCTATCCTGGTCGCACATTTAGCTACAAGGACAAGTTCTGCGACACACAAGCCAAGCAAATACAAGCTGCACAAGCTATTGGACTGCGCACTCCTCCGCAAAACCGCCAAGAGGCAGCACGTATGCGTAGCCAGTTGAAGCTCATCAAGAGTAATGACAACTATATCGTGGATTCTCTCACGCACTCTATTCCGTATCTGGTGCCCGCCGCGGCAGCAGAGTTAGAACGTATAGGCAAGGGCTTTGCAGATATTCTCCACCGCAATGGCTTGCCTCACTATCAGTTTTATATCACCAGCGTACTGCGTACCAAAGAGGATATCAAACAACTACAAAAAAGTGGCAATATCAATGCTACCACTAATTCTTGCCACAACTATGGCACCACTTTTGACTTGGCATACTTTCGTTTTAATAAGGTAGCGCGCACGCGTGAGTATATGCTGCAAGATAATTTAAAATTGGTTTTAGGACAAGTTCTATTGAATGAACAAAGAGCAGGTCGTATTTATGTAAAATATGAATACCAACAAGCTTGTTTTCATATTACAGTAAGAAAATAGATACAACCTTTTACGCTTTAACATTTTCTCTTACTATTTTATTGTTGAAGCATTTTGTTCAAAGTTAATATCTTCGCACGAAATCTCCACCGCTTAAAGTAAGGAAGTTTCTTTACATAATGTCCGAACATTTCTTTTAAGGACGAAACTAAAAAAAACTTGTTTTATTTGCGTATATGCATTTTTTGTTGTATCTTTGCACCCCATTTGTTAAAATGAGGAAGTATTGGCTATACAACTCATCCAATAACCTTTGAAAAAAAACATACACATATTACATCGTTTGTGGAGTTGCATATTTATGGTATGCTGTACAATAGTTGTATATGCCGCTGAAAAGGCAGTACCGACTATCATACGTGCATGGCAATTGGACAAATGGACAGGCGTTGCCGATACGTTAGCAGGCATTGATTCGTCGTATATAAACTACCCTATGCGAGACAGATTGAATGATTATTCTATCTCTAATGTGACCAATTCTAACCTTATATCCCCTAGTCAGTCGCGCATTTACTTCAATCGCAAAAAGACCGTAGATTTTATATTCGCAGACGCCTATACACCTTATATAGTAACTCCACAGCAGGTTAAATACTATCACACAACTACTCCTTACTCTACCATTGCATATAAGAAAGGTTTCGTAACTAACCTAGACCAGAATGATATTAGCTTTTCGTTTACGGGCAACGTGAGTCGCCGTACTAATTTGGGAATGACTATTGATTATCTGAACTCGTATGGTAGATTCGCTAATCAAGAAGGTAAAACCGTATTCGGGTCAGTATTTGGGTCATATAATGGTGACCACTACTCTCTGCAGTCATCCTTTACATGGAATACATTAAGCAACTTTGAAAATGGGGGATTGAGCAATCCTAATGATTTGCAAGGCATATTAAAACCCGAAGATATGCCTGTAAAAATGCAAGGAATGTCAGCATTACGTTATCTATCTGGGTATTTGAATCATTACTATAGTATCTGCGTGGAGCGAGAACGTAAAGTAAACTATCGTGAGCGCAACGAAGAGGGCGAATGGGTGAAAAAAGATTCGATAAAGATTGAATATGTCCCCGTAACAACATTCCGTCATATATTTGAAGTCAATGACGCAACCAAACGTTATGTAGAGAAATCGGCAACACAAAGCATCATGCCAAACACCTACCGTAACCCAATGGCTACCAACGACTCAGCAGCTTGTTTGACCATCAAAAACACGTTGGCAGTAACCTTTGAAGAGGAATTTAACACCCTATTGCAGTTTGGCGCAATGGTATATGCTATGAACGAATGTCAACGGCATATTTCCGCTATAGGACAAACAGAAAACATTGTAAACTTAGAGCCATGGGGTAACCCGTATAATAGTGTAATGGCAAACACATTGCATCTGATGCCCGACACACTATATGGTGTACAATGGACTAACAACACCTATGTAGGTGGTGCGTTGTATAAACATCGCGGTAAGCATATACATTATGGATTTGATGGTAATGTATGTTTATTCGGCTATAAAATAGGAGAGTTTCAGGTAAATGGGCATGTGGATGCAGGTTTTCGGTTGGGTAAAGACTCCATGACTATCGCTGCTAAAGCCTTCCTCAGAAGTGAGACACCCGACTATTACCTGCAGCACTACCGCAGCAATCACTATCGTTGGGATAATAATTTTCAGAAGACCTTGCGCCTGTACATAGGCGGAGAAATTGCATATCCCACACAATGGGTACAGCCCAAACTAAATGTATCGTTTGAGAATATCACCAAACATATCTATTTTGACACAGATGGAATACCTAAACAATTGGATGGTAGCATACAAGTATTGGCAGCCGATTTGCAACTAAATGTAACCACGCCTTGGGTGAATCTGGACAATCATGTGGTATATCAACACTCATCATCAACATCTCTGCCACTACCTATGCTTACACTATATCACAACCTATACTATCATGGATGTTGGTTTAAGGCATTGGACGTGCAAATAGGTGTAGATATGCGTTTCTTTACCAAATATAATGCACCCATTTTGAATCCGGCACTAGGACAATTCTGCGTACAAAATACAGAAGAAGTAGGTGATTATCCAGTAATAAACGTTTATGCCAATTTCTATGTGCGTAGTTTGCGTTTGAAACTATTTGCCCAATACCAACATTTCAACGCATCCTTTATGAATAAACAATATTTTGAGATGCCCAACTATCCTATGGGCCCTGATATGTTTAGAGCTGGAGCTGCATGGCATTTTTATAAGTAGTTGAGAGTTGAGATATTAGAAATATGCAACAAACAAATAACCTACATACAATATTACTTTACGCTCAGCAAGAAGCACAACGATTAGGCAACAATGAGATACTGCCTGATCACTTAATGTTGGGCATTCTGCGTTTAGCAGAAGGAAAGGCTTTTGAACTGCTCATGCAAGCAGGAATGAATCCTGTAGAACTGAAACGTTCGATTGACGAACGATTGATGCAAAGTGCGACGAGCCAAAGTACAAAAATGTCGCGTGCGAGTGAACGCATCCTGCGACTAATGCTCATAGAAACTAAACTATATCATGCAGATGAATGTGGTTCAGCACATCTACTGCTAGCCATGCTACGAGAGCGTGTAAACTATCCTACCATGTTTATAGAGCAACAGTTTGGCATTGATTATGAGCGCATTGAACAATTATATCCGAAACCACAAGCCTTGCCCCAAGACGGTAATAATCTAGAGTCAGAATTTACTGGCGAACAACCGTTTGAGTGGGGAACTAAGAGTCAGGAGACAAGAACTAAAGCCAATAAGAATGGTACACCTGCACTGGACAAATATGGTAGAGATTTGACTGCCCAAGCCCATAATGGGGAACTAGACCCTGTGATTGGACGCCAAGCAGAAATTGAACGTGTAGTACAGATTCTATCTCGTAGGAAGAAGAATAATCCTATATTGATAGGCGAGCCCGGTGTGGGTAAGTCAGCTATTGTAGAAGGATTGGCATTACGCATTGAGAGTGGCGAAGCTAGTGCTTTAATAGGAAAGCGAATCTTATCTCTAGATATTGCTTCAATGGTGGCAGGGACTACATATCGAGGACAGTTTGAGGAACGTATGAAGTCGGTTATCAACGAACTGCACAAACACCCAGAAATAATCCTGTTTGTAGATGAAATTCACACGATTATGGGTGCAGGTAATGCACAAGGTTCGTTGGACGCGGCAAATATATTGAAACCTGCTCTAGCACGTGGAGAAGTACAATGTATAGGTGCTACCACGATTAACGAGTATCGCAAATCCATTGAAAAAGATGGTGCTTTGGAGCGTCGTTTCCAAAAGGTGATGGTACAGCCTACCTCTAGCGAAGAGACTTACACTATACTCACACGTATTAGCGAAGTGTATGGCGCATTTCACCGTGTGCAATATACAGAGGAGGCGTTGCACGCATGCATCAAGTTGACCGATCGATATATCACCGATCGTTTCTTCCCAGACAAAGCAATTGACGCAATGGATGAAACAGGAGCTCACGTTCGGCAATCGCGCACAAAGATTAAGAGCAACGTTATTGATAAGGTACACGATGCCTCCGTTCTCAAAAAAAATCAAAGATATTTTGGGAACTCCGATAGAGTTGAAATAGTGACGGAGGAGGATGTGGCATTTGTGGTTAGTCGTATGTCAGGAGTACCCGTTCAGCGTGTAGCCCAAGCAGAAGGCGAACGCTTGCATAAGATGGGTAATATTATCAAGCAACGCGTGATTGGACAAGATAAGGCCATTGACACTATCGTCAAAGCTATTCAACGTTCGCGTATGGGATTACGTAACCCAAATAAGCCAATTGGGTCATTCTTTTTGTTAGGTCCTACTGGTGTGGGCAAGACACATTTGGCACAATGCTTAGCAGAAGAGATGTTCGGAAGTCGTGATGCGATTATACGTTTCGACATGTCGGAATTTATAGAGAAGCATACAGTTAGTTTGCTAGTGGGTGCTCCTCCAGGATATATCGCTCATGAAGAAGGTGGCAAATTAACCGAAGCAGTACGCCGTAAGCCCTATTCTATTGTCCTATTTGATGAGATAGAGAAAGCTCATGCTGACATATTCAATGTCCTACTACAAGTAATGGATGAAGGTCGCCTGACAGACCGTCAGGGTCGCGTAGTGGATTTCCGTAACACCATTATCATTATGACTAGCAATGTAGGAACACGTCAGTTGAATGATTTTGGTACGGGCATAGGATTTGGCTCCCATGAGATGGATGAGCAGCAGTCGGAATATATACTGACAAAGGCATTGAACCGCACCTTCCCACCTGAATTTGTCAACCGATTGGATAATATAGCAGTATTTCATCCTCTTAGCGATGAAGCTCTGGCACAGATTTTGACGCTTGAATTACGCCCCTTAAAACAACGTTTAGCTGCCATGGGATACACTCTGTACCTAACAAAGAAGACTAAACAACGTATTTTGGAGAGTGCACAAGATAGTAAGTATGGAGCTCGCCCATTGAAGCGTGCTATACAAACAATCATAGAGGATTCGATTACAGATATGCTACTGGAAGGAAAGATTGAAAATAAAAAGATAAAAATATAACAATTATGGCAAAAGAGATTACAGATGCTAACTTTCAAGAGTTGTTAGCAGAGGGTAAGCCCCTCGTAGTAGATTTTTGGGCACCATGGTGTGGTCCATGTAAGATGATATCTCCAATCATTGATGAATTGGCAGAGGAGTATGCAGATCGTATCATCGTAGGCAAAGTAAACGTAGATGACAACGATGAGACATGTGCTGCATACGGTATTATGAACATTCCAACCATCTTATTCTTTAAGGGAGGGGAGTTGGTTCACCGTCAAGTGGGTGCTATTCGCAAGCCTGACTTGCAAAAGCTTTTTGATCAACTTTTGTAAAAAAATTGCAGATTTTTGTCAAAAAATTTGCATAAGTCCTAAAAAAGCAGTACTTTTGTGCCCAAATTGCCTTTGTAGGCACTATTTTGTGTGCCTACACAGGTAGTTTTGTGCGTAAACACATGGGGTCTGGTAGCTCAGCTGGATAGAGCAACAGCCTTCTAAGCTGTGGGTCTCGGGTTCGAATCCCGACCGGATCACAAAGCAATGATAATTAAGAATTATGATTGCTATTCATTATTAACCATTAATTATTAAAACTTAACTGTACACATGCGTCAGTTAAAAATCACAAAATCCATTACCAACCGTGAATCTGCTTCACTTGACAAGTATCTTCAAGAGATTGGTCAAGAAGTACTTATTTCGGTTGATCGTGAGGTGGAATTGGCTGGTCGTATCCGAAATGGCGATAGAGCTGCCCTTGAGGAGTTAACACGTGCCAACTTACGCTTCGTTGTCTCTGTAGCAAAACAGTATCAAAATCAAGGTCTTAGTCTTCCTGACCTAATTAACGAAGGCAACCTTGGGCTTATCAAAGCAGCAGAAAAATTCGATGAGACACGTGGCTTTAAATTCATCTCATACGCTGTATGGTGGATTCGTCAATCCATCCTGCAAGCTCTTGCAGAGCAAGCACGTATCGTGCGCTTGCCACTAAACCAGTCTGGCTTGCTCAACAAAATTAACAAAGCTTATCAACGTTTCGAACAAGAACATGAACGTAGACCGAGCGCCGAAGAATTAGCAGAAATCCTAGATTTACCTGTTGACAAAATTGCAGACACGCTCAAGATGTCAGGACGTCAAGTGAGTGTAGATGCTCCTTTCGTAGAAGGAGAAGAAAACAGTTTGATTGATGTGATGGTGAATGAAGATTCTCCCAATGCAGATCACAGACTGATTAATGAATCGCTATCACGTGAGATTGACCGCGCGTTAGAGCAACTACATCCTCGTGAGGCTGATATCCTCCGAAACTTCTTCGGTATTGGTGTGCCAGAGAAGACGTTGGAGGAAATAGGTATCGAACTCAACTTAACTCGTGAGCGTGTTCGACAAATCAAGGAGAAAGCCATCAAAAAATTGAAGCATAATCCACAAAGTAGTATTTTGAAGACTTATCTCGGATAACAGATTGTTATCGGTAAATTAGAAAGCCTGCTACACCCGCTAAGACAATCAAGATGATTGGGTGAGAGAGGAAACTGAGTGCTGACTTGAGAAAAGCGGCACTCTTTTTTTGTGCATTTTTATCGTTGGAATCGGGCTTTTTGAAGAACATTGGCAAGACTGTGAACAAGCAGACTATTGCAAAGATTGTCCAACTGCGCCAGTCAATAAAGCTGACAGATGGTTGCCCTATTGGCTTCATAAGCAATAGGGCCGCCGCACCAATCATACCCAATACCGACAAACGCAACATGTGCATAGTACGATTGAAGTAAATATTGTATTGAAATCGGGTACTTATGACAAAATATACCTTACAAATAGATAGCATGATAATTAGACTGGGAATAATGATGGCGATAGTAGCTAGCAAACTCCCCCACACACTGCCTGTGGCAGTATAACCAACATAGGTAGCACAGTTGATTCCAATAGGTCCTGGAGTGACTTGACTCACTGCAAGGATATCTACAAACTCCTCTTGCGTCATCCAACCATGCACCTCTATCTCGTGTTGAATCAACGAAAATATCGCCAATCCACCACCAAAACCGAAGAGACCTATCTTCAGAAAACTAAGAAATAATTGCAGATAAATCATGTCTTCCTCCTTTCTTTCAGCCACGTGTAGAGCAATGTTGCCAATACCGTGACCAAAATAATCCATACAGGCGATAGCCCTCCGAGCCATATCAGTAGTGCGCCCGCAATGGGTATGATGGCGGTCGCCCACGTGATTTTTGCGCTGCTTGCCATACTAATCAGTGGCGCAGCTATCAGTGCCACTACAGCAGGACGAATACCCTTGAACACAGCCTCCACTGCAGGTAAGTCTTTGTAATTCTGGAAGACCATGGCTATTGCTAAGATGATGAGGAAAGATGGGAGTACCGCACCCAATACCGTAGCAATCACACCACGCCAACCACCAATGCGCCAACCTATAAAAATAGCCGAATTCACCGCAATAAGTCCAGGCGCTGCTTGCGCTAAAGCAATCATATTCATGAATTCCTCTCGATCAATCCAACCTTTGCGAACCACAATCTCACGCTCTATCATGGACAGCATTACATAACCTCCACCAATGGTGAAAGTACCAATCTTGAGATAAGTCCAAAAGAGTTGAAGGTATAACATTTGGTAATTGGAAGACGTTCCGCCTATTGGACGCCCTGCGGGCTATTGGCTATTGGTTATGTGCCTTTTCTTTGAGTTCTTGTTTGATAAATTTTACAAGCATATTGATAGCAGCGTTGTTGTGTCCACCTTGTGGAATGATCACATCGGCATAGCGTTTACATGTCTCTATGAACTGCTCGTGCATAGGCTTGAGTACGCGTTGGTAACGCTCCATCACTGCTTCAATCGTGCGTCCACGCTCAACGATATCGCGTTGAGCTACGCGAATCAGACGGTCATCGGCATCAGCATCTACGAAAATCTTGAGGTCCATCTGCTGGCGAAGATGGTAGTCGCGGAGTGCCATAATTCCCTCAACGATAATGATTTCCTTTGGCTCAACATGTACCGTTTCATTGAGGCGAGAGGAAGTGATATAATCGTAGATAGGTTGCTCCACGGCTTGCCCTTTTTTGAGTTGCTCAATATGCTTTGCGAGCAAAGGCCACTCAAAGGCATCGGGGTGGTCGAAATTGATATTTTGACGTTCCTCTACAGGTACGTGACTACTATCCTTGTAATACGAGTCTTGTGGAATGACTACGACTTCTCCCTTTGGGAGACGCTCTAGAAGTTTACGTACCACGGTTGTTTTTCCTGAACCGGTACCGCCTGCAATGCCGATGATAAACATATTCGTTGTTGATTATAGGACGCCCTGCGAGCTATAGGACGCTTCGCTATAGGAGTCCATTGTTTAATATCGGGTGCAAAGGTAGTAAAAAAAATGCATATGCGCAAGCAAAAGAGCGAATAAATCGTTATTTTCGGGATAAGGGACGGTGTGCCGCCTATTGGATATGGGACGCCTTGTGGGCTATGGGGTAATGAAGGGAAGCCACCCGACTTGTTTAGAGGCAGAGGAGAACCTATCAATCTCTTACCTATTACGTACTATTTACGTAGGATATACGTAAGATATACGTAGGATATACGTAGGATAAACGTAACATTTAGCCACCTTCACCGTAGGATCACGCGTCCCATATCCAATAGGCGAAATGCCGTCCCATAGCCCTCATGAGCGTCCATTATCCACAAAATAGTGAAAAAAATCGTTATTTTCTTGCACATTTGCAAATTTTGTAGTATCTTTGCACTTTCTTAATAATTTGCGGAAATGTGCCAAAATGGCAGATGAGTAGGTTTTGGCAAGGAATTTGCAGGAAAGGGGAAAACGGAAAAAAGAAAGAGTATAAAAACAAGAGAAATAGAAATATAATCATAATGAAAAAAGAAGTATCGACAAAGAAATTAGTAGAAACGATTGTAGAGGGAATTCAAAATCGTAAGGGACAACGCATTGTAACTGTAGATTTGCGCAAACTAAAAGAGGCACCAGCCGAGTATTTTATTATTGCTGAAGGCGGCTCAAATGTGCAAGTAGTAGCTATCGCAGATGAAGTGGATAGCTTTGTACGCACACAAACACATGTGCACCCATTAGCAGTGGACGGCAGAGATAACGCAGAGTGGATAGCAATGGATTATGGTACGATATTTGTACATATCATGCAACGTGAGCCACGTGCCTACTACGATATCGAACATCTGTGGGCAGATGGAAAGATTACGGAGATTGCGGATGTGTAATTTTGAATTAAGAATTTTGAATTAGAGTAATATGGCAGAACAGAAACCTAAACAACCCAACCAACAACCCAAAAAGAACCAACAGCCTAAACGCTCACGTTGGTCATGGTTGTATTATGCAGTAATGATAGGTCTGATGGTACTATTCTTCTTCCCTGTAGGAGGAAAAGATGGTGCAGATAAAGACCTGAGTTATACGAAGTTTACAGCATACATAGACAACGATGCTGTAGCATCGGTAGTAGTGTACGATGACAACACCGCAGAAGCAAAAATTCGTCCAGAGAGTTATGCCTTAGTCTTTGGCAACCAAGAGGCAGGCGAAGACGTAAAGGGAAAATTGAAAGCATTAGTACCATCCGTAGAAGAGTTTGCGAAATACATTGATAATGTGAATGTTGAACGCAAATCCAAAGGCAAAGCGGCGATAGATGTTAGCTATGCCAAGTCGCGCGACTACTGGTATATGATATTGGTGAATATATTGCCTATCGCGCTGATTGTATTGTTCTTCGTATGGATGAGCCGCGGCATGGCTAACGCTGCTGGTGGCGGTCCTGGCGGTATCTTCAACGTGGGCAAAGCTAAGGCGCAAGTGTTCGACAAGGATAAAAAAGATAAGGTCACATTCAAAGACGTGGCAGGTCTAGCGGGTGCGAAACAAGAAGTAGAGGAGATTGTTTCCTTCCTCAAGAACCCTACCAAATACACCAATTTGGGTGGTAAAATACCAAAAGGCGTGCTGCTCGTAGGTCCCCCAGGAACGGGTAAGACATTGCTTGCCAAGGCGGTAGCAGGCGAAGCGAATGTGCCATTCTTCTCGATGTCGGGTAGCGACTTCGTGGAGATGTTTGTAGGCGTAGGTGCCAGTCGTGTGCGCGACTTGTTCCGTCAAGCAAAGGAGAAAGCACCTGCAATTATTTTTATTGATGAGATTGATGCTGTAGGTCGTGCCCGCGGCAAGAACAACATGATGGGTGGCGGCAACGATGAACGCGAATCAACGTTAAATCAGTTACTTACCGAGATGGACGGCTTTGGCTCGAACTCGGGTGTGATTATTTTGGCAGCCACCAACCGTGCGGATGTGTTAGATGCCGCTTTGTTGCGTGCTGGTCGTTTTGACAGACAGATACATGTGGAGTTGCCCGACTTGCAAGAGCGTAAAGAGATTTTTGGTGTGCATATAGCAGGTATCAAGATAGATAAGGACTTGGACATCAACTTCTTAGCGAAACAAACGCCTGGTTTCTCAGGTGCAGACATTGCGAATGTCTGCAACGAGGCGGCATTGATAGCAGCGCGTAATGACCATAAGAGTGTCAATAAACAAGACTTTATGGATGCAGTGGATCGCATCATCGGTGGTCTAGAACGCAAGAACAAGATAATGACCGAAGAAGAGAAACGTTCGGTGGCTTATCACGAGGCAGGACACGCCACTATCTCGTGGCTGTTGCGTTGGGGCAACCCACTCGTGAAAGTGACCATCGTGCCTCGCGGCGTGGCGTTAGGTGCTGCATGGTATCTGCCAGAGGAGCGACAACTGACCAACAAAGAGCATATCATGGATAATCTCTGTTCGCTCTTGGGCGGTCGCGCTGCGGAGGAAGTATTCCTGCAACAGACCTCCACAGGTGCACTCAACGACCTCGAACGTGCTACCAAACAGGCATACGCCATGGTAGCGTACTACGGTATGTCAGACAAACTGAAGAACCTCAGCTACTACGATTCTACAGGTCGCTACGATATGGGTATCACCAAACCCTACTCAGAGAAGACGGCAGAAGTGATTGACAGCGAAACCAGTGCTATCATCGCCGAGCAGATGGCACGTGCGAAGAAGATTTTGCAAGAGAATGCTGAAGGACACAATAAGTTGGCAGAGATGTTGATTGAAAAAGAGGTCATCACTTCCGATGATGTGGAAGCTATCTTGGGTCCTCGTCCTTGGGCAAGTCGTACCGACGAAATCATTGCTGCCAACGATGCGCTGCAAGCTGAGAACGAAAAGGTGAAAACGGAAACTGAGAAACCCAAAAAGAAACGCGCCCCACGCAAGAAGAAAGCGGAGGAGGTTGCAGATCTACCATCTACAAGTGAAACGATCCAATAAAATATATAAGGTTATGAAAAGATTTATCTTAAGCACTCTCGTGCTGGCGTTGTCGCTCACAATGGCAGCGCAACAACCACAACCACTGCCTATTGATTCTGCAGTGCGCGTGGGCAAGTTGGAGAATGGTCTGACTTATTACATCCGTCACAATGAATATCCTAAACAACGTGCCGAGTTCCATATTGCTCAAGCAGTAGGTGCAATCCTTGAGGAAGATCATCAGAATGGTTTGGCTCACTTCTTGGAGCACATGGCGTTCAATGGTACCGAGCACTTCGCAGGCAAAGGTATCATTGAGTACTTCGAGTCTATCGGTGTGAACTTCGGCGGTAACATCAATGCCTATACTTCGCTCGACGAGACTGTTTATCGCCTCAGTGAGGTGCCTACTACCCGCGAAGGCATCATCGACTCTGCCTTGCTTGTGATGCACGACTGGGCATGCGGTTTGTTGCTACTGCCAGATGAGATTGATGCAGAGCGTGGCGTTATCCGTGAGGAGTGGCGTACTGGAGCACAAGCCAACCGCCGCATGTGGAAAGCCATTAACCCACTCAAATACCCTGGCAGTCAATATGCTAAACGCGATGTGATTGGAGATACAGCTGTTATCAATAATTTTGCTTACGATGCACTTCGTGACTACTATAAGAAATGGTATGGACCAGACAACCAAGCGATTATCGTGGTCGGTGATATTGATGTAGATCAAGTTGAGCAAAAGATTAAAGCTCTCTGGGCAGATGTGCCTGCTCGCGAGAACCGTGGCGAGCGTCCATTGTACTCAGTAAACGACAATGAGCAACCAATCGTAGCTGTCGTGCGTGATAAGGAGGCACAATACACCCGTATTGAATTGGAGTTCAAGAAAGAACAGTTGCCAAAGCAATTGCGTGGAACCAATGTAGATTACCTACAAACTATTGCTATTGAACTTGTATGCGATATGTTCAACAATCGTCTTTCTGAGTTAGCAATGAAACCAGAGGCGACGTTCGTAGGTGCAGGGTCATATTATGGCGAGTTGGTAAAGGAGAAAGATGCGTTTATTGCTATTTACTTGGCTAAGCAAGGACAAGAGGTGCAAGCATACAAAGACCTACTCACCCAATTGGAGAAGATGCGCCGATATGGCTTTACATACGCAGAGTTAGACCGTGTGAAGAAAGAAACCTTGGCTGCTTACGAAAAATCCTACAACGAGCGCAACACCGTTCGTAATATCGCGCACGCGCAAGAGTATATCCGCCACTACTTGGACGGCTCACCTATTCCTGGTATCAAGTGGGAATATGAGATGATTCAACAAATCCTGCCTGCAATCAATGTGGATATGCTTAATCAGATTGCACAGCAATTGGTTACTGACCACAACTTGATTATCTCTTTCCAAGCGCCCGAAGATGAGAATGTCGTTCTTCCTACCGAGACAGAGGCGATTGAAATGTTGGCAGCGGTGAAAAACGAGGCAATCGAAGCACCTGTGGAAGAAGAGATTCGCACCACATTGGTGGAGAATGCACCTAAAGCAGGCAAAATCCGCAAGACAGCATACAACGAGATTCTGGGTACTACCGAGTGGACACTCTCCAACGGGGTGCGTGTCATCGTTAAACCTACTGATTTCAAGCAAGATGAGATTCTATTCTATGCCACTTCTTTGGGTGGTTACTCACAAGTTAAGACCGAAGATTTGCCTTCTGCACTGTTGGCAACAGATGTCGTGGAATTGGCAGGTTTGGCGGATATGAACGTTACCGATTTACAAAAAGCTTTGACAGGCAAACGTGTATCACTCTCGCCAAGCATTGGTGGTAATTCTGAGAGTCTATCTGGTTCTTCTACTGTAAAAGATTTGGAAACATTGCTCCAGCTTAATTACCTGTACTTCACTGCTCCACGCCGTGATGAGGAATCTTACCAAACACTAATCAGTATCTTGGAATCGCAATTGGCTAACCGCGATAAGAATCCTAAAGTAGCGTTCAACGATTCTATCCAAATGATGACAAGCAACAATTCTGAACGTACCGTTATTTTCACTAAGGAACTTCTTGAAAAAGTGTCATTGGATAAGGCGTTGGAGGTGTATAAAGCACGTTTTGCTAATCCTGCTGACTTCACGTTCTTCTTTGTGGGCAATGTAAACCCAGAAGACTCTACTTTCAAAGCGCAAGTGTGCCAATGGTTGGGTGGGCTCAAAGCCAATAAGAAAAAAGAGAAAGTAGTAGATCATCAAGTGCGTGTTCCTCTGGGTAAACAACAAAATTATTTCACCCAAAAGATGGAAATCAAGACTGCCAGCAACCGTATTCAATACACTTCATACAATATGCCATATACCTTGGCTAATGACTTGAATATGGAGATGATTGGTCGTATCCTTTCTACTCGCTATTTGGAGTCTATCCGCGAGCGTGAGGGTGGTTCGTATGGCGTAGGTTGCGCAGGATGGATGAATATCCGCCCTGTGCCAAGTGCAGTACTAATTATGCAGTTTGATACCGACCCAGAGAAGCAAACCAAACTGATGAGTATTATTCACGAGGAAGTGATGACTATTGTCGAGAATGGTCCGTTGGCAAAAGACCTCAATAAGGAGAAAGAGGCAATGCTCAAAGATTTTGAGGAGAACCTCGAGAAGAATGGTTATTGGTTGCACGCCTTGGATAGATACTATGTAAATGGTATCAACTATATTGCTGATTATAAGGCTGCTGTAGAGGCAATTACTGCTGAAACCGTACAAGCAACCTTGAAGAAATTAGTTGATGCAGGCAACGTATTCGAAGTAGTTATGTTACCTTAAAGCAACACGATTGAGTGACAAAAAAAGGCTGCTTAAACGCAGCCTTTTTTATTGGAAGATTATTTTAATGTTTTATATTTTCTACGGAAACGGATATGAAAACAAGTAGCAGCTAGTGCCAGCCCACAAATGAAACCTATCCAAATTCCCACAGCTCCCATTTGTAATGGGAAAGCGCATAATAATCCGACCGATAATCCTACAACTATATAAGCAACAAACGCTATTATCATTGGTACTTTGACATCAGTTATACCACGCAACATAGCAGCACCAACAGCTTGCAGTCCGTCAGCATATTGAAAGAGTCCTGCAACCACAATGAGTTGAGAAGCAATTGCAATAACTTCTTGATCTTCAGTAAATAAAATAGGTATATAATCACGCAATCCTATCATCAGCGCAGCACCAATCGTATTCATCAATAGTACAAGGTGAATACTGGCGTTGCTAGCCATACGTACTCCATGAAGGTTGCTTTCACCTAATTGGTGGGAAACTCGGATAGTAGTAGCAGAACCGATACCAAGCGCCAACATGAAGGTCATATCCGCGATCTGATTTGCCACCTGATGCGCTGCTAATGCCTCTTTGCTAATCCACCCGATAATCACAAAAGAGGCAGTAAAAAGGAAAGATTCTACTAATGTTTGACCACCGATAGGGAAACCAATCTTAGCTAGTTCACGAATATGCTGCCATGAGAAACGCTTCCATGCCATACTGAGATACTGTTTCCACTCTTTGTGAAAAGCCATAACCGCCCAGAAACAGAGTGGCATACCTATACGAGAAATGAGTGAACCCATACCTGCTCCCGTAGCTCCCATTGGCTCAAAGCCCCAATTGCCATAGATAAATACCCAATTGAGCAAGATATTGAGTCCATTCATCAGCAGAGTGATGACCATAGCCACCATGGTATTACCCAACCCCTCAAGAAACTGCTTGAAGAAAGAGAAAAATAAAAATGGTACCAACGATATGACAATGAGGATATAGTAAGGTCTTGCCACCTCAATCACATCAGGATCTTGACCAAAGCGATCTAAAAAAGGAATACACGCTGACAATAGGATGAGCATCAATACACTCAGCAATATCGTGAATAACATTCCATTTTGAAACAACGATGCTATGCGACGCTGAATAATGCTTTGATTTTCAGTAGTGTGTGCCATTTCACCCACTTGAATACCCACGAGCGGAGTGAGACCCATTAGTGCCCCCATAGCAAAGACCATGACCGTGAAGAAGATTGCATTGGCAAAACTGACCGCAGCTAAATCAACTGTGGCATAATGTCCAACCATAATAGAATCGAAAAAACCTACCAGCGATGCACCCAATTGGGTCAACATCACTGGTAATGCCACGCCAAGATTGCGTTTGTAATATGGTAGATACTCCTTGAAACTCAAATCTTAATCGCTCTATTTTTAATGATGATGATGGTGATGCTCTTCGTGTTGGTTATGCTCTGGTTTGTGAGTTGTAGCAGGTTTACCAATCTTGGCAAATGCTTTTTGCAAAGTAGGCACATCCGTTTTATTTGCGTCATAAGTTACGGTTACCGTTTGCTCCTCCATGTCAAAAACAATGTCTTTTACACCTTTCTCGAAAGCAATGTTTTTCATGATTTTATCACAACAGTCCTGACAGTGCAGATGTACATACAACACTACCTTCTGTTTATTAGGCTTTGCCTCTGCCGTAGAGAGCATAAATGCCATCGGCATAATCGCCAAAAGGGAAATAACTAGTCTTTTCATATTCAGTAATTCTTAATTCAAAATTATTCTGCACGTTCTAGCGCCCAACGGAATCCCAGATACAGTTTCCATCCGTGGATGGGAGCCCAAATCATGGAGGCATCGTAGTTAGCAGCGTGAGGATTAACAAATTGATGTCCTTCTTTCGTAGCAACCCGTTCACCTACAATCGGATTATCCTGCGTAAAATTGGTCATATTCTCTGCACCAAGGTAGATAGACCATGTGCGGAAGAACTTAGTTACTTGTCCCAATAACTGTGGATACCACTTATGATATGTGTATCCATTATGTATCCTATACTGCTTACTGCCCTCTGGTATCACAAAACCATCAGGCATACGACCTTCACCATTGAATTGCGCTGTCAAGTCAAACTGCCACGTCTTCAGCGGGGTTTGATAACTGGTAGTGATGATACCCTTGAACTTATTCTGCAATGGTTTGTCGCGCAGTTGCCATTCATTGGCTGTCGTATTAAACGAAGTTTGTTTCACATCCGTATAGCGGAATGCTGCTGTCATGGTCCAACCACGTAATATCTCCATGTTGGCTTCGACCTGCCAGTTGTGCGAGAAGTATTGCGCATCTGCTACATCGTGCATATTATACAAAGTTACACCATGTAAATCGCGGTCCATATCGGCTATTACACCGTCTAAGAATTTCGTATAGTAGTATTCACCCGACAGTTGCAATTCTTTGTTGCCAATAGGGATATAGAAGACAGTAGAAAGTCCTGTATTCATCGAGCGTTCTTGAGCTAAATTCACCTTATCAAAATGATATATTCGATTGCTTGACAAATAGGCTGCATTATCGGCAATAGCATTAGGTGAACGATATCCTAAACCCGCCGAACCACGTAATGTCCAC
This sequence comes from Paludibacteraceae bacterium, assembly GCA_045601825.1. Taxonomy (GTDB): domain Bacteria; phylum Bacteroidota; class Bacteroidia; order Bacteroidales; family Paludibacteraceae; genus Colicola. Next base: position 87,308 of record JAZSAI010000003.1, on the reverse strand, counting down.
CACTCAAATGGTGCATAACGCAAGTTCATACGAGGCGTTGTAAAGAAACCATAGCGCGTAGAATAATCCTCGCGTATACCCACAAGCAAGGTTATCTTATCCTTATAAGTATAGGTATATTCTGCAAATACACCAGGTGTCATCTCCCAACGGTTGAGATTATCGATTGGAGAAACCAAAGATAACTCCTCCTGATAACCATCGTAGTTTACACTTAGACCTGCAGAGAGATTGTGAGAGTGATCATCCCATAGGTCAGTTGCTGAATCATCAAACGAGGTTTGGAAAATGGCATTCAGGTAGGCATTGGTTTGCGCCGCATTCCATTGGCGCGAACCATAGGAATTTTGTTGGTTATGATACGAAGCTGAAGCAATAATACCAATGGACATACCTGTCTCTTGGTCAAATACATAGCCATTCTTCATAAATCCATCTACGCGCCAAGTATTAAGGTCAATATGATAAGGTGTAGGCGCAACAGTAACTGCCTCCTTGGTTTGTCCACCTATGCGGTGATCATACAGTCCGCGCACGAGGATTTGTCCAGTATAATCACCATCTCTGATATACCATCGATTGAGCAAGTTCACGTTGGTGTTCTTGGGCATATCCAAGAATCCATCGTGGTTATGATCTAATTCGAGCGACATATTTTGTGCGTGGAAAAGCACACCAGTTGATACTTTATCGTTAATATCCCACCCGCCAGTGACATTCACTTCGGCATGTGTTTCGGTACTAATCATCGCGTTGAGTGCGACTGGGTCTTGGGTCTGCGGCTTCAAGTACTCCACATTGATTTGTCCTGCTATAGCCTCATAGCCATTAAGCACCGATGAAGTACCTTTGCTCACTTGTATAGCTTCCATCCAAGGACCAGGAATATATTCCATACCAAATGCCTGTGCTAATCCACGAATATTTGGGGTGTTCTCGGTGAGCATTTGTACATACGTACCGCTCAATCCGAGCAAACGAATTTGCTTTGCCCCTGTAGCAGCGTCGGAGTATGCCACGTCCACCGAAGCACTAGTTTCGAAACTCTCACTCAGGTTGCAGCAAGCTGCCATACAAAGAGCTTCACCAGTAAGCGTTTCTGTAGTAAGAGGAGAAATGCGCGAACGAAGCACAGCCATCTTGCGTTCTACAATATCCACCTCTTCAAGCAACAAATCGCTAACCAACACAATCGTTAGTTCGCTATGTGAAGTGACCTCAGTTGTGTCATTGTGAAAGCCCATAAAACTGGTAACCAATAGATTAGTGCTCTTTACGGGCTCTAATTGGAATCGACCATCTACATCGGTTGCTACTCCCAATGTGGTACCTGCCCAGTATACATTAGCACCTACCAATGGTTCGCCTTTATCATCTAGCACCGTACCCCACGCATGCGCACTCGCCCATACCCAAGGCTGTACAGCCAAAAATACAACTAATATAATCTTTGTAACTTTCATAATCAAAACAAACTTCCTATTTGATATATCATAAAACTCAGCAGCCACGCTAATACCAGCGATTGTGCTACGCTATACCATGCCCACTTTGCACCAATTTCGCGACGCAATGTAGTTATGGTAGCCACGCAAGGGAAATACAACAGTACAAACACCATAAACGCATATGCTGTGACTGGTGTAAACGCCGATAATGCAGATTCCGCTGGATATAGAATCCCCATTGTAGATACTATCGCCTCCTTGGCTGGTAGTCCTGTGAGCAAGCAGACCGACATCTTCCAATCAAATCCCAGCGGACGCATCACGGGCTCCAGCCAATGTCCAATAGTGGCTAAATAACTCGCCTCCATATTCTCCATACTACCTGTAGGGAAATAGGTCAGTGCCCAAATAATCACGCTTGCCCAAATGATTACAGCTGGTATCTTTTGTAAATAGTCCGCGACTCGCTCCCAGATATGCAAGCCCGTATTGCGTAAGGTCGGACGACGATATGGTGGCAATTCACTCACATAGTCATGTTTAGGCTGACGAAATGCAGGCATATGTTGCATTATCCAAGCAAATACAATACTCAGTAATATACCTATTATGTATAGGGAGAGCATCACAATCGCTTTTTGCTCGGCAAAAAATGCTCCAACAAACAGCATATACACGGGCAGGCGTGCCGAGCAACTCATAAAAGGCACCATCATCATCGTGATAGCACGGTCTTTCTTATTAGTGATGTCACGAGCAGCCATAATAGCAGGTACATTACACCCAAAGCCCATCAGCATCGGGATAAACGAACTTCCGTGCAAACCAATGCGGTGCATCATTTTATCCATCATATATGCAGCACGTGCCATATAACCCGAGTCTTCCATTATACTGAGGAAGAAAAACATGATAATGATATTAGGCAGAAATGCCAATACCGCACCTATACCCATTACCACCCCATCTATCAGCATGCTACTCCACCACGCCATCGGCATCAACCCACGTAGCCATTCTGCCAATGCCTCTACTCCATTGGCTATCCACTCTTGTGGATAAGCACCCAAAGTAAAAGTACACTCAAAGACCACATACAGCACCAACATGAGTACTGGCAATCCCAACCATCTGTTGGTCAGCACCTTATCTATTTTATCTGCCAATGAGTGCCCAGTATCATTCTTGGCGTGGGTGAGTGTTTCTTCAAGTGCACCATGCACAAAACCCCGACGCGCTTGTGCTATCACTTCTTTAGCAGACATCCCATATTCCTGCTGCAACCCTTCGCGCTCATGGTTGGCTACGCGAATCAATTCTTCGGAATGTGGTAGCAGTGCCAACATCTCATCAGGACGTTCCAACAGGCGAATGGCCATATATCGCTTGGAATATAACTCGCGCACATTGGGCAGCGTAATGATTACATCTATGATATGTGAAATAGCTTCTTCTACATCTTTGCCATATGCAACATGCACATGACGGAAACCCTCTTGCTCGGCTAAGATAGCTGCTTTATCCTCAATGAGTCCTATGTGGACACCAAAAAGTTTGCTCAGTAGGGGATAGTTGAGCCTATGATCGGTTTGCAGAAGGTCTTGATAATGTGTCAAGAGAACAACAAACGGCTGATGCCTATCCATCAGCGCTGCGGTACGCACTAACTGTGTCTCCAAGTCCCGAGCATCTACTTCCTGGATTTGGATTCCATTCTCTATATATTCCGAAACACTCCGATTCACGCTGCAAAATTACTCGATTTTTTCAATATGCACAATACCCATTTTTGGGTATTTATGTCTTGTTGAATACAATCAACTAAAATATAGTTGAACAATACCCATCACAAACATTGTAATAATAGCTGTAAGATAAGCAATTCCCGAACCTATACTGCTTTTCTTTATTGTAAGATATGTTATTGTACCTATAACTCCCAACAATACAATTACTATCCAAGCATCCTTATTGTAAAAAAAATCACATAGTATACTAGGAAAAATAATCCATCCTAAATAATGACTTATACCACTATACAATACTACCACAATAATAGCAATCATTGAAGCTATCCAACTACGCCATGTCAACATTCGCTTGGATAATAGATACAGCCATATTATTAGAACTCCTATGAGAGCTTGACATATCAATAACGAAACAATACACACAATAAAAGTAGACAAAAAACTCTCTTCCGTTGCATCTTGATGTTGATAACCTACGTCTCCCAATATTAATAAAGAAACTAAAATACTAGCAATTAGCACCTGTCCTTGCCAGTATGGGTGCAAAAATGATACTGCAGATATGCTTATCCAATAAGTAATCGCCACAAAAAGGGATGGCAAGTTGGTAATCTCCAATTTACCATATACTATTGACAATAGCATAGCATTACATATCGTAAAAACGAATGTAACAAGAATAAGTATAAAAGACTCTGCTTGTATCACCGAACTAACCCAAAAAAACATCCCAAAAAGAATACTAAGTACTGTTCGTAGGATGTTAGATTGAGATATATTTCTTAAGAAATACTTCAATTAAAAACCTTTCTTTTGTAATAAATATTTAGGATCAGCAGGTTTACCACGGAACTCTAGATACAATTCTTGTGCATCGCGAGTACCACCTTGTTCCAATAAATGCAAATAGCGTTTAGCCACTTCTGGATTCAAAATATCACCAGTTTCTACAAACGCAGCAAACGCATCTGCATCTAATACAGCCGACCATGTGTAACTATAATAACCTGCTGCATAACCAGTTGTAAATATATGGTTATAGAAGGTTGAACGATAACGGGTGATTATCTCAGGTATCATTTGCATCTTCTCCATAGAAGCATCTTCAAAAGCATTCACATCAAATGTATCTGTAGTAGTCATCTTATGATAATCCATGTCCAAGATAGATGCTGACAGTAACTCTGTCATCACAAAACCCTCGTTAAAGGTGCTTGCCTTGTTAATCTTAGCTATCAACTCATCAGGCATCACCTCACCTGTTTGATAGTGAAAAGCGTAAGTCTTCATAATTTGCGGATGATAGCAATAATTCTCCATAAACTGCGATGGCAACTCCACAAAGTCACGCGGCGTATTTGTTCCTGCCAATGATTTGTACGTCGCTTTTGACAACAATCCGTGCAATGCATGTCCAAATTCGTGGAAAAGGGTCTCTACATCATCCATTGACAAGAGCGATGGATTGCCTTGTGTTGGTTTGTTGAAGTTACCCACATTGATGATCACTGGACGATGATCCACGCCCTCTGCATCAACGTATTGATTACAGATATTATTCATCCATGCACCTGGACGTTTACCAGCGCGTGGGAAATAATCTGTATAAAGGATACCCACCAGACTACCATCAGCATAAGTTACCTTAAAAACCTCCACCTCTGGGTTATACACAGGCATGCCTTCTAATTTCTCAAAATTAATTCCAAATAAATTGTGTGCCAATTGGAATGCACCTTGGCGCACGTTACTCAATTCAAAATAAGGTTTCAACTCTTCTTCGTTCAAATCATATTTTGCTTTACGCAACTTCTCTGTGTAGTACCACCAATCCCATGGTTGCAATTTCTCGCCTGGTAAATCTTCACTCAATAGTTTCTGCAGTTCTGCCGCTTCACGCTTTGCAGCTTTCAAACTTGGTTCCCAGACCGACTCCAAGAAAGTATCTACAGTCTTTGCATCTTTCGCCATACAATCCGCTAGAATATAGTCAGCAGGATTAGTGTAGCCAAACAATTGTGCTTTCTCCACGCGCAATTGCATCGTCCTCACAATAATATCCTTATTATCATTTTCATTGTCATGATTGCCACGGGTAGTATATGCCATAAGCAGTTCCTTACGTAAATCGCGATTCTCACAATATTGTAGTACTGGAGTGAAACTCGTACGTTTTGGGGTAAACAGCCACGCATCTGGACGACCTGCTGCTACGGCCTCTTCTCTTGCGGCTGCCTTGGCACTTTCTGGCAAGCCCTTGAGTTCTGCCTCATCAGTGATAAACAATTGATATGCATTTGTTTCTGCTACCACATTGTTTCCAAATTGCAACGATAACAAACCCAATTCTTGGTTAATCTCTTTCAATCGTGCTTTCTTTTCTTCAGGCAAGTTAGCACCATTGTTAGCAAATGACTTAAACGTTTCCGTCAGCAAACGCATTTGTTCAGCATTCAAATTCAAAGTTTCACGTTGTTCATACACTGCTTTCACACGTTGAAACAAAGCATCATTCAAGATTATTCCATCACTCAATTCCGACAACAAAGGAGTCACCTCTTCGGCAATCTTATTCATTTCATCATTGCCATCTGCCTCCAATACGTTAAAGAACACACCTACCACTTTATCCAGCAATTCACCACTGCGATTCAATGCTTCAATAGTATTTGCAAAAGTCGGTGCCTCAGGGTTATTCACGATTGCATCTATTTCAGCCTTATTATCTGCTATAGCTTGCTCAAAAGCAGGCATATAGTGTTCGTTCTTTACTTTATCAAAAGCGGGCACACCATAAGGTGTATTTTGCTCCACGAGCAAAGGGTTTTGATTGGTACAAGCCATCATCATACAAAGCATTAAGCTCACTAAAATTGATTTTTTCATAATTATTCTATTTTTACATTTTTACGCATTGATTCTCTAATAATATTTCGCAACTCAGCAGTTTGTTGAGAGACTTTCCCATGTGCAGTTGGACGGAAGTCTTTCGCATATTTACATTTTGTCAATTTAATATTCAAATCATCTATGCTTCCCGACACATTTACACCCAAATAAATAGGAGACAACACATTCACATCATAATTAAATGTCATATCCAAATTATGACGTCCTCCTAAAGCCACTTTGTAATTATCCATTGTTACACAAAGCGGATATACATCTATTTCCTTCTTATACACTGTTATTTCTGCGGAAATACTATCCACTATGTTTTCTGTTCTCTTATTGAATAGTAATTTTTTTGAAAGCATACTAAATGTTTCACTATCCATCACCACCAAATCTTTCCCCGTCAAACTACATGCTCCTCGCAAAGTTGATGGTTTTATTTTATATTGGGCATTGGTGTAGGTTTCTGCTGCCAAGTGGAACTCCGCATTACCTTTAAAAGATTTCAGCATAGGCACTATTGTGTCCAGTTGAGGCAACATTTGTACCAACTCTTCTATATGAATATCTATCATGTGATAATCCAAACCCACATAGATATGGTTTCTGCGTGGCGTACGATACATCGCCGTCAACTGCAACTTGGCTGCATTGCAAACAAAGCCCATCTCTTCCAATACCAATATACCATCCTTCACATAGAGTTTTCCTTTCAAGTTTCTCAAGTTCTGTTCAAATACTCTTGCCTCTTGAATATGGGTGTTCAGCGACAAATTCATATTCATCGGCACAAGAAATGGCTCTGACTCTCCTTTAGTAACCACCACAGAGTCATATTCTTCCGTAGTATTTTCTATTAACACTTCAGTTTCTTCACTACCCTGTTCTGCAGAGAAGAGTGCCATCAATTCATTGACATCCGTGTATTCCGACACAAAATTCAATTCTCCTTGTAAATTTCCTTCTTTCTTCAGCCAAGAAGCTATATTGCGAATATCACCCGATAGAGAAAAATCAGAATTGCCTATCTGCAATTGCGACTTTTCAATATGGAAATTTCTATTGTTATAAGCAAAATCTATATGAGGTATATGAATCATTCGATCCACCATTGTCGTTTGTAAATCACCATCTAACAACATCACGTTCAACTGCGGATTCCATTGCAAAAGTAAGTTCTCACCATACTTATTATAACGAGTCAAACCATCAAATACCAACATTTGAGTACTTATTTCTAAAGAAGTATCCATCTTTGCGTGCAATCCTTCCGTAGACAATGATGCCATCAACATTGGTATAGTCTTATCTCTTTGAGCACTTCCTACACTCGCTTCTAAATTGGTAGATTGCATATCTAGGTACATATCATTATATTGGGCATTCAAAGCTCCAAATGACAATGTTCCATTCAATTCTGGAATATCAGTTGTATCTTGAGTATTATATATTACTTTTGCAAGCATCGAAGGTGATACTACATGCGCAGCTATACTATCCATATCTATAGCTATATCACCAGTACTTGTCCAAGATACATCTGCGTGCAACAAGGCTTTCTTATCTAGTACATTACTCACAGCTATTGCTACACCGCTCGCTCCAATATTCACATTCATTCTATCTGCTTGAGCAAAATCTAACCCACTGAAATCTAACGTAGCATACGCCCAATCAGTTTCACCACAATTAACTTTTGTATTAGGCAGTTCAAATGAAACAAGCATTTCAGGCGAAGCCACACGCATACTATCCATAGCATATGCCAGTTCCGACAATTGTAATTTACCACCCAATTTTACTGCGTCCAAGTGCATCTGCGATAAATCTTCCATACGCCCCTTCACATCCAACTTTCCTTTTACTCTACCCTGCAAATCCACACTATCAGGCAAAAAGTATGCTATCTCTGGCAAATATACATTCATACCTAATCGCAAATCAACCTGCAAATCCGTCAATGGCTCCAACACTTTACCACGCACCTGAATAGATGAATGATTGGTTTTGGCAGACAACTGATGTATTGCCACACTTGTTGCACGTTCATTATTCAAGTCCACGTGTGCATCCACTTCCATATCCACGTCTCGAAGCGTGTAAGGCAAGTCCGCATATTTTCCACTCCCCCCCTGTAATACCACTGTTGCATCCACCACAGGCAATTGTTTATCGCTCAACACACCCGCCACATCCACTTCTAATGACAACTTACCATCCACCTCTATATCCTTCAGCATATCCATTACGCTGATAGGTAACATTGCCAACAGAGGCTTAATCTGCCATTGTTCTGTGGACATATGTACCTGCATGCTGATGGTATCTTGCATATTGACAATACCATCACACAATAGCGTGTATTCATTCACGTGTACTGATACCTGATTGAGTTCCACTGACTTAGTCTCCATATCCAACGATATGGGCAACTCTACACCTACACGCAAGTGGTTAGCATACACCTCGCCACCCATCGCAGCACACACATCTTGCGACAACAAACGCACGTAAACATCCTCGAAACCTTCCATTCGAGCATATAACTCTGTGTTCATCAGTGTAGCATCAATACTATCCGTCCTATTATCTAGCACTAGCCGATTGGCATGCACTGTCAGTTCCTCTATTGTTATCTTATCAAATGGCAGGGCAGTAGATGTAGTATCCACTGTAGCATCTTCCGGCAACTGCAGGATAGCCAAATTATTAATACTATCTACCATATATACATACCCTTCAGCTCCATACAATGCTAACTGATGCACCTTAAGATGTTTATCTTGAAATAATGCCTGAACATCTACTATAGCCAACACTTCTGAGGCGAACAAAACAGTATCTTGCTTACTGCCCTCACAGGGATTCACTAAACATAATGTATCAACATGCAAACCAAATTCAGGAAACGTAGAAAAGAACGTTAGTTCTACACTACCTATCTCATAATCGCACACAATCATCTTATCCGCCACTTGACGAATGACAGGAGTTAAACGCGATGGGGTAAACACCACCCAAAACAATGTACCCGCCACCAGTAGCAACAACCCTACCAATGCACCAAACGAGATACCAACAATCTTTCCTAACTTTTTCATATTCCTAATTAGTTTACCGATACAACCTTTTGAAAATAGTACGTTTTCTTGAATTCATCGCGATACTCCAATTCAGTATCGGTCAATTTCTGTACGACATATACTTTTGGTATATCCGCGCCACCATTATCCATCATATGGATTTCAGTCAAGTCGCTTTTTACCAACTTATATTTAAACCAACCATTTCCAAGAAAAACCAAATCATCTTCGTACACCTCCTCTGCCTCATTCCATTCACAGCCAAATTTATATTCGCCCGTTTCATCTTGCTCTGCGGTGAAGCGCACGTATGCTTCGGTGCCTGTCTCTTGCCACAAACCCAATAGGTCTGCTTCTACAAAATCTGGTTCATTACTAGGACCAAAACATGATGTCATCGCAACTGCGATCACAACCAAAAAACCAACTACTAAACTTCTCTGTTTCATATGCTTATGCTTTATTAATTACACACTTAACTGTATATCCATCCATCTCTAATACTTGCTCTGTACCCGGATTATCTACCAATTCGAGGGAAGTGGCGAGGACTTGCGAAGCGATGTAGTCGTTGCAGTTGGTTACTGCTGCGGCAATCTCCTCGCGATTTTCCAGTTTCACAGCAATGCGGTCGGTGATCTCTAAGCCAGAAGACTTGCGCAGGTTCTGGATACGGTTGATGAGTTCGCGTGCGATACCTTCCTCAATGAGGGCTGGGGTGAGCTCGATGTCAAGGGCAATAGTGATGGTACCATTGTTCGCCACGAGCCAACCTGGCATATCCTCGGTAATGATATCCACATCTTCCGCCACGAGTGCGTAGTCGCAGAGGGTGAAAGTACCCGCTGCTTCAAACGCGGCAATATCGTCTTGGCTCATTTGAGCAATGGCAGCAGCCAGTTGTTTCATCATACCACCGACTTTCTTACCCAGTACCTTGAAGTTTGGTTTGATCTTCTTGACGAGTTTGATTTCGGAATCCTCCGCACGCACGATAACCAGTTCCTTGACATTCACCTCGCTCTTGATGAGGTCTTGTACGCGGAGAAGTGCCTCAAGGGTCTCTTGATCTGGTGCTGGGATAACGGCTTTCTGCAATGGTTGGCGCACGTTCTTCTCGGCACGTTTGCGCAGCGAGAGGATCATGGATGTAGCTTGTTGTGCAAGCGACATACTGCGCTCGAGGTCGAGGTTGATGAGTGCCTCATCTACTACAGGCCATGTGCTCAAATGTACGGTTTCATCGGTCAAATCGCGGTAGAGGCGGTCGGCATAGAATGGTGCGTTAGGCGCCATGAGTTGGGCCACGGTCTTGAGGCAGGTGTAGAGGGTGTAGTATGCTGCTTGCTTATCGGCATCCATCTCGCCGCCCCAGAAACGCTTGCGGTTGAGGCGCACGTACCAGTTGCTCAGGTCGTCTTGCACGAAGTCCGAGATAGCGCGACCTGCCTTTGTTGGCTCGTATGCCTCGTATGCGGCAGTCACCTCTTTGATGAGGGAGTTGAGTTTGCTTAGAATCCACTTGTCAATCTCGGATTCGGGAGTCGCGAGTCGCGAATCGGGGTTCCAGCCGTCCACGTTGGCGTAGAGGGCGAAGAAGCCGTAGGTGTTGTAGAGAGTACCGAAGAACTTACGGCGGATCTCGTCCACGCCTTCAGGGTCGAACTTTAGGTTCTCCCATGGGCTAGAGTTGGTGAGCATATACCAGCGTACAGCGTCTGCTCCGTATTTATCCAATGCACCGAATGGGTCCACGGCATTGCCCAAACGTTTAGACATTTTATTGCCGTTCTTATCGAGTACGAGTCCGTTGCTAATGACATTCTTGTATGCCACGCTGCCCTCGATCATGGTGTGGATAGCATGGAGGGTAAAGAACCAACCGCGTGTTTGGTCCACACCCTCAGAGATAAAGTCCGCGGTGCGTGGAGCATCTTGATTCTCAAATGGATAGTGGTTTTGTGCATATGGCATAGCACCAGAATCAAACCACACGTCGATGAGGTCAAGCTCGCGTTTCATTGGTTTGCCCGAAGGTGAGCAGAGAATGATATTATCCACATATGGACGGTGGAGGTCAATGACAGCAGGGTCGTAGTTCTCTTTGGAGTAGTTGCCCACCTCATGCTTTGGCCATGGGTTCTCGGTCATGAAACCCGCAGCGATAGACTTGTCGATCTCCTGCATGAGTTCGGCGATGGAGCCGATGCAGAGTTCCTCTTGTCCGTCCTCGGTACGCCAAATTGGGAGAGGTGTACCCCAGTAGCGTGAGCGGGAGAGATTCCAGTCGTTGAGGTTCTCCAGCCACTTGCCGAAGCGACCTGTACCAGTAGATTCTGGTTGCCAGTTGATGGTGTCGTTGAGCGCCATCATTTCTTCACGTGCTTGGGTAGAGCGGATGAACCATGAGTCGAGTGGGTAATAGAGGACAGGCTTGTCTGTACGCCAGCAGTGTGGGTAGTTGTGGACATGTTTCTCAATACGGAATGCTTTGTTCTCGCCTTTGAGCCAAATACAAATACTGATATCAAGTGTCTCATCTTTGTCGGTGAGAGTAGGGTCATAAGCGTTCTTCACGAAGCGACCTGCCCATGGCTGGTATGCCTCTACGTTGACTTGGTTCTTCACAAATTTCTCGTCTAAATCGGCGATATTGAAGAATTTACCCGTCATGTCCACCATTGGGCGTTGTTCGCCTTTCTTGGTGATGAACACCATGCCTGGTACGCCTGCTTTCTTTGCCACAAAGGCATCATCTGCACCAAAAGTAGGAGCGATATGCACAATACCTGTACCATCTTCAGTGGTCACATAGTCGCCAAGGATGATTTTGAATGCTCCTTCTCCTGGATTTGCCCATGGGATGAGTTGTTCGTATTGGATACCCTCGAGGTCAGTACCTTTACCGCGCCAAAGGACTTCTGGTGCTTCGCCGAGTTCTTTGGCATAAGCAGCGAGGCATGCCTCAGCGAGGAGGTAGAGGGCTTCGATCTTGGTGTATGGGTTCTCTCCTTTGACAATGACATAGTCGATTTTTGGTCCCACGCACAATGCCGTGTTGCTTGGCAATGTCCAAGGGGTAGTCGTCCACGCGAGAGCGTAGAGAGGAGCCTTCTCGCCTAATAACCTCATCGCCTTATCGCCTAATAGCCTAAACTGCGCTGTACATGTCGTATCCTTGACATCGCGGTAGCAGCCGGGTTGGTTGAGCTCGTGCGAAGAGAGACCAGTACCTGCCGCTGGCGAGTAGGGTTGGATAGTGTAACCCTTGTAGAGATAACCTTTCTTGTACAACTCTTTGAGCAGCCACCAAAGTGTCTCGATAAACTTGTTATCGTAGGTGATATATGGATTATCGAGGTCCACCCAATAGCCCATTTGTTTGGTGAGGTTGGTCCATTCTTGGGTGTATTTCATCACCTCGCGACGGCAGGCAGCGTTGTATTCGTCCACGCTGATCTTCTTGCCGATGTCCTCTTTGGTGATACCGAGCAGTTTCTCCACGCCCAATTCTACAGGCAAACCGTGGGTATCCCAACCTGCTTTGCGCTTCACTTGATAGCCCTGCATGGTCTTGAAGCGGCAGAATGTATCTTTGATTGTACGAGCCATCACATGGTGAATACCTGGCATACCATTTGCCGAAGGAGGACCTTCAAAGAAGAGGAACGAAGGGCAACCTTCGCGTGTTTCGATACTCTGGTGGAACAAGTCTTCCTTCTCCCATTGCGCAAGGATCTCCTTGCTCAACTCTGCCAAATTCAGTTGTTTGTACTCGTTAAAATGTTTCATTTTACCCGTAAAATATTATTTATCAATTGATTAGTATTATTTCTATCCTACGATTTCATTTCACGCCCAGTTAAAAGCAATGCGAAATGCACAAATTTCGTGCAAAATTACAAAAAAAATCGCACATACACAACACTTTTCGCTTTTTTCTCCAAAAATGATTAAAAGTTTTACTTTTATTTGCACACTTCAACTATTTATTGTACCTTTGCAATCTCTTACTAATTACGTATCATTTACGTAGGATATACGTAACATATACGTAACATATACGTAGGATAAACGTAACATTCAGCCAACTTCACCGAAGGATCATACGAAAATAACAAGACAATAACCTATATAAAACAATTACAACTATGGCAAAAATCCGCACCATCTCACCTATTGCGTCCATCTCAGGAGCAATCGTGAAAGAAGAGAACACCTATTTCCGCACCCGAAACGGCGTAGTACATGCCTACAAAGTCACTCGCCCATTCGCAGGACAACCATCTGAAAATCAAAATGCTATGCGTCAGAACTTCGGCGAATGTGTCAAGCAAGCAGGTATCATCCTCCGCGCACCCAAACTCCGCGAAGAATGGCAACAAAAGTACGATGCCTACCTCACCGAGGTCAAGCGACATCCTCTCCGCTATCCCAAACCATCTTCCACACTGAGAGGATTCATTATCTCACAACTTCACAAAAAGTGATTCCCTATTCTATCCCTATCAATCATCTAACAAAAACATCCATTTTCCCCGATTTCAACGATAAAATCCTATTACAAATTCAACATGAAACGCATCCTATTTCTTCTTATCCTAACAGCCACCACCTGCATCGCTTCTGCAGAAAAAGAGTGGGCACAATTTCATCGCTACGCAGCGCAAAACGACACCGTGATAGGGAAGGTGAAAGATGAAAACGGAAAGGCGAAAGGTAAACGCCCAACCGCCGTATTAATGGGCAATTCCATCACGGATAACTGGGCGAAATACCACCCAGAATTCTTTGCGGAAAACAACTTCGTTGGACGCGGAATCAGCGGGCAAGTGACCGCACAAATGCTCAGTCGCTTTCAAGCCGACGTGATTGCTCTGCGACCCAAAATGGTCATCATCATGGCAGGAACCAACGACATCGCAATGAACAATGGCTATATCGCGCACGAACATATATTACAAAATATACAATCCATGGTTGAGTTAGCCAAATACCACCGCATCAAACCTGTACTATGCTCCTGCTTGCCTGCCGCCGAGTTCAAATGGCGCAAGAACCTGACACCCGCAGAAGATATTAAACGACTCAATGAAATGATTAAAGCATATGCCGAAGCCAACAAAATCAAATATATAGACTATTATTCTGCACTCGCAGACGAAATAGGTGGACTGCCTAAGAAATATGCTGCTGATGGCGTGCACCCAAATATGGAGGGCTATGCTATCATGGAGGAAATACTGCTGAAAAACCTATAAATTTGCAGAAAAATCAAAAAATATTTGGTCATATCAAAAAAAAGTAGTAATTTTGCACGCTTTTTCGCGCGTTGCGAGGAAGAAATAAACAATAATTATTAACTAAATTAAATTACTAACTGTATGTTAAATCATTACGAAGCCGCTTTCGTGTTGACTCCCGTTTTGTCTGAACCACAGATGAAGGAAGCGGTTGACAAATTCGAGAACCTTCTCAAGGAGAACGGCGGTACCGTTCTTAACCGTGAGGAGTGGGGTTTGAAGAAATTGGCTTACCCTATCCAAGGCAAATCAACGGGATTCTACGCCTTGCTGCAATTTGATGTAGAACCTGAGGTGATTGCAAAACTCGAGACAGCATTCCGTCGTGACGAGCGCGTGTTGCGTTTCCTCACTACACGTCTTGACAAGTACGCTTACGAGTACGCACAAAAGCGTCGTAACGCAAATGTTAAACCACAAGAACAAGAGGAGGCATAATCATGGCACAGAATGACGAAATCCGCTATTTGACCCCAAAAACAAATGAGGCAAAGAAGAAAAAGTACTGCCGTTTCAAAAAGTCTGGCATTAAGTACATCGACTACAAGGACCCAGAGTTCCTCAAGAAGTTCCTCAACGAGCAAGGTAAGATTCTCCCTCGCCGTATCACTGGTACAAGCTTGAAGTATCAACGCAAGGTGGCTCAAGCCGTGAAGAAAGCACGTCACTTGGCTTTGCTCCCATATGTAACCGATATGATGAAATAATAACCGTTTAATGAGAAAGGAAACATCATGGAAGTAATTTTGATTCAAGACGTAGCAAACTTGGGCTACAAGAACGATATCGTTAAGGTAAAAGATGGTTATGGTCGTAACTACCTCATCCCTAACAAATTGGCTGTGATTGCAAACAATAGCAACCGCAAACAATTGGCAGAGAACCTCAAACAACAAGCACACAAGATCGCTAAACTCCTTGCTGACGCACAAGCATTGGCTGAGAAATTGGCTAATACCGTTATCACCGTGGCTGTGAAAGCTAACGAGGACGGCAAGATCTTCGGTACTGTAACTACTGCTCAAGTAGCTGAGGCATTGGCTGCTCAAGGTATTGAGATTGACAAGAAAGTGATTACCATCGACGAGGCAGTGAAGGTTTTGGGCGAAGCTACCGCTACCGCTAAACTTCACCGCGAGGTAAAAGCTGAAATTAAGTTGAACGTTGTTGCTGCTGAATAAGCGCTAAAGAAAGGAAACAAAAGTATGAAAAAAGGAATTCATCCAGAGAACTACCGCGTTGTAGTTTTCAAAGATATGTCCGATGGAACACAGTTCTTCAGTCGCTCTACAGCTAACACGAAGGACACCATCGAGATCGATGGCACCACTTATCCACTCATCAAGTTGGAGATCTCTAACACCAGTCACCCATTCTATACTGGTAAGTCTAAACTTGTGGATACTGCAGGTCGCGTTGATAAGTTTATGTCTCGCTACGGTAACCGCCGCAAGTAATCATAACACTGCAAAAGGCGAGCTTCGGCTCGCCTTTTTTGTCCCTAATCGATAATAGAAAACTATCAAACCAGCGGCAATAGCCGCGATTAGAATGAAATATAAACCATGAAACACGAACTTTGGAAAGACTTTGGAAAACAGCTGCTGATTTCACTGGGTATCTATGCAGTCTTATTCCTTATATTATATATAATAGAGTGGCTAGTTCCTTCACTTTATGGCACATTACTTCAGTGGCATGACTTGGCATTTGTTGTGGGTATTCCAGCTAGTGTGGCGGGTACAGCATATGTGCTAACCATTCAAAATCCTAAGAATTATACGGGCTTTTTCGGTGCTATCACTATGGCTGCTTTGCTGGCATGGCAGTTCGCTTTGTGGGGGAAATGGGATTTAGTGGTATTGCATATTGCATTATTTATCCCATTCCAAATGACCTCTCTACTCCGTTGGCGTAAACAAGCTTTAGAGATCAAGGAGCAAGGAACCAAGAACCAAGACATATTACCTTCATGGCTCAATATCAAGGGTGTTGTATTCAATATTGTTTTTATTGTTGTCATTGTGCTGCTGGATATACTCCTTGTGACATGGGTAGAGGGGAATGCGTTTTCGGATAACCTCCTCACTAAAACTATGGGCGGACTGATGATTGCTGCCTCTATCTTGGCGAATTTTTGGATGATTCACAAGAAGATAGATACATGGATTTGCTGGATTATCTATACCTTAGCTGGAATGGTGATTTATGTTCTGACCAGCAATATTTTTACCTTTGTATTGTTCCTTATCACTTTGATACTCAATGTGAAAGCCGCTATTGAGTGGATTAAACTCACCCGACAATCTAACTCCTAACAATAGGTGAAAGTGCTGTTTTGTAAACAAAATCGCTTCCAACGTCCATTTTTCTTGCTCAATTCAAAAAAATATAGTACCTTTGCACCATATTTTTGTCATTAAAAAGGGACTACAAAAAGCATGAAACGCAAACAAGATACATCATTTAGAGTGGAAGCAGCGACCGAGTTGATGCCTTTCCTACTATCCAAACTCGGCGGCATGACACGCACCAGTGTAAAACAATTGCTCAGCCAACGACGAGTGACTGTAAACGCTGGCATTCAAACCCGTCATGACACTCCGCTCAAGGCAGGGGACAAGGTGCAAGTGCTACAAGGTCGCGGAAACATTGAACTCCGTCACCCTAAACTGCGTATCATCTACGAAGATGACGCGCTCATTGTGGTAGAGAAGAAAAACGGACTACTCACCGTACCTTACAACCCAAAGAGCAGCGAGATGACTGCCTACTCTATCCTAAAAGATTATGTACGTAAGCAGTCTAACCGCAACACCGTGCATGTAGTACACCGCCTCGACCGCGAGACCAGCGGTCTGTTGGTATTTGCCAAGTCTCCTGAATTGCAAGAATATATGCGTACCTACTGGCGACAACTAGTCACCAAACGCACATACGTGGCATTGGTAGAGGGCAAACTCGCTCAAAAAGAAGGCAAAATCACCTCTTGGCTCACCGAGAACCCACACACTGCAATGGTGTCCTCCTCGCCTGTGGACAACGGTGGACAGTTGGCTATCACCAACTATAAAGTGCTGCAAGAATTAGAGTCGGGACTCGAGAATCCGGAATCAGAAATCTCTCTCGTGGAACTGAACCTCGAAACAGGGCGCACTAACCAAATTCGCGTACACATGGCAAGCGTCGGACACCCCGTAGTCGGTGACCGCAAGTATGGTCATGGAAACGAATCCTCACCTATTGACCGACTTTGCCTCCATGCACGCGTACTAGAATTCATTCACCCTATGACCGAAAAGAAAGTTCGCTTTGAAACCCCTTTGCCAAAGGAATTTTCGAAAGCTATTACAGAAAAAACGAAGTAAACTATAAACGAACAAACACAAACAGAGGATATGTCAAATTTGATATATCCTCTGTTTGTATGCCAACCTCTCTCCAATCTCACCTGTACAAAATCCCCATAACTACTATATAATCAATCATTTTTATCGCAAAATTATGTACATTCACTCAACATACTTGCTCACATCCAAGATTTTTACTACCTTTGCAAACGAAATCACCAAACACACCGCTTTATGCAACTAATCCGTCATCTCACCTTTCTGCTCCTCTGCCTGCTTCTGGCTTCCTGTGGCTACACCACTCGCTACCAAGAAGCAAAGCACACCATCGCCGTGGCAGATAGTTTAGACCAACACGAACACCTGCTCTATCCCGACACCGCAGCACTTCAGCAAGCCATCCGCACGCTTGACAACCCTTTCGGCAGACTCTTTGCACACAACCAACTCGGCAAAGCGCACTACTACATCGGGCGCCATCTCAGTCTCAACAACCAAATCACCCAAGCCGCAACGCACTATATCGCAGCCGACCGCGCGCAGATAGATGATCCTATTTACCGCGGGCGTATCAACTCCTGCATGGCGCATATAGCCAAACAAAACGAGAGCGACACCCTCGCCCTCATCTTCTTCCTTCGCGCCAACCGCGCCTTCCACGAAAGTGGCAAAGATTGGTATTACGCGCACACCCTACTGGATGTCAGTGAGTTCCATACATATCTCCACCACTTCGAAGAGGCAGACAGCATACTCCATCTCGCTGCCTCCTACAACATAGACGACTACTACCTCGCGCGCTTCTACGAGACCAAAGGCCTCTATTTCTACGAGCAACTCCAATATGATTCTGCCCTCCACCACTTTCACCAAGCCTTAAACCTCTGGCAGTACGAAGAAGACCGCCTTTATACCTATAAAAAACTCATGCAAGTCTATCTGGACATGGGCGACCAAGCATCAGCTTTGCCTTACGCACAAATCATCGTGGAGCAGTCCGCTACACCCAACGAGTTGATTAATGCCTACTACTGCCTCATGCAGGATGCCAAGGCCAACAATGATATTGAGCGACTGAGCCGTTATGCCCACGCTCGCCAAGATGCCAACCGCCTGCTTAACGCACAAGTCGGCAAGTACCACGGCGCACTCACCCTGCTCAGAGAGCATCTGGCAAACCCTTATCCTTATCGCTGGGCATGGATTACGCTCCTATGCCTACTCGCAGCCTGCTTGTTATTAGTCATTGCTATCCTACTGCACCGCTTACACGCTGCTCGTCGCTTGCAAGTGGCACATCATCAGATAGAAGACCTATCCATCAGTGCCCAACTGTCCGACATCCGCGCCACCTATCCACGCCCTCGCAAACAGTGGAACGACTACAACGAACTAAAGAAAGACTTAGATACTCTGCTCCACGACTGGCTATCTCAGTTGGAGACGCACCAACTGTCCAACCGTGAAAATGTCTTTTGTACATATATGCTTCTTTATCCCAATGCCTCATTGGAAGAACTGGCAGATTGGATGCACTACTCCGCCACAGGCGTCAGCACCTTCAAACGCCGCATCGCCCAGAAGATAGGCATCCCCACCCGAGAACTGTATCATTTCCTACACGCAATGCTACAAAGCGAAAAATAAAAACTGTACATTTTTACCACAAATAATAGATTATCAACACAATACATTTTTATAGTCTGTACAAATGCTTTTGCCTATTGCAGATGTTACCAAATTGTACTACCTTTGCAACAAAATTCAGTTGCAACAACAATGTATAACCTATAAATAATAGCGATATGAAAACAATCAACTCTTTCCGCAGCAAACTCTTTGCTCTCACCCTCGCCCTCATGGCAAGTGTGTCAACCTTCGCATATGAATTTGAATATGTGAATGATTTCCATATAAACGGCTTTGCTTATAAGGTATTGCCTTCCAATACGCTGTTTCCATATGGTTCTGCTGCGTTAATTGAAATAGCAGATTGCAACAAGGATGTTGTTATTCCAGAATTTGTTTCCTATGGAAATACAGAATATCGTATAATTACATTTGGAATGGGTTCAGTAGTTTTTACTAATGATGCCAGTTCTGTCGTAGAGTCCATTACTATTCCTAAAACGACTAGTGTTATCAATAAAAATGCATTAGCAGGGTGCCCAAATCTAAAAACCGTGGTGGTTGATAGCGAAAATCCTTACTATGATAGTCGCGAGAACTGCAATGCTATTATCACAACATCTCAAAATCCATACTTTACGCCTAACACCTTGATTGCAGGTTGCAAAACGACTATTATTCCTAATTCCGTTGCTGAAATAGGGGATAATGCTTTTTATAATTCTGCATTAGAAAGTATCACGATTCCAACTGGTACAACAAAGATAGGACGATCTGCATTCAACAACTCTATTTTGCTATCTTCAATCACATTGTCCGCAACCCTAATAGAAATTAGCGATTGGGCTTTTGCAGATTGTTTTAGTCTTAATACAATCATTTGTTATGCCATAGAACCACCAACGATTAGCAGCAATACATTTTTCGGTTCGAATCCCATATACAACAATCCTACAATTTATGTCCCTGCCGAGTCTGTTGAGGCATATAAAAATGCAGAGCATTGGAAATGGTTTACTAAAGTCTTGCCTATTGAACCTACCTCCTACAAATCCCAATGGTGCGATACATGGAATATATTAGTAAAAACTGGCAGTGTACATCCACCAGTTGAAGAAATTTATCGCTATCAGTTGGCGCAAGACACTGTTATTGGTGATTATACCTATACCGCTGTTGTGCAAAAAGAAATCAATGATGCTCTTGATGCACCTCATTATGTGGCAGCTGTTCGTTTTACTGATGATAGAAAGGTGTATGTCTATTACGATAACGCCGAATACTTATTGTATGATTTCAATGTCCAAGAAGGTGATGAGTTAGAAGTATTTGCTGGTATCAACAACTATACATCTGAAATCAAAACATATAAATGCACCGTAACAGGTGTTGAACAATACGCATGTGTAGGGTGTCCTGCGACTATTACTTTGCAAGTACATAATCATCCTAATGATTTTAGAGAATTCTATCGTCAAACCCAATGGATAGAAGGAGTCGGTGATATAAATGGATTTCTTAATGGCATCAATCATTACGTAGAAATGGATGGTGGTGGTTCAGAGTATTTGCTTTGTGCGCACAAAGGCGATGAACTAAAATACACAGGTCCTTTATACGAGGAATACGGTTGCGGTGATGATGCAGAACAAACCCCCGAAGACCTCTTCCCAACACTCTGGGGTTTGCAGCGAACAAGTTTAATAGTAAAAATGTGTCCCACATTGTTCTCTGCTAAAACGGATGTTCGATATATCAAAAACAAGGCATATTTAGATTTTCATGGATATTTCTTGCGCGAAGAAAACAACCAAGTTCTTATATATAGTAGGCAACTAGAAAAAGATCTCATTTTGTATGATTATTCGCTTGAAGTGGGTGATACCCTAACTACCTTGAATTTTGACTATCGCATAGAAGGTGTACCACTCACAGATCTAGTTGTAGATTATCCGATCCCAGATCCTTATGGCTCTTACGACCCTATTGACACGTTAATCGTTACAAATATTTTGTATGTCACACTTCTTGATGGCAAAGAATACAAACAATGGACTTTCAATAATGGTATGCAATATGTAGAAGGCATCGGTCAGTTCGGACAAAGCATTTGGGCTGGTGATTTCTTTGCTTTAATCCGAAAACCCAATGGTTTTACATGGCCTGATACTAGGGATTATCTCGTCTGTGCCAGCCGCAACGGTCAACTCCTCTACCAAATGGACGATACAGAAATGGAACGCCTTGGCGCAGAGTGCCTATGTGAAGCAGAGAATCCCGAAGACCTCTTCCCAACACTCTGGGGCTTGCAACGAACAACTTTTTATCACTATACCGAGTGTTCAGATAGCTATTCTTCATTGACCGCTTCAAATGAAATTGTTACTATAAACGACAAACCATACTTGCGTTTTGGTAAAATGTTTCTTCGTGAGGAAAATAATCAAGTATTAATATACAGCGCTGCTTATGATAAAGATCTCGTTCTTTATGACTGGAATTTAGAAGTAGGCGACTCCATATCCCTACTTGCAATGGATTATGGCGTTTATCCCGAATATGCAGTTTCCGTGGTAGATTATAGAGTGGTTGTAGATATTGATGAGAGTGGAGATCTAATCACGGATACTATACCTACGGATAAAGTGGTTGTAGATAAAATATCTACTATTACTTTGTTAGATGGTAAAGAGTATAAAACATGGCATTTGGCTACAGGATGGGCAGGTGGAATAACTTATGTAGAAGGAATAGGTGTACTTGGTGATGAATATTGGGGAGGAGACTACTTTGGATTAATACAAATAGAAGAACTCCCAACTTGCTACTATGGAGATCTGTTAGTTTGCGTAAGCAAGAACAACAAACTCCTCTACCAGATGGATCCAGTTAAAATGGATGAATTAGGCGCAGAGTGCTTGTGCGACTACAATAGTGGACCTAAAAAAGACCATGCCAAAGATGGACAGATTGGTGGTAGACCAACGCCTACTCAATGGAATCAGTTGGAAGTTGTGCTTCGCCAAATGGATAACAACCACACTATCCTGCAAGCAGAGACTTTCAGCTACACGTTGGAAGATATCTCGCAACAGGTGAACAACAAAACCTATTTCCAACTCGCACGCCAATCTACCAAAGATACTGCTACCACCAAGTCTGTAGTAGGTGCACTACATTTCGGCAAAGATGAAGACAACCGTGTGTACTTCCTCCGCGATGGAGTAGAATATGTGCTCTACGACTTCACCGCCGAACCAGGCGACACTGTGGAAATCTTTGCTGGTATCAACAACTACCCTCAAGAAACCACCTACACCCATGTGGTGGTTGATAAAGACACCACTGAAGATGGCGCATGTCGTATGTTGTTGGAGGTAGTCTTCCCCGATGAGACCACTGCCGAAAACGCAGAAAAAGTATGGTTAGCAGGTCTCGGCTCTGTGGATGGCATTGTGCATAACGCTGCCAAACGAACAAGCAACGCTCATGCCGCACCAAGCAGAAGTGCCCGCAGCAGCGAAATAGAAAGTTCAGTCATGCTCTGTGCTTGGCGCGAAGATAGTTGCCTCTACACCACCGACCATCCCGATTACGATACCTTCGGTTGTGTCTATAACCAAGACCTTACAGCGGTAGAGAGTCCTACTTCCTCATCTTCTTATCAGAAGGTTCTACGTGGAGGTCAACTGATAATTATGCATAATGGAAAGACATATACCGTCATGGGAATTGAAATGAAGTAACTATAACAGCCATAACAAAAATCACCTGTGCCTTTCAGCACAGGTGATTTTTTTTAGAAAGTGACCGTAAAGCCCGCATGGACATTGATGCCTGCTTGGGCATAGTACCAACAGCAGCGGCTGCCGTCCATAAACCTACTGGCCTCCGCACCACCATTATTGGCATACTTGGCATTGAAGATATTGTTAATCTGGCATAAGAGGCGAAGGTCAGGAGCATTATCCTTCTTGCACCATTGTTGCATTGGCAAGCGGTATTGCAAATTCAGGTTCGTGGTAGAATATGCACGGAGCATGGCATTCTCGTCCTCGGTATTATCTAGATACTGTTTGCTCACTACATTGGTTTGCACGGTAGCTGTGAAGCCTGCTACATCAAAAGTAAAGAGTGACGAAGCGGTTAGGGTTGGAGAAAAAGCGATGGTGGTAGTACCTACCACAGAATCCTGCCCTACCCAATTCCAATTATCTTGATCATCATAGAGGTCGATATACTGGTGGTAGTTGAGGATCTTGTTGCGTGAAGCCACAAGGTTAGCGTCCCAACGCAGCCAATCCGTAATCTTCACGCCCGCGGTAATCTCAGCTCCCATGCGGTAGGAGTCTTTGACATTCTTGGTTTTGTAGGCTCCTACATCGTTGTACTCACCCGTGAGGACGAGTTGGTTGTCGTAGTCCATGAAATAGAGGTTCGCCCCAATAGCAAAACGCGGATGCGAGTAGGTGTACCCCAGTTCGTAGTCATAGAGGCGTTCGGCATGAGGCAGGCCCGTGTATTCGCCCGTAGAGGCGTCGTAGACGACATTCTCCTTGTAGTTGTTGCGGCTAGGTTCGCGGTTAGCGATAGCGAAAGAAGCTGCGAGCAAGTGTCCGCGATTTTGGTAGGTGAGTCCCGCCTTTGGGTTGAAGAAATGGAAGTCCACTTCCAGTGGGAGATCGGTCATATCTTCATCGTTCATGCCATTGCGTTCGTAACGAACATAGCGGTATTGCAGGTCGGCATACAGCGAGAGTTGTTCTTGTGCGCGATTGATAATGCGCCAGTTGGCTTTGGCATAGATATTCGCATCTGTCTTCTTGGCATCGTTGCGGTAGTATTCGTAGTTGATAGGCAGGATAAGCGAGTCTTCGAGGTAATGCAATGTGCCAAAGTGATCGCCCATATAGTAGTTGGCTGCGCCACCAAACTGCACATCTACTGGCTCAGAAATATACTTGGCAGCCACCACTCCGCCAAAGAAATGGTTGTCGAGCTGCTTGCGGTACATGCCGTAGGCCTTGTGCGAATAAGGGAGACCCCAGTAGGAGAGTTTCTTGCGTTTGTATTGCTCGTAGTAGCCCGCGCCATGGGTGTAGTGGGCAGTGGCAGAGAGTGACCATTGGGGTGTGAAGCGATGGAGAACAGATAGTTGTGCGTGCTGCTGGGCGTAGTTGTCGGTTTGGTTGGGATAGTAGGCAGTAGAATCGGAGCCATCGGCAGCAGTAGTGGTATATTCGCCTGCGGGGTTGTAGCGACGGTCGGCGCCGTTGATGCCATAGGCAGTGTTATAATCCACGCCATCCCAACCCATGCCTGTCTTCTCGCTACCACCAAAGAAGCGACCAACGACTTCTGTTTTAGCGCCATACCACCCTAGATCGCCGTAATAGGAATAGAGGTCGGAGGCAGTGCGGTAGAGGAAGCCATCGGAATTGACTTTGGAGAATCGAGCATTAGCACGCCATTGGTTAGGTAGCACGATATGGGCATTCACCATCTCGCGGAAAGTGTTGTACATACCGCCGTTGAAGGAGATGGTGTAATGGCTAACCGTATCCTCGATACCCGATTCCCGACACTGGTTACCTGTCTCCATATTAATGCTCGCGCCGAAGGATGCGCTACCGTTGGTAGAGGTGCCTACACCGCGTTGGACATTGAGCGAGGACATGCTGCTAGCCATGTCGGTCATATTGACCCAGAAGACAGTTTGGCTCTCGCTATCGTTGAGCGGGACATCATTGAGGGTCATGTTGATACGCGTGTGGTCGGTACCACGGATGCGGAAATAGGTGTACCCTACTCCCAGTCCGTCGTCGCTAGTAGCCACGAGAGCAGGCGTAGCGGAAAGCAAGAAGGGGAGGTTTTGTCCCGTATTGCTCTGATTGAGTTGCTCGTGGGTGAGCGCGGTGTGGTTGTTAGTGACTTGCGCTACAGGCGCGTTGATGATGACCTCATCCAATTGTCGGGTGAGGATGATGGTGTCCGTTTGCGCATGTGCAACGACACTTGCCGCCAAAGTGGCGGAGAGAAAGAAAGAGAATTTTTTCATACTTCCTTAGCAGCATTACCTGCCCAGGTTCAAAGGGTATAATCTCAGCCGTGAGAGGCACCCCTGTAGTTAATAATATAGTTAGCTAATATCCCATAAGCACTCGGCTTGTACTCAGGGTGTATTATGCCATTGAGGAAATTATAGTTGGTAGGAGAAGGTACAAAGCCATCCCCACTCGTTCAACTTCTGCTTAGGTAAAACCGAAGTACGCAAGATATTATTCAATCCAAAGTCGTATCCCG
This sequence comes from Paludibacteraceae bacterium, assembly GCA_045601825.1. Taxonomy (GTDB): domain Bacteria; phylum Bacteroidota; class Bacteroidia; order Bacteroidales; family Paludibacteraceae; genus Colicola. Next base: position 61,546 of record JAZSAI010000003.1, on the reverse strand, counting down.
CTTGCAAGCGATAACGATCCCACTCAAAGCCACCACCTAACCCAAGCTGAATATTGGTACGATAAAGTTCGCGGGTCGCATAGCGATCATAAGATATTGTAGCAAGCCCTTGCTGTTCCAGCCATTGAGTAGTCAATTCAGAAGTTTTATTGGTAATGAAATCATAACTCATCAAACCAATCTGCAATTGTGGTCCAGCATAAAAGAACATACGTAACTTTTTCCACAACACTATATTATAATACGCGCGCGCAGGAATAATGAGTTGTAACTGCAAAATATCATGTTGCATTACATTCACTTGTGCACTCTCTTCCGTTAATGAAGCCCAATGTTGGTTATTTCGTCCATAAGTTAGTGCCGTCAATACACCCGTTTGAATGCTAAAGCGATAAGGCAAATTAAAATCTATAGTTGCTCCTAGTCTAATCCCATGTAGGTATAATGAAGACGTATCTTGCTGCTGATTCAGCTGTGTATATCCAGTCTCCCACCTCCAAGTCGTGGAGAATGTATATTCCTCTTTTACCTCCACCTTACGTGTAGGGTCAAAAAAATCAGGTTCAGACGTTTGCAAATCAGGCAAAGTATTTGTAACTTCTTGACCAAAAGACCACACTGTCATCAAACACATCATCCATAATAGGTATATAACACGTATTTTCATCACTTTGAGTATTTTTAACGCTACAAAGGTACTACTTTCTACCGAAATATGCAATTTTTTTTGAAAAAATATGCTTTTTCTTTGAAAATATTTGCACAATTCAAAAAAAGGTAGTACCTTTGCAGCCGATTTTCGCCCATAGTGGAGAAAATGGTGCCATCGTCTATCGGTTAGGACAAGAGATTTTCATTCTCTAAAGCGGGGTTCGATTCCCCGTGGCACTACAAATAACAGAAAGTATAACAACTAAATTACATTACATTTAAGAGATGGCAAATCATAAATCATCTTTGAAGCGCATTCGCCAAACGGCTACTCGTAAGGCACACAACCATTATTATGCAAAGACTACTCGCAACGCAGTTCGCGTATTGCGTGCTACTACTGACAAGGCTGCTGCTGAGGCTCTTCTTCCTAAGGTAAGTTCAATGTTGGATAAGTTGGCTAAACGCAACATTATCCATCGCAACAAGGCTGCTAACTTGAAGTCAAGTTTGGCTTTGCATACCAACGCCCTTTAAGCGCATTCTAACAAACCACAATATAGTGGGGCTACCAACTGGTAGCCCCTTTTGTGCGTGTTTAGCAACATATCCAATATGAATTTATAGATACTCTTTTATCGCCATAGCGTTAAATACATCTCGCTCTTTATCCACGAACCAACCCCATTTGTTAAAATATCGGCACATATTCACAATATGTACCCACATCATCTTCAGCGACTTATATGATGCATGTTCATGATTATGGATAACACTTACATATGGAAAATATATTGTCAAATAATCCCGATGAATACGCCGAGTAAGATCCATATCTTCAGGGTACATAAAGAAACGTTCATCAAACAATCTTGCTTTCTGTATTGCTTGTGTACGCAACAACATAAAACAACCGCTAAGATACGGCACATTCATCATCTTATCATACCCCGAAGAGCGCATTTCATACCTCTCATTTCGCTTTTTTATCCATCGCTTAGGAAGAAAACGCCTTCCAAACACGTCTAGAGGTGTAGGGAGCAACTTGCAAAGATATTGCAGATCTCCATTAGGATACAATACCTTCGGCATCACCATACCAACCTCAAGATGCTGATTCATAAAAGCTAAAAGCGTTTCTATCACTTGACTATCTACAATTATATCAGGATTGATAACCAAATGATAAGGTATGTCGTCATAAATGCTCTCTCGAATAGCGATATTATGAGCTGCCCCATAGCCGATATTGCGTACATTATGACGATAGGAAATCTTAGGTGATCGTATCGGCAGACTATTCTCTGCAACGGGAGAATTGTCGATCCAATAAATATGCTCAACCTTATTAGATTGCAAAAACACCTGTGTCAATTCAGCCACCTGCTGCCAATCTGGGTGGTATAATACAATTGATATATTTAACATGATTCGTGATTTTCGACTAGAAAATGTTCTTGTAGTTTGCGTTTGTATAATGCTATTGTTTTTTGTTCATCAAAATGCTTGATAACATGCGTTCTTCCATTCTTTCCGAATGCCTCTAATTCCACCTGCGATATTGACAACATATGCATCATACATGCAATCAAACTATTTGTATCTTGTGCTTCACAGAGAAAACCATTATATCCTTCAATTACAATCTCTCTACAACCAGGAACATTTGATGCTATAATTGGGCGTTCCATGGATGCTGCTTCCAACAATACTCGTGATACTCCCTCGCGATATGATGGCAGAACAACGCAAGTAGCATTTTCTATGTAAGGTAACACGTTTGATGTTTCGCCCAGATATTTGACAGTACGTGTTTGTTCCCACTCTTCCATCTGCTGAATTGACACACACGCTGGGTTGTTAGCACCCAACTGTCCGAGTATATGAAATTGCACTTTCGGATGTTGCTTTTTAATCACTTTCGCTGCTTCTACAAATTCACCTATACCTTTATCCCACAATACTCGTCCCACAAAAAGAAAAGTAAAAGGACTCTTCGGAGGTTTAGTCTGCGATTTATACTTTTCTATATCAACTCCTTCTCCACTTATTACACGTGCCTTAAATTGAGCAATAATATTCTCTTCTATAAAAAGTGCTTTATCTTCTTGATTCAAAAACCAGACTTCCTTCACACCCCGTAATGCCCATCGGTACAAACATTTAGCAACACTATTAATCCAACCTCTCCGTATAAAAGCATACCCTAAGCCCGTTATCACAGATATTTGAGAGATATGAGTTTTTTTTGCAGCCCAACTACCATATACCACAGCCTTTATGGTATAATGAAAAACAAAATCAAACCTCTCTCTTTTATAAATTTTCTTTAATTCTTTCGCCATACGAATATCTTTAAACGGATTCATACCCTTACAATCCATTTCTAGAGAGATCAAACGAATCTTAGCTTGCATAAGCACACTCATATCACTATCCTTTGGAGCGATAATCACCAACTCATACCCCATTTGAGCCAATGCAAGCATCACTCCCATGCGGAAATTGCACATCGCCTGCAAACTATTTCCTACAAAAGCTATTTTATATCCCATATTGATTACAATATATTGTTTTGTATCTAGTTTACATATAGCGTCTTATACACATTTTTAGCAACAACAAACAGGTTGAATCAAACAACTGAAACCTACATCGCACCACTTGCCATAAACGAGCAAAAAAACTTTTCTGTGGCAAAAGAAGATACACTCGCATCATTTGTTCAACATCCATCATAAAATCCCCACTAAAATGTTCATAAAACGCCTGCACACCATCATAATGCACTCTACTTACTAATGGCACATGACGATTCACCCACATCAATTGCATCTTTTTGGCAATACTCCCGGGCGCATTTCCAGTTAGGTTATGTTCATGCTGACGATAGTACATCAAAGATTTGTACATATAATGCACTTCTCCAAAACAAATCCCAGCCAACAATAATATATGATCATGCATTGCATAAGCATTTAGTTCCTGCCCTATCACATCACACATCTTCCTGTTGAATATCGCTGCAGCGCCTTGAATACCTGTATTAAGAAATAGCATTTGACGTAGTGTAGTAGGATAAGTCAATGTATTTTTACCAGAAATCACCCCTTTCTCTGCACACCATAGATATGCATTCGAATATACAACCTGAGGTATACACTGATTATACCGATTGATTTCTTCCAGCATTAACTCCACCTTATTAGAAAGCCACACATCATCTTGATCACAAAACATACAATACGGAGCACCGGAACAACGTACCAAATGTATAAAATTACGCGCTACACCCAAATGGCATATATCATCTTCTATCAGCACAACCCGTTTATCTTCTTCCATCAAACGATGAAGAATAGCCATTGTACCATCTGTTGACCCATCATCGTGTATCAGCAATCGCCAATTCGAAAATGATTGTGACATGATGCTGCGCACTTGCTCTTCCACAAATGCTTCTCCATTATATGTTGCCATCAATATATCAACCATTGCGTGCAAAAGTGTTGGCAAAAAGATTATACTTACTAATAATGTATGGTAGCAAGGCAGCAAATAGGTATTGAAGATTTTGGGACAATACCATGAAAAATGTATCTCCAATAAATTGCATAACAACAGTTCCTGCTAAAATAGCGTAAAGAACCAATGAAAATTGACTACCATCTTCTGCAGTCTTAAATAGATAACCAAATATTAAGCCTAACATAAAAGCGAAGCCAACTACTCCAATCAAGCCAAAATCTTTATAAAAAGGATATACGGTGGTGTATGTATTAGAGTAGTATTTCAAATCTCCAATTTTCACCCATTGAAATTCTAAAATAGGATCTACAACGGGCGTCTCTCCTCCATCAAGACTTGATTTGATTGCATAAAATAATCGGCACGAGTTTTCAGCTGGAAGTTCCGCTGTAGATGGTTCTACATTCTGATCTAGATTAGCCAAACTAGTGGTCAAATACAATGCGGTAAAATGCCTTGGGTTTGTATATGACCCTCGCATCTTTTGTACCCCGACAAAAAAAACGAGCAAAACAAAAAATGCAATTATTAGATGCCATATACGAATTATCTTCCGCTCGGTAAGAATGATAGCTGTAGCAAGGAAAAGAATCATAAAATTCATCTTTCCCATTGACACAAAGGCATAAAAGAAATTGGCTATAAACAACACTATCACTCGTCTGAGATTCTCTCGTGACACGACTTGCAGCTCCATGATATAGCTAACCATCCAAACTAAAACAAAGAACGTCGCCGTTCGGATACCTCTCACTTCAGCCACGTTGGCATCACGCAGTGCACTAAAAGGATTGCCTCCAGCTCGAGCAATAATCACAGACACCCAAAGGATCATTATCGGGATTGTACAAAGAGTAAAATAGTAGTATATATCTCGTGCTGGCACACTTGACTTTACGTTAAGAAAAGTTGGTTTGATATATACAGATTGCATGCTCCATGCCGCAATACAAAATACTATCAGCCAAAGCGCAACTGCCCATATGGTATTGGTATTCAAAGGATGTTGCCCCGAATCAACACAAGCGTATCCTATCAAACTGACCATCCAAACAGCCGTCATTAGATTGGTAGGAGCATACCATCTTCCTCTTGAAAAAAGAAGACTGAGCAAGAGAAGAATTGCGCATATGGTTAGCAGTATAGGCATTTTGAGTCAATCTAATGAAAATTATGCCGACAAAGGTACTACTTTTTTTTAACATATCAAAAAAAAAGAGCTCAAAACGGTGTTTTGAGCTCTAATCATAGGAAAAAACCTATTTTCTGTGATTACTCTGCAGCCTCAGTTGCCTCTGCTTCAGCGGCAGCAGCCTCTTGAGCAGCCTCTACTGCAGCAGCAGCGAGTGCATCAGCAGCCTCTTGGCGTTTTTTAGCTACCTCAGCAGCCTTAGCCTTGTTGGTCTCTACTTCTTGAGCGAACAAAGCTTTTGCAGCAGCAGCTTTCTTGTCTGCCTCTGCTTGGCTAATCTTACCATTCTTAGCATCCTTTTGTGCTTTCCAAGCATCGAAACGCTTTTGAGCCTCTTCAGCAGAGAATGCACCCTTAGCTACACCACCATTCAAGTGCTTCATAAGCATAACGCCCTCACCAGAAAGGATGTTGCGAACAGTGTCAGTAGGTTGAGCACCTACGTTTACCCAATACAAAGCGCGATCAAATTTAAGATCTACTTTAGCAGGGTTGTTGTTTGGGTTGTAAGAGCCAATACGCTCAATGTACTTGCCATCACGTGGCGAGCGGCTGTCAGCTACTACGATATGGTAGTAAGCGTAGTCTTTGTGACCATGACGAGCCAAACGAATTTTTGTTGCCATTTGTTTTTGTCATTTGTGGGCTACAAATTCACGATTTGCCTGCCCGGGTTAATAATAAAATAAAATAATGGTATGCTTTTTACTCGAAAAAGCGTGCAAAGGTACAGCTTTTTTTGCATATACACAAATAAATTGAGACAATATTTGGTTTTTTATCAACAAATTCGCAAAAATCTTGTATATATGCAAAAAAAGCTGTACCTTTGTAGCGAATTTTGCGAATAATTAAAACTAGTTTTATAAAATTATGATTAACTCTCAAGACGTAAAGAACGGCGTATGCATCCGCATGGATGGCCGTTTGTATTTTGTAATCGACTTCCTGCACGTTAAGCCAGGAAAGGGTAACACCATTATGCGTGTGAAATTCAAAGATGTAGTTGATGGTCGCGTATTGGAGCGTCGCTTCAATATCGGCGAGAAATTGGAGGATGTTCGCGTAGAGCGCCGTCCATACCAATACCTCTACAAAGAAGGTGAGGACTATATCTTCATGAACCAAGAGACTTTTGAGCAAGTGCCTATCGGTCACGACCTTATCACTGGTGTAGATTTCTTGAAAGAGGGTTTTGTTTGCGACGTTGTATCTGACGCTTCTACTGATACTATCCTCTTTGCTGAGTTGCCAACCAAAGTAGAGTTGGTGATTTCTTACACCGAGCCAGGTCTCAAGGGCGACACCGCTACTAACACCCTCAAACCTGCTACTCTCGAGACAGGTGCTGAGATCCGCGTTCCTCTCTTCTGCAACGAAGGTGAGACTATTCGCGTAGATACCCGCGATGGTAGCTACTGCGAGCGCGTTCGCTAAAAACATGGTTCAACAGTTGTTCATGGTGGTTCAGCATGGTTCAATATAGAACAATGATGAACAACTTTGAACGCGAAGCGATGAACAATATTGAACAAAATTAAAAAGTTTCAAAGGTTTCAATTATTCAATACTGAAGCCCTTGAAACTTTTTTCGCCTCTAGCCAATAACCAATAGCCCCGACGGGGCGTCCCATATCCAATATCCGTTATCCAAAGAGATGCTCTCCTCCCACCCTAAAATAGACCTCCCCATCCTTCACCTTGTAGGCGAAGAAGCAGACCGTCTCGGCTTGGAGTGTTATGTCATTGGTGGATATGTGCGCGACATCTTTTTGCATCGTGATAGTACCGACATTGATGTAGTCGTGGTGGGTAAGAACACCCTACTTGCCCACGAGGCAAGTCAGGGAACCCGTTGTGGCATTGACCTCGCACAAGCCGTAGCCAAACGTCTCGGCAAAGGGGCACACCTCAGCGTCTTTAAGACCTATGGTACTGCCCAAGTGAAACGTGGTAAAATAGAGTTAGAGTTTGTAGGGGCACGTCGTGAGAGTTATCAACATGATTCGCGCAACCCAATCGTAGAGGACGGCACATTGGAGGATGACCAGAACCGTCGTGACTTTACTATCAATGCGATGGCTGTGTGTCTTAATAAAGACCGCTATGGCGAACTGCTTGACCCCTTCGGTGGCATACACGATATGAACGAGTGCACTATCCGCACGCCGCTCGACCCCGATATCACCTACAGCGACGACCCGCTGCGTATGATGCGTGCGGTGCGGTTTGCTTCGCAACTGGGCTTCTACTTAGATAGAGAGACCTTCGATTCCATCGAGAGAAACCGCGAACGAATCAAGATTATCACCAAGGAGCGTATCGTAGAGGAACTTAACAAGATCATGCTCTCGCGCAAGCCATCTGTGGGGTGGATATTGCTCGACAAGACAGGACTCCTTCCGCTGATTTTCCCCGAATTATCCGCACTCAAAGGTGTAGAGACCAAAGACGGCAAAGGACACAAAGATGTGTTCTTCCATACCCTGCAAGTATTGGATAATTTGTCGATGAAATCGGACAATTTGTGGCTTCGTTGGGCTGCATTGCTACACGATATAGGCAAACCTAAATCCAAAGCATGGGATGACCATGCGGGCTGGACTTTCCGCAACCATAACTATCTCGGCGCAAAGATGATTCCGCGTATCTTCAAGACCATGAAGATGCCACAGAACGAGAAGATGCAGTATGTCATCAAGATGGTGGACCTGCACATGCGCCCAATCAATCTGATCGAAGATACTGTCACCGATTCCGCTGTTCGCCGTCTATTGTTTGAGGCGGGCGACGATATTGATGACCTGATGTTGCTTTGCGATGCAGACATCACTTCCAAGAACGAGGAGAAAGTGCGTCGCTTCCACAAGAACTACGAACTGGTACGGCAGAAGATGATTGAACTGGAGGAGAAAGACCGTATCCGCAATTTCCAACCGCCTGTGCGTGGCGAAGAGATTATGCAACTGCTAAATCTCGAACCTTGTTCGCGTGTGGGCGAACTCAAAAACGCAATCAAAGACGCCATACTCGACGGCATTATCCCCAACGAGTATGAGGCAGCCAAAGCATATTTAATGAAGATAGCTAACCAAGAGTAGTTATGAAAAAGTATGATTTTCTCATCATCGGTGGCGGTGTAGCGGGCATGAGTTTTGCGCTCAAAGTGGCTCGCACACAGAAGTATCGCATTGCACTCTGCTGCAAGACGACCCTCGAAGAAACCAACACCAGCCGTGCGCAAGGCGGTATCGCCAGTGTGACCAACATGCTCGTAGATGACTTCGAAAAGCACATCCACGACACTATGGTAGCAGGCGATTGGCTCAGCGACCCTGCTGCGGTGGAGCAAGTGGTGCGCCAAGCACCTAAGCAGATAGAGGAACTGGTCAATTGGGGCGTGAACTTCGACAAGAAAGAGGACGGCACGTTTGACCTCCACCGCGAAGGCGGTCACTCCGAGTTCCGTATTCTCCACCATGCCGACGACACGGGTGCAGAGATTCAACGTGGACTCATGACTGCGGTGCGTGCCAACCCATACATCGACGTATTGGAGAATCACTTTGCCGTGGAGATTATCACCCAACACCATTTGGGTGTACGTGTTACTCGCCGCACTCCCGATATAGAGTGTTATGGCGCATATATCCTCAATCCTGAGACGGGCAAGATTGATACCTATCTGAGCCGTATCACGTTGATGGCTACAGGTGGCACAGGAGCAGTCTATGCCACTACCACCAATCCGAATGTGGCTACAGGCGACGGCATTGCGATGGTCCATCGTGCCAAAGGTCTGGTCAAAGACATGGAGTTTGTGCAGTTCCACCCAACAGCCCTCTATAACCCAACCGAGACACACCCAGCTTACCTCATCACCGAGGCAATGCGTGGTTATGGTGGTATATTGCGTTTGCCTAATGGCGAGGAGTTTATGCAGAAATACGACCCACGCCTCTCGCTTGCGCCGCGCGATATTGTGGCACGCGCTATCGACAACGAGATGAAGATTCATGGTCTTGACCATGTCTGCCTCGATGTTACTCACAAAAACCCCGAAGAGACTAAACATCACTTCCCGAATATCTACGCCAAATGCCTGAGCATAGGCATTGATATCACGAAGGAGTATATCCCAGTAGCCCCTTGTGCGCACTATATGTGTGGCGGTATCAAGGTGGACTTGGATGCGCAATCCACTATCCGCCGCTTGTATGCGGTGGGAGAGTGCAGTTGCACGGGCTTGCATGGTGGCAACCGCTTGGCTAGTAACTCGCTTATCGAGGCAGTGGTCTATGCCGATGCGGCAGCCAAACACTCGCTCAGTGTGATTGAAACTTACGATTTCAACGAGAATATCCCCGACTGGAACGACGAAGGCACCATGACCAACGAGGAGCATGTGCTTATCTCGCAAGACATGCGCGAGGTCGGTCAAGTGATGTCCACTTATGTGGGTATTGTCCGCAGCGACTTACGTTTGCGTCGTGCATGGGAGCGTCTCGACTTGCTCTATGAGGAGACCGAAGACCTCTTCAAACGCGTGAAGGCCACCAAAGACATCTGCGAGTTGCGCAACATGATCAATGTGGGTTATCTGATTACCCGCCAAGCATTGGAGCGCAAGGAGTCCCGCGGCTTGCACTACACCATCGACTACCCCAAAAGCCCCGACATCAACACCAACGAAGTGTGGTAAAGTCCCCTCGTATTTCGGGAGCACCATAAGACATCTATAGGACATCGGTAGGACATCACTATCCTATCGATGTCTTTTTTGTAAATAGTACTTTTATTAAGTAAAGAAGTGCCTTGAATGGCACTTCGAGTATTGCGCCCGAAAAGTCCCCACTTTGAGGATTAAGGCAATACATAGAATGGCGCGACCCTTGCGGTCACGCAGCCGTATGGCTACAGGGTAGTGCCGTACAAGGTAGGCACGACCGCCTAATATGTGAGTATAGGCAAAAGTACTTTTCTTAAGATTCTATTCCCTTGTACCATCTATATATACTCCTTGCTAAAGACCAAGGAGAAACCAAAGAAGAACCAAGGAACGACCAAAGAGCTCCCTATCCTCAAAATGCTGTTTATTAAGATTGTCATCTCTTTTACCTCTCTTATACCTTGTCTGATATCACCGAGAGAACTCCGAGAGACGACCGAGAGAACTCCGACTCAACTCCCCGTCCACAAAAAGTGCTATTTGTTAAGATTGCTTCCGAATTAGGTTGTCTTGATTCCTAAAAAGGTTGACTCTATTCCTAAAAAAGTTGACTACTTTCCTGAAAAAGTTGACATAGCGCACCATCCCTTGAAAAAAATGCACTTTTTTTGCATTTTTCTTGAGATACTGACAAGTTTTAGCAGTTTGTTGTAGTAATTTTGCAGCGGATTTCGAAAAAAGTGCCATTTGGGGTATCTTTTGATAGAAATCAGCAAGTTAAACTTTTAAATTTTTATCATTATGAAGATTAAAAAGCAAAAAGAGCTCTTCTTGAGTTGCAATGTGGCAGGTTTTGCGCATTACGAAGGTTGCATCATTTTTAGCGAGTTGCAGATTGGTACCAAGTTGCACTTGGTTCGTGAGGACGAGAACGCCTATGACCATGATGCGGTGGCTATCTTTTACGGAGATACCCATATCGGTTATGTCCCAAGCGCCAAAAACGAGCAGTTGGCTACTATGCTTGACCTCGGTCATGAAAATCTGTTTGAAGTGTATGTACAACAACTTGACTCAACTGCTCATCCCGAGCAACAGGTGCATGTTGGCATTTTCGTAAAGGCAAAGGAGGAAGCATAATCCTTTTCCTTGCCTGTTTAAATACTCCACCACAATACAACAAGAAAAAATATATTGATTGTTGTATTATTGAGAAAAAAGTTGTACCTTTGCACCGAAAGAGCACTAATATTGTTGTAAAGTATAATCAATAATGCGAATAACACAAATTTAGTAACATCTAAAAACATATTCAAATTATGAATAGTTTGCAAAAAGCTGCATATAGACAACCCCAGTGGAAAGAGTTCTCCAGAAAGGTCATTGAAGCACATCAGTGCAGATGCAGTCGATGTAATCGTCATGAATCAGATGGCGCCACTTTACAGGTTCATCACACGTATTACGACCCAGAAAGTTTTCATAAGCCATGGGATTATCCCCTCAGCACCCTTGAAGTTCTATGTAAGAGTTGTCATGCACAAGAGCATGGACATATAATGCCTATGGAGGGATGGGAGTATATTGATATGGAAGATATGCAGGAACCAAGCGTGGAGTGTGAATACCCTAACTGTACATACAACGATTTGTTGAGATATGTTCATACAGTTTATCATCCAAAATGGGGATATCTTAATGTTGGTTGTGGACATTCTAATAAACTTACAGGTACTAATCAAGCTACTGAACTTGAAAAAGCAGCTAAGAAGAGACTGACCATGTTTGATGGTTTCTTACAAGAAAAAAGATGGCAACAGATAGGTCAACGATGGTATAGGGAATTTGTAGATTTCCCCATTACCATCACGCAATCACAGGATGCCTTCCTTCTCTCAATTTTCATTCCTCTCCCCGAAGCATATAAAAGTCTTTATGAAGCGAAGAAAGCAGCGTTTAATATCTGCTATAACCAATCTCATCAGCAATTCTTTCAGCAGCACAACATTCCGTATCCAGAAACTATACCACGTAAACCGCATTCAAAGAAGAATCCCCCCTTACATCGAAACCTACTCACATTCGCAATCAGCAATCAAACAGGCAAACTTGTTCACATAGATGGTGTAGAGCCTGATATATTATGCAACTGTATTTGCCCGGCATGCCAACAACCTGTAAAGGCAGAGAATACTTCGGATTTACCCACCAACCATCGTTTTGTGCATATGGTAAATTCGACATGTGAAGATTACTTTCTGCAAATGTATCGTCGCTTAACTCTCCAACTCATAGAGGAGAATAAACAGATTATCTTTCCGAAATATGCTAATGATGAGGCAGAACTATATATCCCTAGTTTAATAGTTAATATCAAATCCGTTCAATACTCTACATTACTCTATGATGCTATTCTTACTTGTTCTATTAATGATACTGAGCAACAAATAGCGGTTGTAGTTGATTTTGACGGTACATTAACTAATGAAAAAATACAAACTATAAAATCATCTAAAATACCCACTATTCAGATCTCCCTCGTTAAACATTACAATATCACTCCTCCACTCAAGAAGAAAGAACTCCAAGAATTGTTGCGTACTGATACCAAGATGATTTCTTGGATACATAGTCCACATTATGAAGAACAAGCCAGACAATTGCAACAGAATAAACAGTGTTATTTGGAGAAATTAAACTTGAATATTCAGCAAGCTATTGACAGTTGCATATATGAGGACTACGAGATAAATCAAATAGAAGAGACTTACTTAAACCATGAAAAATATCCGCATTCTGTTAAGAGTTTGTTCCAAAGTGTCTCCTATACAACAATACATAGAATTATTAATATGCCATCCGAAGAAGACTTACAGCATACGGAACAATGCATTAAGTTGGTGGAATGGTACCAACGTTATAGCACTGTTGACGGAATCAACTATGATTTGTTAAAAATTTTAAGACGTTGCAATTTCTATGAATTATCAAAGCAACTCCACAACCATACAACACAGAGGATTGAACTTTTGTATAATCTATTTGCATATTATTTTCAAAGCGAATTAGGTTATCTTCCTATAGGAAACTCTGATCTAATTTATGCAAAGATTAGAGATGATATTCGCGCCCCCTTCTTCAACAATAGTTTAATTTTATATAAAAAGGCTGTACTTTCTTTTGAGCAAAAAAATGGTATTGAATTATATTTTCTGCTATATTTATATTATGGGGTAGAGCATATTAACTGGCATGTAAACAAGAAAAAACGGATGTTTCGCGAACTCTGTTCTATGAGAAACCGACCTATATTGGCTGCAGTCGGATCATTGTGGTTTGGTCATATCTTCAACCGTTTTCATACTGACGATTTACAAATGTTTATTCATATAATTGCTACAGAATATCCCAAAGCAGCGCCATGGGTTCTTACATACATAGAACAAACTAATTATAAACAATTCTGCTTAGAGAAAAACATTTCCTATGTTGAACTTGAATCTTTGCGTGATAGCTATTGTAATATTTGGCTTGATGGTATCTTTTACTCTGCTCTTCCATACTATTTCAACTCCAATGGTACTCGCCACAATTTGTTCCCGAAAGTATCACTTCCTCAAATCTAGTATTGAGATTAAAAACTTTTTCAGAACAACACCATAAGCAGGAGGCGAGTAATGAGCATTCTCAAAGCGTAACGATTTGTCACACTTTTCATGCAGCATTATTATAGAGACACGTTTATAGAAAGCCACCGAAAGCCCATAGTTCGTCCCGCAGATGTCCTTGTTTCTATGCTTGCTCTGCAGGGTAAAAATGCGGATAACTGCAAAAATACCCCGCAAAGTATGAAAATTGAGCGAAGAAGACACCTACAAAACATACTGTAACTTGCATATATACTTTTTTTTTACTACCTTTGTGCCGAGAAAGCAATCACCCAAGAAAATAAATATATCATGGTAGAATATGTTATCGCCCATTGCACAGTCACTCCTGTGCGTCAAGAGCCATCCGAAGGTAGCGAGCAATTGACTCAATTGCTCTTTGGCGAAGTCTGCGAAGTCCTAGACCGTCTCCCCCGTTGGACCAAAATCCGCTCTACAATCGACGGACAAGAAGGTTGGGTGGATTTCAAGATGCTTAAGCCTACCCCCGTCCCCTCCCTGAAGGGAAGGGAGAATAGAAGTGGAGTAGTGTCTGTGCCAATGGCAGTAGCCACAGATATGGAGACGGGTGAGGAGCTGATGCTCACCCTTGGTACACGCTTACCCAACTACGCACACGGTACCTTTGAAGTCTTTGGTAAACAATATCTCATCGATCCTTCGTGTGTTTCTAGTTTAGTGGACGCTCCGCTACAGGATGCCCATAAGGCTATAGGATGTTCCGCTACAGGTGAAGAGACGAGAGGCGAGAAGATATGTGCTGTTGCGCAAACATTGCTCAACGCCCCTTACCTTTGGGGCGGAAAGAACGCAATGGGTATGGACTGTTCTGGCTTTACGCAGGTCGTATATGCAACTCAAGGTATCAACCTTCTTCGCAATGCCCGCGAACAAATGACACAAGGCGAACTCATCCCTTCCTTAGCAGAAGCACAACCTGGCGACTTGGCATTTTTTGATCACGCAGATCGCGACCCTGAGGCAACAAATATCTCACATGTCGGCTTGCTGCTCAGTCCAACGGAAATCATCCATTGCTCAGGTTGTGTACATATCGACACCATCGATGAGCAGGGTATTCACCTTCCTGATGGCGAACTAACCCACCATTTGGTACAAATCAAGCGCTACCTGTAATCAACGATCTGCTTCTATTTACAACGAGAAGCAAGATGAGTGGCAAGATACTCTTGTTCGCTTTGTCCTGGAGTTGGATGTAATTCTGCTTTAGTAAGTAGATCTAGTTTTTCCAAATCCATGATGGTTGTATAACCACTACGAGCAATAATCTTCTCTGCCTGCACCAGTAGTGGCAGAAGCTCTTTGTCACTTAGATATGGAATCATAGTCACTGCTCCAATGCGAGTTGTACTGCGGGGGCCACCAATCTTCCCACGAACAATCAATACAGGTGTTGTGCTCTCTCTAAATCGCTCTACTAACTCTTGTTCGAAGAGAGTACGTTGCGGCTCCAATCCAGATAAGACAGCCAAAATAGGATAGTTGGCATCGCTTCGGCAAAGATTCGGTATTCCTTCGGGAAAAGTGAAGCGAGACAGTGGACCGATATACTGTACTTTCTCATCAAAACGACGACCATGGCTCAGCCAACCAGAAAGATTATTGTCGGTGGATGCATAATCGGGTACCCAAACTTCATCATACCTTTTATATATACATGCGTGTACTATGCGCGCAAGGGGTTGAAAGAAACGTAATCGCTTAGGTAATATGGGATAAAGTTGGTGTGTTATATACACCGAACGAATCTGACGTGAGAAAAGTCCAAACCGATTATCCGAGATAATCAAATCAAAATGCTCAATAGCAAGTGCTTTGCGCAGATAGTAGTGATCTGCAATCGTAAATCGTATCAGTGCCCAAACGGCACGAAAATAAAACCCACGTTGTTTGGGGTCAGAGGTATAACGGAGTTCTAAAGAAGGTAAGTCAATCACCCGCAAGTTAGGAAATGTTTGCTTTAGTAGCAATATGCTCTCTCCATCTCCACCTAGTACCACCTCATCGCCTTTCGCTAGGTAGTTGCGAATGATTGGGATTAAACGTGTCGCATGTCCCAATCCCCAATTGAGTGGTGCAATCAGAATTTTCATACGCTAACAATTACATCAATGCCCTTTTCTCGCAGTGGCGCTGCAATTGCCTCCATCTCGTCCGCAGGTACCTTGGATAATGTTTGTAGCGGAGTAGCTCGATCAATGACATAAATCATCACTTGCTTAGGATGAAGTATATCCACCGCTTGATACCAAGCAGCAAGTTCTTCGGTAGTAGTATTGTTGATTATTTCCCCCTCGTATTCGCCTCGTAAAAAACAAGTCTGCAAAGTAAAATCACCATCAAAAATCGATAGCCACTCCATCACTTTCGACACCGTAAGTTGATCATTAACAGGCTTATCAATCAGTCGCATAGTAGCATCAATGGCAGAGTCAAGTTTGAGAATACGATTGTCAACAAGCAGCAAGGCTTTCACCACATCTACTCGCCCTAGTTGGGTGGAGTTACTCAAGACCGAAACTTTAGCATTGGGACAATATTGATCTCGCAACGCACAGGTGTCTTGGATTATCCCTAAAAAATCAGGATGTAAAGTAGGTTCACCATTACCACTAAAAGTGATGACATCGGGTTGAGCGTTGAGTGTTGAAAGTTGAGAGTTGAGGGCATCGCGTACCTGCTCACGAGTGGGCAAATGGGGATGCAACACTACGTGATTCCACCCACATTCGCAATATACGCAATCAAAAGTGCATAACTTAGCATCGGTTGGCATCAAGTTCACACCTAGCGACACACCTAGTCGGCGTGAACGGATGGGACCATATACAATAGAGTTGAATAGCATAGGGTTCAGTATTGTTCAAAGTAGTTCAATGTGGTTTAAAATTGCTCGAAATGGATTAACCGATGATTACTCTGTTTCCTAGAGCTTGACACAATTGTTGACGAATCTTAATCAGTATAGGTTGCTCTGCTAAGATAGTACGTATGAGTTCCCAATCGTTGCGTTTCTGTGCTTCATGCAATGCTTTTTGCATAGAATCAATGCGCTCGTTGACCACCGAATATTTCAACTCTAGCAACAATCGTTGCGTCAATTCGGGCAATATATTTTCTTCGCTAATTGGGTCTATCTCCTTCACTACATTTTCCGATACTATTTGGCGGCTATACATACGACTCAATTGATATTTATCAGCCAACATCTCTACAGCCAATTGACTCACCTGCACATTGGGGTGATGCTGAAAATACGTAGCTGCTACCCAATTAGGTTCTTTGCGCTGAGCCATATACTCTGATATAATCAATTGATAAAGAGCGTTTTCCAGCTCAATATTATCACGATGCAACTCATTGATGATATACTCGCCTAATTGCACCTTAACATCGGCATCTTGGTATATCACTTGCTCCCCATAACGAACAATGAGTTGCATGAGATTACGAATATTTATCTGCTTGCACGATTGTTCTTCAACTCGCGTAGTTGCACTTGGTTGCGGTTCTGCCTCATCGGTAGTCACCTGCACCGTAGATTGTGTAGAGTCAACTGAACGGTTAGTAGAATCAGCATTACGTTTTGTACGTTCTGCTAAATGCTTCTTGCGAAGTTCGTTCACTTTTCTGGTCAATATATCCTCCTGTATGCCCAACGACACAGAGCAATCTTTGGTATATATCTGACGCTTGATGATATCTGGAATAATCGCGATAGATTGTACAATTTGATTAATCATATCCGCACGCTTAATCGGGTCATTGCCAGCATCATCGCTAAGTAGTTGCGTCTTTAATCGAATAAAATCTGTCTGATTTTGCTTGATATAATCCAACACCTCCACTGCGTTGTGCTTACGAGCAAAACTATCAGGGTCTTCTCCCTCTGGCAGTAGTACCACTTTGACGTTAACACCCTCTTCCAACATCATATCCACCCCTCGAAGCGCTGCTTTGATACCTGCACTATCTCCGTCATATAGAATAGTCACATTCTCGGTAAAACGGTGGATAAGACGCACCTGAGGATAAGTGAGTGCAGTACCACCCGAAGCCACCACATTCTCTATTCCAGATTGCACAAGCTGAATCACATCCAACTGACCTTCAACCAAATAGCAGCAATCTTCACGTTTAATCGCCTGCTTAGCTTGATAGAAACCATACAACTCATGCTTCTTCTCATAGAGAATAGAAGTAGGCGAATTGACATATTTACCTGCTTTATCACTCTGCTTGATTAGACGTCCTGCAAAGCCCGTCACCTTGCCACTTACCGAAAAGAATGGGAAGATCACGCGTCCACGGAAACGGTCGAACAAACGGCCTTGCTCATCTTTGATACACACACCCGTACCAATTAGCGTATCAGGATCATTAATGAGATAAGTATCTTGGTAACCTGCTTTCTTCGATTCCTCCCACAATTTGGCTCTATCAGGTGAGTAACCTAATTGAAACTTCTTGATAACCTCCTCACGTATGCCACGCTGACGCAAATAAGCCATACCCACAGCACTGCCTTCCTGTGTATCAAATAATTGCGACTGAAACCACTTATTGGCAAAATCATTGACAATAAACATCGACTCACGATTGTCTTGTCGTTGCTTCTCCTCTTGGGTCAGTTCGCGCTCCTCGATGGTAATATGATACCTCTGAGCTAGCTGCTTGAGGGCTTCCACATACGAGCACTGCTCAATCTCCATCACAAATCCAACCACACTGCCTGCTTTACCACAACCAAAACATTTGTAAATCCCCTTTGAAGGCGATACAGTGAACGAGCCGGTCTTCTCATGGTGAAAAGGACAGAGTCCTAACAAGTTAGCCCCCCTCTTCTTGAGAGTGACATAACCACCTATCACATCCTCTATCTTGGCGGCGTCAAAGATTCTATCTATGGTTTCACGTGGAATCATTTCTCCCAGAGATACATTCCCAATTTAATCTGCCATTGATCAAATCGGCCACGGGTATAAACATCTTTTCCTGTAAACGACTGTGCTTTATATGGATTGATCAGTCCAAAATCATATCCACCACGCAGGAAGTAGCGCTCATATTGAAAACCAGCACCAATACCCCAAGTCACATTCACACGTTTCAGGGTATAATCCTTCATATCTTCTTCGGAATAAATATCCTCTTGGCGCGTAAACGCTTCATT
This sequence comes from Paludibacteraceae bacterium, assembly GCA_045601825.1. Classification (GTDB taxonomy): domain Bacteria; phylum Bacteroidota; class Bacteroidia; order Bacteroidales; family Paludibacteraceae; genus Colicola. The sequence goes on along the minus strand of JAZSAI010000003.1, from coordinate 42,644 downwards.
CTTTCCGTAATTGATATACCATTTATCCTTAAACGATAATCCACATTGCAATGTAGGTCCTGTATAAAGCAACAACCACGTGCGTTTTGCTATCTCAAACTTATATTGCCAATCTACTGGAATTTCCACTTGATGATATTGTCCAGTTGAACGTACTTTCGGGAACTCACCTGGTTGAGAATTCACCTTCTTCGCCCATTTGGTAGCATTAGCTCCAAAAGTATAGTTAAGACCAATAGTAAATCCAAAGCCCTTAATCAAAGTAGCGTCATAAACCACACCCACTTTCAGACCATTGTAGATAGTCGGATTCAATTTCGAATTGTTAGCCTCGTTAGGAGCATTAAGGCGTGTGATTGACTGCGCATAACCTATTTGCACACCAAGGTAGTCTTCTGCTTGTATGGGCACTATGGTCATCATAATAACACTAATACATATAAGAAATCTTTTCATTGTTATTTAGTTTTTCTTCGTTAATCTTCATCTTCTTCATCATCCTCTGCCGCAGCAGATATAGCAGCAGCGTCGGGACGCATAGTACGCTGTGGATGTAAGAATATATCGCCTGGCTGTCGAGGACGTTCTGTCTCCGCCCAGAAGAAGGTCGTCAGGTATTTTTCTTCGTTTGTTGCTTGATCCAAAGGTATCATTACTCCCGAAGAGGATGTCGTAAATACCACATGATGCACTTGCCTATTCTCCAAATAAAGCTTTACAAAACTACTTTGCGTCTTATTCACACCTATATAAGTGCCATCTTCCTCTCTAGGATAAAACACCGTTTCGGCATTACCATTCACATCTATCATATGTATATCCCCATCCTTCACATAAGCTATCATCTCTTTGCCAGCCAATTGGTCAAACTCATCCTGTCCCTCTTGCTTGATAGCAATCGTGTTGCCTATACCATGCAGATAATCTATATCACCATTCTTTATATAGACATGAACCGAGTCCGCCGACACTTGATTCGACCCATTCCAACATACAGGATTGCCATACAAAGATATAATCGAATCTCTACCATTGTAGCGCATAGAGTCACATACCGATTGCACATCCTCACGGTATATACGAACATTATAGAATGCCCTCACCTGCTGATAGGCTGTATCAATCCACAATGTATCAGGGGCTTGTGCCTGCCAAATAGAATCTACCCAAATGCTATCTTTCGGTATAAGTTGGCTGATCTGGTAAGGTATTTCTTCTGTAAAGAGCGTGTCGGCATGCATATACGTGTACATCGTTGAATCCGACCAATCTACCACCATCGCACTATCGGTTACATATCCATTATTAGAATGTTCCCACACCTCACCTTTGTTGCCATAGAGTGTCATTCGATTAGTTGAGTCTGTACTCTGCATATTGCCAAACACCTGCCCCATACCTATAGCCTTGTCATAATAAATCGTATCACCCGTCAACGTCATTCCATCGGTATGGATAATGCGAGACCGATCTAGCAATTTCGACTTTTCGGTTTGTGTGTTATACCAACCATTGCTTGACAAGATTGTTGTTTCCTTATCATATATAATCTGCGTAGGTCCTACCAAATCGGCTTGATAAGTCTCTGTGTTATAGTACAATGTGTCGGCAGTAAGTACGAAATTAGGATTTACTAACTTCACATCTCCTCTAAAAATCGCTTGATGATTATCTGGAGTATATTGCCCTTTTCGTGAGGTGAGCACATTCAGACTATCTTCAATCGTTCCACCTGAAAAGTAATATGCTATATTACGATTACGATCATAGTTCAAGCTATCGGTTCGTAATGTTGTCTCTCTATTATGAATCAATCTCACACGCTTGCGAAAACGTGCCAACTTCGTATTTCCGTTATAGTATAGCACATCACCAAAACCCTCTATGCTATCGCCCTGCAATATGTGTACATGCCCAAATGCATGCAGCGAATTTTGCTTATCGAAGAAGTATGCAGAGTCGCAATACATCAACATCGAGTCGTGTCGAAAACACACATTACCTTTCAATATCTGAGCATCGGGCAAACGGCGTTCATCGAACGAGAGTGTCTCTGAATGCTCCAAGTACACCAACGATTGTGCCATACACGCCACAGACCATAGTCCGCAACTTATTACCAATACTATGTATTTCCAAACTCTCAACTTTCTAACACATTACATCAATGCACCCAATTAGGATATTGGAAGTCACATCCACTCCAAGCAGGATCAATCTGAACATAAATCTCTTTTTGCTTTGCACGAATCCACTCATCAATAGTTTGCGCTTGTTGTTTTTGCATGAGCATACTACGAATTACTTGGAAGTCATCCACCAAGTTTGCCTTATGCGCATCGCGCTTAGTCTTCAAGCGTACTATTGCACACACTTCCTTATTCTTTGTCTTATTCATCATCATGAAGGGTTGACTCACATCGCCTTCATTCATACTATAGATTTGTCTCGCTATCTCAGGCGGTAAATCTTGATATTCAAACTTACTTGCACCTGTGTTGGGATTGGTCATCAATCCACCACTCATCGCCGTATTCTTATCTTCAGAGAAACGAGCCACGGCTACTTCAAATGGCATACCACTATCCACCACTTGAACACGAATAGAGTCTAGTTTTTCAACCGCCTTGTATTTATCATCCGATGACACACGTGGTTTCAGCAAGATATGCCTACAATTGATGCGTTCACCCTTGCGTTCAATAAGTTGTATGATATGATAGCCATACTCTGTCTGTACCACACGAGAGACACGTTTCGGATCAGTCAAATTAAATGCTACATCCGCAAACTCGCTCACCAGTTGCGCTTTACCCACAAAGCCCAATTCACCACCACGCTTGGCCGACTCCGTATCTTCTGAATACAACCGAGCCAACATGCTAAAGTCCGCTGTTCCATTATGCACACGCTCAGTGAACTCGCGAAGACGCGACTTGATACGCTCCGTCTCTTCTACTGGGATAGGAGGCTCTATACTCAGTATCTGTACTTCTACTTGTGCTGGCACCATCGGAATAGAATCCACACTCAGTTGATTATAAAATCTACGCACTTCGGCTGGTGTAGGTTGAATCTTCTCCGTGATTTTGCTCTGCATCTGCTGAATAATCATCTGATTGCGCACGGAAGTCATCATATCCTCGCGTATCTCAGTACTTGTCTTACGGAAATATTCTTCCATCTTCTCCTTACTACCTATTTGAGAAATGTAGTAATTCATTCGCATATCCACCTGACTACTCACCGACGACTCATTCGCTTCAATAGAATCCAACTCTGCTTGATGCAAAAACAATTTCTGAATCGCCAATTGCTCGGGAATCACACAATATGGATCACCTGCTATGGGCACGCCCTCATACTGTGCTCTAAGGCGTTCTTCCTCTACTTCGCTACGTAAAATAGCCTCTTCGCCTACTATCCATATCACCTCATCAATGATATTATCCTGGGCCACAGACATACCGCCCATAGCCAACAAACAATAGCCAATTATCAATAATTTATTTCTCATACCATGTTAATTTTCCCGATTTAATCGCATCTTCATACAACAACTCATGTTCTGATTTTATAAAATCAACTTGCCTGCGGCGAAGAATCATTTTCTCTATCTCAACACGTGCATAATCCAATGGCATCTGATCCCCCTGTGCATGCATATCAACCACCTGCAAAATATATGTATTCACCGAATCTTCCACCACTACCTGACGATTTTGTTTAACTTGTTTTTGCAGAGTATTCTTCTCAAATGGCATACGCAACAACAGTTGATTAGCCGTCTTCCATTCATCCAAAAATAACTCATACCCACTCGCATACTGATACGCGTACTTTTCTATCCATTCTATATGCTCTTCATTTTGAGGATCTACAACATAGCGCTTCAATTGATCCAAATTTGGCGCACCAGCAGGCACCACCAACAGCACACCACGCAATATCGTTTCTGGAAGCACAAAATGAGTTTTATTTTCTTCATAAAAAGCCACTACTACACTATCTTCCACATGCTGAGACATACGCGTAGCTATCCGATACTCTTCCCACTCATGTTGATACAACGAACGACGATATTCTGCAACCAATTTCTCTATCTCCTTGTTTTGATTGCGCTTAACCACATCTTTCATCAATAAATTTGTAGCCCATTGACGAATATATTTCTCTGCCACTGCTGCACTATCTTCCAACGAAACACCCGAAGTAACCGCTGATAAATCATCATGTGTTAGAATCTCTCCATTACATTCCACCACAGCACCACGCAGGCGCATCTGCTCAAACCTGCTGCACCCTACACATGTCGCCAAAACCAATAATATCAGTATCCCTTTTCTCATAAAAACACATTTAAGTGACAAAAGTACTGCTTTTTTTGCATATATGCAAATTTTTTATCCTTTTTTATACGAAAACACAATTAAATACAAAAATCAATTATGATACTCTGCATATACGCGGTGGTTATCTATCACGATAGGGGTACTATAGGTTTGATAGTCGGGAGCCTTCACTCCTTTTCCGCCCGCCGAAGCAGGCAAACACCCTTCACTCACCTCTATATGCACTTCATCATACACTCTCGAAGCTATCACACTATTGAGCAATTGCCTACCGCCTTCCACCAATACAGAGTGGATATTTCTCTTCGCTAAATCTTCTAATATAAATGCCCAATCTGTATTCTCTTTATACACAATTGTCTCGGATTCATCGGAAAAAATCCTACTCTCTTGTGGCAAAACGTCATGCCTATCAAGCGTCACTCGTATAGGGCTTCTACCACTCCAATGTGTAGTCAACAATCGCGGATTATCCAACAGTACAGTCTTAGTACCCACCATAATTGCCATATTCTCTGCGCGTTGTTGGTGAACCAACTGTTTCATTAGCGGCGTTGAGATCACCAATGCCTTCCCTTTCTCACCACTCTCTACCCTCGCATCTCTCATTTCATCCAAATATCCATCTGCCGTTTGCGCCCATTTCAAGATCACATAAGGGCGTTTCTTCTCTTGCAAACAGATAAAACGCTTATTCAACTCTCTACACTCTTTCTCCAGCACCCCAACTACCACTTCTATACCTGCCTCTTCCATCATCCTCACGCCTCTACCTGCCACACAAGGATTAGGGTCCAAACATCCTACTACCACGCGCCCTATTCCTTTCTTTACAATCAATTCCGCACAAGGGGGTGTCTTTCCATAATGACTACATGGCTCAAGACTCACATATAGCGTACACAACTTATAATCAATACCTTCTGTATGATTTCTCTCGGCATTGCGTAAGCAATTCGGCTCTGCATGAGGACCTCCATACTGCATGTGCCACCCTTCTCCCAAAATCACCTCTCTCGCTGCTCCTTCTGCATTTCTCCTTTCTACCAACACCGCACCTACCATCGGATTAGGAGCTACATAGTATTCTCCCAACCTTGCTAGTTGCAAACAACGCGCCATATATTGACTATCATTTTTCATATTCCTACCTCGCCATATTTTCATATAGTTTCTATGCAATAGAAAAATCTACTCTCTTTCGCTTGCAAAGGTACTATTTTTTTTTCACATATACAAATTTTCTATTTCCTTTTCCAATTTACCGCCTATTTCCTTTCTCCATTACTCAATCACCCAACAGACGTCCATTACCCATTATCCAATAGCCCAATGGGCGTCCATTAGCACAGCGTCCATTCCCAACAGTTCAATAAGCGTCCTAAAAAAGTCTTACTAATAGTTAACCGTTAGTTAGTGATTAGTTAGTGATTAGTTAGTGATTAGTTAGTGATTAAGCAACCTTTCTAGTATCTTCGAACTAGCATTTTCGCATTTTCATTTTTTTTCTTGTGCAATTCAAAAAAAATCTGTACTTTTGCAACGTGAAACAACTGATCAACCATATCATTTCGCAACTGCGCGGATATTATCCCGAAGAAGAACTGCGCGAGTTGGCATACTGGGTTCTAGAAGAAACAACGGGATTAACACGCACACAGATTTTAACACACACGCAGCCCGCCAAAGCCATTCCCAATATCGATAATATCCTTCAACGATTACGCAATCAAGAACCCATACAATATATTTTCGGACATACCGAATGGATGGGATTGGACCTGCAAGTCACCCCTGCTACACTCATCCCGCGACCAGAAACTGCCGAATTAATCGAGTGGATTCTTGCTACTTGCGATAAAAACCAACCTCTGCGTATCGCAGATATTGGCACAGGCAGTGGATGCATTGCCATCGCTCTAAAGAAAGCTGCACCTCTGTGGCAAGTCGTAGGCATAGACATCAGCCAAGATGCGCTAGATATAGCCAACAACAATGCTATTCGCAACAGCGTTGAAGTAGAGTGGTTACAAACCGACATTCTAGCCGCCGATTGTCAACTGCCAACTATCAACTGTGTTGTCAGTAATCCACCGTACATCTGCCACAAAGGAAAAACTAGCATGGAGAGCCGCGTACTGAACCACGAACCACACATAGCGCTTTTTGTTCCTGACGATGACCCATTGCTATTTTATCGACGTATAGCATCGATGAAATCGGGCAAATTGCTATTTTTTGAAATCAACGAAGCGTACGGCAATGAAGTATGTAAAATGCTAACCGAATTAGGTTATACCGATATACAACTAAAAACGGACATGTATGGAAAAGCACGAATGGTCTTCGGACGAATTGAGGCATAAGGCAGAAGCATATTGTGCAGATACAGAACATTGCTGCTTAGAAGTAAAAACCAAACTACTGCAATGGGGCGCAGACGAAACCACCATCAATCTCATCTTAGCCCACCTACAGCAGCACAAGTATATTGACGAAGAACGTTATTGCCATGCCTTTGCTCATGACAAACTTAATTACCAAGGATGGGGACGCGTCAAGATTAAAACAGCATTATTCGCCAAGCAACTACCTCAACGTTACATAATACTAGCTTTGAATTCTATCGATAAAATCGAGTATTTTGAAACATTGAAGCGTATTATATCCACCAAAAAACGTGCCATTAAGTCTTCTGACCCAATGGCACGTGAAAAACTTATTCGTTTTTGCCTTCAACGAGGATTTACCTACGATGAAATCGAGCAATTAATTTGATCGAGTAGCCTCATAAATTCGAGGAGCTATCTCGCTATTATCCATCCAACCAGTAAAACGCTCTGCACCCACACCTACTGCAAACACGGGTACTGCAGTTGCAGTGTGACCTTCTCCACTCCATCCCAAACCTGATTTATCATTCAGCAACTTCAGTGCTTTGGCTGCCAAGGCATTGATATCTTCATAAAGAGTCTTCACCGACCCTTGCTTATTCTGCATATTTTGGAAGGCTTCTTGCAGCACTTGGTCTTCCGCTTCACTCACTGATACTGCACCGTACAATCCAGTATATTCAGTAAGTAGTGCCTTTACTTGTTCCCAAGCAAGAGCTACTCCCTGTTCCTTACATAATACGGATAAACGATTAGATAACTTATCCGAAGAACATTTCTGATATTGTAGCAACTGGAGTTCAAACTCACCATAAGCATTACCTAATGACAACCCACCTGTCTCATGATCGGCAGTTACTACAATCAATGTCTCATCTGGATGCTGCTCATAAAATTGATACGCCACTTTTATCGCATTATCAAAATCCATCACTTCATGTATATTCGTCGCACCATCATTGCCGTGACCAGAATAATCAATCTTACCGCCTTCAGCCATCATATAAAAACGATCATAGCGTGACAAATGTTGAATAGCCACATCTACTATTTTCGCTAACGACAAGTCGCCATCTTTACGGTCAATTGCATAAGGCAATGCATCCGCACCTTTTGTGGGATTGTCCAAGTCGTATTGAGGAACAAACAATAGTTTCTTCTTCTTTATTTTCTTCATAGCTTCATCATAACTACCCACCAAGGTATAGTTGTGCTTTTTACAAAGATCATACACATTAGGAGCCAATGTGTCATCCCTATTGATAGGACTTTGAAAACCGCCACCGCCAAAAAAGTCAAAGTCAGATGATGCCAGTTGAGTACCTATCTTATAGTATTCATAACGCTTCTCTGCATGTGCATACTGCGAAGCAGGGGTTGCATGATCTACTGGCACACTAGACATAATTCCCACACCCCAACCTTCTTCTTTCAATTTAGTGGCTACACTATATACAGCCTCGCCATCTGGCGTCTGACCTATCATACCATTATTAGTCTTCTTGCCCGATGCAAGACATGTACCCGATGCTGCAGAATCAGTGATACCCCAAGAGGAAGAGAATGTCGCTGCTTGACCACTGTAAGGAAACTGTGTCATCAGTAGTGGTATACGACCAATCTTGCCGTCCAATGCTGCTTGATACATCTCCGCAGCCAAAATTTGGTTCGGCCCCATACCGTCACCGATAAACATAAACACATACTTAGCTTGCGCTACCGATAGCAATGCTATCAACGTAAAAACGAAAAGAATTGATAAACGTTTCATAGTATTTTGATGATTATTCTTCTAATAAATCAGGACGTCTTTCTTGTGTGTGGCGTACACTCTCTTCGTACAACCACTCTTCTATTTTTGCTTGATGACCCGACAACAATATCTCTGGCACCTTCCATCCTTTATATTCAGCAGGACGAGTATAGACACCAGGTTCCAGCAACCCGTCTTGAAAACTATCACTCAATGCACTCGTCTCATCACCCATTGCACCTGGCAACAGGCGAACAACAGCATCCGTCATCAATGCGGCAGGTATCTCACCACCAGTCAGCACGAAATCACCTATCGTATATTCTTTCGTAATTAAATGGTCACGTACGCGTTGATCCACACCTTTATAATGCCCGCACAAAATAATGATATTCCTTTTGAGCGACAACATATTCGCCTCCCTCTGGGTAAAACGTTCACCATCAGGAGCTGTAAAGATAATCTCATCATATACGCGCTGACTCTTCAAATACGAAATAGCACGATCTATTGGTTCCACTTGCAGTACCATACCAGCACCAAAACCAAAGGCATAATCATCAATCTTGCGATGTTTATCCAACGTAAAATCACGCAAGTTATGCACATATATCTCCACGAGTCCTTTATCCTTGGCTCGTTGTACTATCGAGTGGTTGAGAGGCGACTCCAACAACTCTGGACATGCTGTCAAAATATCTATACGCATACTTTACTAAAGACAAAACACTCACGGTACAGGATCATACCCACTACCACCCCACGGATGACAACGCAATATTCGCTTCATACCCAACCAACCGCCTTTGAATATGCCATATTTCATAACTGCTTCTACCATATACTGACTGCACGTAGGTGTGTAGCGACAACTGGGAGGCGTCAATGGAGAAATGCACGCACGATAAAAGTACACAGGCAACAAGAATATATGTCGCACCCACTTCTTCATATCCTATTCACTATCACGGACTAAACGATTCATTACTTTGCGCATTGCCTTATCTATCAGCGTATATGCAACCGCCTGTTTATCCACATAGTTAATCGCTATCTGAAAACTCTGCCCCGACTCTAACAACACATGCTTATTCAACCTATATGCCTCGCGCATTTGCCTACGAAGCCTATTGCGATCCGTGGCACGCTTGAATAGCGACTTTGGTGCCCACACCAATACCTGATTAGGCAAGTCAAATATAGGCCTATAAGTCACACGTAAAGGCCAAACTACAAATCGTTTGCCAGTCTTATACAAATGGTCTATTGCCATCTGGCCACACAACTTCTCCGATTTAGGGAACGTTGCCATCATGGCTTTAATCTTGTTGAGACTGAGACTCCAAAAAATCTTTAATGGCAGTCGTTATGCTGGGATACTTCTCACTTGGAGCCTTTATATCCACTCGATAACCGGCCTCTTCTAATGCGGTAGCTGTATTCACACCCAAACAAGCGATGATTGTGTCCCCCTGCTCCCAATTTGGGAAATTCTTCTGCAATGCAGTTACTCCAGAGGGAGTAAACAGCACAATCATATCATAATCAAACTCCTTATCCTTTGGCCACTCAGTAGCCACCGTACGATACATCACCGCTGGTTTGACCATGATATTATTATCGGCAAACATTTTCATCGTCTCCTCATTGTGAACATCAGAGACAATCATCAAATACTTCTCTTGAGGTCTACGATGCATCGCAGGCAACAAATCCTCAAAGCGATTATTCACCGCAGCAAAAACCTTGCGCTTCCTGTATTGTATGTACTTCTGTAAATAATTACCTACTGCCTCAGAGATACAATAATAGTGCATCGTCTCTGGCACAGCAAAACGCATTTCTTCTGCCATCCTAAAATAATGATCAATACCCAAACGAGAATTCACAATTACAGCTGTATAATCTTCCAAATATACATGCTGATCGCGAAATTCACGAACTCCTATACCCTCTACCTTTATCAATTGATGAAAATCACATTGGACACCATAATCAGACTCCATTCCCGTATAAGGATTGCGATCTGTTTGAGGACGAGGTTGCGAAATCAAAATCTTTTTTACTTTCTTCATTATATCAACTTTTTTGCTAGAAATAATGCCGCACTCAAAGGCAATATCTCCAAACTTGTAACATACAACAACATATATACAACCGACAGCAAATTTTTGTAGAACAACTGCATATACTTTACACTCATCACTACAATAAATATGCCACCCATCACACCACAAAGAAGCATTTTGGTCACTGAACCTGTATACATCATCAACAAGGCTATTGGCCACAGCAATATAGCAACTGTATTACACACCACCGAACGCTGCTCCAATGCAATCACCAATTGCTTTTGATCAACAAACACACTACCTACTCCTCGCACCAATAACCATCGCAGCAACAATATCCCCAAAGTCACACCCAACACCAACACGTAGTTCACTATGGTAAAATCATATTCATCATATATACACAAATACCCTACCAAAGCAATGATGCCACAACGATAACTCCATGAAATAATATTGTGTATTATTCCTTGTGTGTTTCGATTTACATACATTCGGTCTGCCTTGCTGAACATACCTCTCACAAGTGTAGATATATCCGACACAAACAAACCATTACCCCACGCTAATATCAACAAAACAACCAACATCCAAGCAACCCATGTTGCCGAACTAGGAGATAATATGCGCACCCACCCTTCCATTATATGGCAGCTAATCTACGCGTGTTTGGGTCCCACTCTGGCGCATTCAAAATAGCAGGAACAACTTCTTCTGGACTGGTCACTACTACAAACATTTTCCTATGAATCGGACGCATCATCTGCTCCTCTATCATCTGATTAATGCATGCCAATAAATTGTCATAATAGCCATCTGTATTGAGAATCACTACTGGACAATGGTGAAGACCCAATTGTTTCCACGTCAAACATTCTAGCAACTCTTCAAACGTACCAATACCACCTGGTAATGCCACCATCGCATCTGCCAAATCACATATCGTGGCTTTGCGTTCATGCATAGTGCCTGTGATAATAGTCCGGGTACTATTGGGGTTATTCCAACCTTGGTCCACCATAAACTGTGGTATCACACCTATTACCTCACCTCCAGCACGCAATGCACCATGTGCCACAGCCGCCATCAAACCTATTCCACCATCACCATATATCAAACGCATCCGATGCTCCGCCAAACTCTTACCCAACATTTCAGCCGCTTCCATGAAGCATGCACGTACTTTGTTTGAACTAGCACAATAAACAGCAACAGAATGAATATTTGACATAGTTTCTAACTATATTTTTTACTTAATTCACAAAATCGGCTGCAAAATTACAAAAAAATATTGACATTTTTGGTATTTTTGAAAATTATTTGTACTTTTGTGCCCGATTTTCTGCACTTTTTAATATTTATGACTGTACAAATAAAACAAATTACCAAAAAGCGCGATATATTACGCTTTGTCAAATTTGGAAATGAATTCTACAAAAATTGTGAAAATTTTTGTCCATCTCTTATCTTAGACGAATTAGATACATTTAATATCAAAAAGAATCCCGCATGCGAGGTATGCGAATACATTCTCTTCCTTGCATACCGAGATAACAAGATTGTCGGACGTATTGCAGGTATCATTAATTATGAAGCAAACAAGAAGTGGGGTGTCAACAAGGTACGATTTGGTTGGATGGATTTTATTGATGACCTCGAGGTTAGCAAAGCATTATTAGATGCCGTCTCAGATTGGGGAAAAAGTAAAGGTATGAATCTTATCAACGGGCCCGTTGGCTTCACCGATTTTGATCATCAAGGGCTCATTATTGAGGGATTCGATCACCTCGTTCCAATGGCATCACTCTACAATTATCCGTATTATGTACAGCATATGGATGCATACGGATTAACCAAGGAGAACGACTGGATAGAGATGCAGATCTATCCTCCTCAAGAATTACCCGAGCGTTTTGGTCGTATGGCTAAGATTGTGCAAGAGCGTAGCCTTGTACGAGTAGACAAGGTGAAGAATTGTCAAGAATTAGTCAAAAAATACGGCACCTCTTATATGGACGTTATTGACATCTGTTATCAAAAGCTCTATAACTTTCAACCTCTTACCGAACGTCAAAAACGCCATTATTGCGATATGTATTTCCCATTGCTCAACTTTGACTTTGTCACTATTGTTGTAAATGACAAAGATGAAGTTGTGGGAGTTGGAGCAGGTATGCCAGATATATCTAAAGCATTGAAAAAAAGTAATGGAAAACTCTTTCCATTTGGATGGTATCGTTTGCTAAAATCACTCCACTCCAAAACATACGACACATTCGATCTTTTGATCATTGCTATCCGACCTGATTATCAAGATAAAGGGCTAAATGCAGTCATTATCGCTGATCAGCACCCTTATTTTGTCAAGTATGGCATCAAAACCGTCGAAACTACTGCAATCATGGAAACTAACTTCAAGAACCTCAATCACTGGGAAGTCTTTCCTCATAAGTACCATAAACGCCGTAGAGCTTATATTAAATCCATTTAATAAATGCCTAACCGAAAACGAGAAGAAATATACAGAAAAGCATATGACTGTCTATGCAAATACCTAGACACTAATGCTTTGCGACACACAGCAGAACGTTTATCTATATTGACAGCTATTTGTGAGTTGCAACGATTTTCTGTGGATGATTTGCGCTATTCGCTCACAGGCATCCGTATCAGTCGCGCTACAGTGTACAATACACTGGACTTGATGGAAAAAGCTGGTATCATACAGCGAGTCGAAAAAGAATTTGGTGTCCGTGCTGGACATTACGAACTCGCTTTTCTCAATAATTCTTCTGTACAAATCATTTGCCAACGCTGTGGGAGGGTAAGCAAAGTCAAAGACCCTACCATACAACGTATGCTAGAAGATAAACGCTTTACCAATTTTATTCCAGAAAGATTTTCCTTATATATATATGGTAAATGTAAAGTTTGTCGAAAAAAGAATATTAATCTATCATAACGAAAGACCCTAGCTATGTATTTCCTATTGTTTATCAGTATTGCTCTGTTGAGTTGGGCAGTCAGTGCACTTCTTGATTATCGTTTCAAAAAGTATGCTCAGGTGTATTTACCCATGACAGGGCGCGAAGTCGCAGAAAAAATGCTGCATGACCATGGCATCTACGATGTACAAGTTACCTGTACGTCAGGTCACCTAACCGACCACTATGATCCTCGCTCCAAGACGGTTAATCTATCCGAAGCCGTTTACGCATCCAACAACGTTGCGGCTGCGGCTGTTGCTGCGCACGAGTGTGGACATGCGGTACAACACGCATTTGCTTATGATCCATTAAGTATGCGTAGTGCACTAGTGCCTGTGGTCAGTTTTGCATCACGATGGGTGACGTGGATTTTATTAGGAGGTATATTGATGATTGAGACCTTCCCACAATTATTGTTAGTAGGTATCATACTATATGGTTTAACCACTTTATTCTCATTCATCACACTCCCTGTCGAAATCAATGCTAGCCGACGTGCCATAGCTTGGTTAGAGCAATCGGGAATCACCGATCGTCAAACTACCCCCATGGCTGCATCGGCCCTTCGCAGTGCAGCATACACCTATGTGGTAGCAGCATTATCGTCTTTAGGCACGTTGATTTATTATGTTCTAATCTTCATTGGTCGTCGCGACTAAAGAAGAATGAGAGGACTCGCGGTCGCCTAATGACGCAGAGCGTCAGTCCGTGCGACAAGCGGAGTCCGACGAAGGCCCTGTAGCTTAGCTGAATAGAGCGTCAGATTCCGGTTCTGAAGGTCCTGGGTTTGAATCCCAGCGGGGTCACAAGATCTGTCCCACTCGTTGGGACAAGGTCACACCGAAATAGCGGGGGCACAAGAAAAACAATGGCTGATTACCATCTACGTGCCCATAAGGCGCATCCCAGATTACAGGATAGTTATATTCACCCAACACTTGTGCTATTGTCTCTTTCACTGTGCATCCCATCTTTGGATCATCTTCGCAATCGGTAAACTGCCCAACAATCACACCGCTCAAGCGAGACAACGCGCCACTCAATCGTAAGTTATGCAACATACGATCAATATGGTAGTGGCGTTCACCTACATCTTCAATCAATAGTACGGGGGCATCTTCACACCTATCAATTATAGCATTCAACGAATAGGGTGTACCTTGCAGACCATATAGTACACTCAGGTTTCCACCTATCACTTTTCGCCCCTGTAGTGCTGTTCCTTTTAGTGCATCTATATTCTTTCCTTTTTCTAGTGCTTCACGCATCTGCAATAACACAGGATCATACTCTGGTAAGGTTGCTAAGGCTTTGCACATTGATGCATGCAACGATGGTACTCCGTGAATATTCATCAAGGCATGTAGCACAGTAATATCAGAGAATCCAACCACCAAAGGCCATTTTTCTTTCTGACGAGTTGGCAATACTATTTTATCTACTATCTGTTGCAAACCATAGCCCCCACGAGCACATAGGATTATATCCACCGACTCATCGGCGAATGCCTCATTCAGGTCGATTAAACGTTGTTCGATAGTGCCTGCAAAACGTCCGTAGATAGCACTCACATGCTGTCCTCGTGACACACGAAAACCCCATTTTTCTAAACGATGTTCTGCTTGTTGGATCCAATTTGGGTCCATCACACCCGAAGGCGATATGATACGAATATGTTTCATCGCTGCAAAATTACTATTTTTTTTTCATATATCAAAAAAAATTACTACCTTTGCAGCCGAATATGCGAAAATTTCAGATCATACTATTTCTTTTATTGTGCTCCACTACTATCTTTGCCCAAACGCATAGCAGTGCTGACCGTCTTTTCCAAGCAGCCGATTATTCTAATGCTCAAGCAGCCTACGGAGCACTGCTCAAGAGTTATCCTCACAATCCTCTATACTTATATAGGTACGCGCGCTGCGCGCAAGAGCTAGGTGATTTCACCACTGCCCTACACTACTTTGAGTTATCAGGCAACCGCTATGACCTCAAGCATTTCTACGTAGGTGAGATTCAATTGCAGTTGTGGCATACTAGCGAAGCTATCGCGGCATATCATACCTATCTTACCAAATCCAACATATCTCCCGAACGTGTCAACCATGTCAATAGACAACTCCGCTTTGCGGAGAAACTACAGCGCTATATGCGCCGTGTTGAGCGACTGCAAATCATTGATTCCGTAGAGATTACACTAGATAGCATGCTCTATGCATTCCCACTATCACACGAGGCAGGTACAATCGCGTTAGACACAATAGGCAATGCTATCTACACCAATCAGCTTGGTGATCGTAAGCTCTGGAGCGCCAAAGTAGACTCTAATCTACATCTATTATCTAGCCACAGACTTCTTGATGAATGGACCACTCCCGATACACTACCCACTACCATCAATTTCACTACCAAGCAAACCTCGCCATACTTGCTCAACGATGGTGTAACACTCTATTTTGCAGCCAACGACACCAATGGACTAGGAGGAATGGATATCTACGTCTCACGGTACAACATCGCCACCGAGGCATATACCACACCAGAAAACATAGGTATGCCTTACAATTCACCTGCCAACGAGTACCTTTTCTTGCTCGATGAAATTCATCAAGTTGGATATTTGGCTACCGACCGATTTGCTTCCGCAGGTAAAGTACATGTTTATTCTTTTGCTATCCCTGACTACAAACAATATTGGAAGAATCTTTCCACCGACTCGTTGGTTGCTTATGCTCGCTTGGAGCAATTCGAAAAGGTTGTGGCGGATACTACCATCAACCATACACCTATAGCGGACAGTGAAAACACCGATGAAATCGGGGATTTTTGTTTTATTATCAACGATTCTGTTATATATTATTCTATCAACGATTTTCGCCAACCACGAGCGAAAGAGAAATACTATGAGTGGAAGAAAGCAGACCAACAATATCTTTCTGAACAGCAACAACTCAAACAACTACGCCAGCAATATGCTACCGCAGACGAAGTTACACAAAAAGAATTGACTCCAGTCATTCTGCGTCTTGAGAATAACCAGAGTCAATTACTTCAACGTCGTCAGACGCTCTTACTTGAGATTCGTCAAGAAGAGAATCTACATTAATTACAATACATTAATCTCTTTCAAGATTGCGGTAGTCTTTGCTACTGCCTCTTCGCTGGCTGCAAACAATGCTTTCTCTGCATCGTTTAACTCGATTTCAACGATCTTTTCAATACCGTTCTTACCAATAATACATGGTACACCAATAGTGATATCGTTATAGCCATACTCACCCTCTAAATAAGCCGAGCAAGGAATCATCTTCTTTTGGTCGTTTATCACGCTATCAGCTACTGCAGCGGCTGCTGCACCTGGAGCCATCCATGCACTAGTACCTAGCAAACCTGTCAAAGTTGCACCACCTACCATTGTAGCTTTAGCCACTTCTTCCATCTCTTCCGTACTCAACATTGCACTTACTGGCATACCTTTGTAAGTTGCGTAGCGAGTCATAGGAATCATCGTTGTGTCGCCGTGACCACCGATTACAAAACCTTCTACCTCGTTAGCGTTGCAACCCAACTTTTGGCTCAAGAAATATTTGAAGCGACTGCTATCTAATGCACCACCCATACCAATCACGCGATTGCGTGGTAAACCTAGTGCCTTGTAGGTCAAATAAGCCATTGTATCCATTGGGTTAGATACTACTACGAGAATAGCGTTTGGAGAATAAGTCAAGATTTGATTAGCTACGCTCTTCACAATACCTGCGTTCACACCGATAAGTTCCTCACGAGTCATACCTGGTTTACGTGGAAGACCACTTGTGATAACCACTACATCTGAACCTGCTGTTGCGCTATAATCGTTGGTCACACCTTTTACTACGGTGTCAAAGCCCAACAATTGAGCGGTTTGCATGATATCCATGGCTTTGCCTTCTGCAACGCCTTCTTTGATGTCGATCAATACGACTTCGCTGGCTACTTTCTTCACAGCCAACACATTTGCGCATGTAGCACCTACGTTACCTGCGCCTACTACGGTTACTTTTGACATAAAATTGGTATTTTAAAGTTATTATTAATGAGTAATCACTATTTTGCGCTGCAAAGTTACTAAAAATATTTTACATACGCAAACTATACACAAAAATTTGCACATATCGCAAATTTTTCGTACCTTTGTCGCCATGTTTAAATTATTGCTCATTCTTTCTATACTTACCACGCACCCAGACACGCGAGATGCCAATATGGGTGTGCTGATTTGTGATTACCATACGGGGGATACCATCGATGCATACCGCCCCAACGCAGTCATTCCGCCTGCATCTACTATGAAGTTGCTCACCAGTGCTACTGCCTTAGAGTTATGGGGTGGCGACTACCGCATCCAAACGCCTATCACCTATTCTGGCTATATCGCCGATGGCACGCTGCATGGCAATCTATACATAGAGGGAAGAGGTGATCCTACTTTTGGTTCTAGATATGTTGGCAAGCAGAGTTTCTTGTACACATGGGCACGCCAACTGCGCGAGGCGGGCATACGCCATATCACGGGAGCGGTCATAGCCGACATGAGTTTCTTCAACGGCAATGCCCTCAATCCCTCATGGCTGTGGGAAGATGCAGGCAACTACTACGCACCTGGAATCTTCGCACTTTCCTATCAGGACAATACCATGAATATTGTCCTACGCAGTGGAGCTGTAGGCAGTATCGCCGAAGTGCTTTATACCACGCCAGAGATACCAGAAGTGCAGTTTGACAACCACATCCGCTGCACCCATATCACCTACGATGGTGCCTTTGTCCACGGCGTTCCTTATAGCAACACGCGCTACCTCGTAGGCAGCGTACCTTCCAATCAGCAAACCTTCGGAGTGCGAGGCGATATGCCCAACCCTGGACTAATCCTTGCACGCGACTTCACCAAGATACTCCGCCAAAGCGGTGTTCTTGTGGATGGTACCGAAACGTATCTTAGCGAAAAGCCTATGCGAGCCGCCACCCGAACATTGCTTTTCACGCATCAGAGCGAACCGCTATCTGAAATCATTCGCCATACCGAACAAGAATCCGACAACCTCTATGCTGAAATGCTTTTCCGTATCTTTGGTTCTAAATATACTACCCCTTGCACCATCCACAACGCCTCTGACTTTATGCGCGAGTACTGGAAAAACAGAGGCGTCAGTTTCCGTAGTGGCAAGATTCTTGATGGCTGTGGTTTAGCGCCACAAGACGCCATCTCACCGGCTATGTTTGTGCAATTACTACGCTATATGTATGGCTCGAAAAACAAAGATGTTTTCCTTGAGACACTACCTTGTAGTGGCGAGAGTGGCACACTCAGTTCATTTCTGCGTGGCACTGCCTTGCATGGTAAAGTATGTGCCAAAAGTGGTACTATCGGAGGAACCAAGAACTATGCAGGCTACATCTTCCTACCCGACGGACGGGTCTGGGTTTTTGCCGTTATGGTCAATAGCGCTAATTGCAAAACAAAGAAACTACAACGTATCATCGAGCAATACCTCCTCAATGTATATCAAGCAAACATATAGCACTTCTACCCTATTGCGCGAACAGTATTCAGATGAGTTACCCCATCTCTATACCATACGGACCGACTTCCAGACTGCAGGGCGTGGGCAGGCAGGTAATAGTTGGGAGAGCGAAGACGGACAAAACTTGCTCTATTCTACCCTCTTGCGCTATCCACACTTGCTTGCTACAGAGCAATGGCGCTTATCCATGTTGGTTGCGATCACGTGGTGGGAAGTACTTGCCAAGTACCTACCATCGGAGCAACTGACCATCAAGTGGCCTAATGATATATATTTTGGTAATAGCAAACTCGCAGGCATATTGATTGAAAATACCCTCATGAGCAACCATCTCGCCTATACCATCGCAGGAGTAGGGCTCAACGTCAACCAAACCGTTTGGCATAGCGATGCCCCTAACCCCATATCCATGCAGCAAATCACTGGCTCCACCTACCCATCTAAGCAACTGCTCGAAGAATGGATTTTATCGATGAAATCGTGGGAAATTGCACCTACAGAGGATATCCGCGCTGCCTATCTTGCTCATCTCTATCGCCGCGAAGGATGGCACCCTTACCTAGAGCGAGAAGTCAGTCTTACTCCCACTGCCATAGCGCGAGAGGGGATAGATAATTCCTTTTTGGCGGAATTTGTGAATGTGACCGAACACGGAGAATTGGTCCTCCGTTTGCAAAATAAAGAAGAAAAAATATATCATTTCAAACAAATACGATTTGTACTATGAAATCTATCATCATCACAGGTGGCGCAGGATTTATTGGCAGCCACGTAGTTCGACTTTTTGTCAACAAGTATCCCGATTATCGCATTATCAATGTGGACAAACTCACTTATGCGGGCAATTTGGCAAATCTCAAGGACATTGAGGACAAACCTAACTACCGCTTTGTGCGTGCTGATATCTGCGATTTTGATGCCATGTACGCTCTCATGCAAGAGGAGCACGTGACTGGTATCATCCATTTCGCAGCCGAGAGCCACGTGGATCGCTCCATCAAAGACCCATTCACTTTTGCCCGCACCAACGTGATGGGTACACTCTCGCTTCTGCAAGCGGCTAAACTATATTGGGAAGCACAGCCAGAAAAGTATGATGGCAAACGCTTCTACCACATCTCTACCGATGAGGTGTATGGTGCGCTTGAGATGACTCACCCAGAGGGTATTGAGCCACCCTTCTCCACCCAAGCATCATCCGAACACCACGAGGCATACGGCGAAGATTTCTTCTTGGAAACTACCAAGTACAACCCTCATAGCCCATATTCAGCGTCCAAAGCTAGTAGCGACCACTTCGTGCGTGCTTTCCACGATACCTATGGTATGCCTACTATCGTCACCAACTGCTCCAATAACTACGGACCATATCAGTTCCCTGAGAAACTTATTCCTCTGTTTATCAACAATATTCGCCATCGCAAACCATTGCCTGTCTATGGTAAGGGAGAGAATGTGCGCGACTGGCTCTATGTAGAGGATCACGCACGTGCCATCGACCTCATTTTCCACCAAGGTACTGTGGCTGAAACGTATAATATCGGCGGTTTCAACGAGTGGAAGAATATCGATATCATCAAGGTGGTCATCAATACAGTGGACCGTCTTCTCGGTCGTGCTGAAGGCGAAGATATGAACCTCATCACCTATGTCACTGACCGTGCAGGTCATGATATGCGTTATGCTATTGACTCACGCAAACTGCAAGCCGAACTGGGCTGGGAACCATCCTTGCAGTTTGAAGAAGGTATTGAAAAAACGGTTCGTTGGTATCTTGACAACCAAGAGTGGATGGACAACATCACCTCTGGTGACTACGAGAAGTACTACGACGATATGTACAAAAATCGTTAACTCTTTTATCAATATTTCTCTCCGCGTGTAGAGTTTTAACCTCTGCCCTTGTAGAATGTTTATCCTCTGCGACCTGCCCACTCGGCAGGTCGTTTTTCTTTACCGCCATTTACCTGTCATTTACCTGTCAATTACTTACCTTTACTTAGTGATTAGTTAGTGATTAGTTAGTGATTACTTAGTGATTAGTTAGTGATTCCCGTACCTTTACCGAAGAATTACCGTACCATTCGCAAGGAATATACCGACCAACCCCTAGGTTTGGAGGTAGAGTTGTGGTGCCAGTATTTTTATTAAGTTATCTTAAAATTTCAAAAAAATCGCATTTCTCTTGTTTTTTTACAAAAAAAACACTACCTTTGCACCCAAATTGCGCTTTTTTATAAAAATGACACAAAATCAACCTCAACAATCTCCCTTTCAGCCCATCCACACAGGCGGTTTCAATACCGAGCCTGCGGAGGGATGGACTTCCTTTTCTGTAAAGGGAACTACGTCATTTGCTGCTATCCATTCCGAGGTGTCAGTCAACGTAGTGTACTCCTCCACACAACCCGTAGGCACTCGCCGTAATGCAGGGCGTCCGGGAGGGAATATACCTACGGACGATCCTACTGGTTGGGTTCCTGTTGGAGATATGTTGTTGCCACTCTTGGTAATAACTGCTTGCTATATAATCATCAAACTATTCCGTAACCGTAAAATATCCAAAGCCCTATGAAAAAACTGCTGCCCTTCATATATACCTGCCTCGTGTGCCTGACAGCTCAAGCACAACAAACTCCAGTATCCGATGGATATCTAACCGATGGCGATTATGTGACAATTAGTTTTTGTACATCATATTGGGATAACCAAGGTCAAAAACATGATCAATACAATTCTCTTGAAGCCAGTACTAGTGGTCTCCTCACCCAAACCGTACCTTCCAACTCGTGCCTTTGGCAAATTGGCATACAGGCGGTAAATAGTGGTTATGCTTATACTTTCCTTGACCTTACTACCAATCGCTATTTGAATCTGATGGACTATGGAAATTATTCGTATGGACTTACCCTTACCACTTCTCCAACCGCATTCTACTTCTCTGAAGCAACTGATGGAGGTGCTGATAGAAGTAGTGAGGAAGATGCCTATAGATACGGAAAATTATACTACAATACCAGTCAAAACGGTCAAACAATCCCCATTTATCTTAACCATACAGAGGGTACACCACCCTATTCATTTACAACCACAGTATGGTGGGGAAGAGATATTTATATCGAAAAATGGGATAAACAGGGCGCAGATGCCCCACAAGGTGGCTTCTCTATCCAAGAATTGGTCTTCCCCTATGCTACAGCAGAAACAGCAGCAAACCAAGCAACGGCTGTCACTTTCACCCTGCCTACCCAAACCAATCTCTCGTATCAATGTATCCACCGCCCTGATTGGATTATTGGTGGTGGAGTAGGAGATGTGGATGAAAATGATATTACTAACCTGAAATTCTATTGGGAATCCAGCAATTTGACTACCTCCAAAATCATCCAATCGGACTACTACGACGACCCAACCGACTCCTATACGCTTCCTGCTGACAAGCAAGATGTATTGAATATGACGCTTGGTGCTTCTTCTGGCAAACAGGTGCAATTCACAATTACACCAGATGGTGAAAGTCCGATGAATCTTCGAAAGAACACCGACAGCCGTATCCAATGGGTGAATTATGCCGACCGTGTAGTGGCGGAGTATCAGTACAAGGGCAACACCGTGAAGCAGACTATGCGCGTGGTGCGCAACTCCTATCATGAAGAGCAATTGCCACCGCTGACCTTCCATGTTAACCCTACGGCATTTACCTTTGGTGCAGAAAAGGAGTCGGTGGACATCACTATCGTACCTATCCACCAGCACGGAACAGTAATGTACGACGTGAACAATACGGTATATGGCGACATTCAGTACGAATCCAACGAATACCCAGAACGCATCAGTATCACGGATCAGAATTGGAATTTTACAGTGACTTTCTCGGATAATTGGATATCCTACACTATTAAAAACGATAGCACCATCACCGTCACTGCCACGGCTGGTTCCAACCGTTCGGCGACGCTAACAGGCTCTGTGTCCAACACGCTTGGTCAACACAAGCACGGTGAGACCTTTACCATTCCGCTCTCTCAGCGGGAAGATGCGGGTATTAAGTTTTACCACAAAGGTGGTCAAGGTGCTCAGCCACAACAAGTACATACCACTACGCGTACAATCTACTACCTGCCCAATGAGCGCATTGAATTGCGCCTTGCAGAGTCAAACTTCTTTGGTTATATGCGTTGGTACGACTACAAAACAGGCAAAGCACCTAACTACAATTTTGGATATGATTACAATTATGCCACCTCATGGTACACCACTCCTCGCGGAGCGAATAACCAGCCTTTTACCCCTATTAATACGCCAGCTAGTGCTGCTACCGAAGGCGACGAAGGTCGCTCGTGGGGACTATATGCCATTAACCACCACCACGGAGGCATACTCAATGAAGGCACCGAGAATAGCAATAATATCCCTGTCTTGAATGGTTGGAACTATACTTACGCCAAAGGGGCAACCTATTCAACCGAGCAAGACAAACGTGCTGCTGGCTACCACACCATTGCCTGTGACGTCAGTGCATATACCGATTATGAGATAGTCAAAGACCAGACAACAGGCTTAGTTACATCCATCACTGAACCAACATTATCTTATCGCCAACTCTTTGACCTCCGCCCTGCGGGCGAAATGGCAGATAAGTTTAAAGCATTAGTGAGCGATCAATACCTCGAAGAGTACAACTACCAAGCCCCCGCAGGAGTAAATGTATTATTGACACCACAATTCAAATACCGACAAGGTACTGACCAATACCTCTCTAAATTGTGTTATTTCTATTGGGAAAACTCAACTCTGGTGAGAGTGACTAAAGCGACTTGGCAGGGTGATGGCATATTGAGTGACAATGGTGAGTATATCACAGTGTCGGGCACAGCGGGTACTACCAAAACATATACCCTCACTGCTAACAATGGCGATGTGCGTATTGCTAAATTCACCATTACATTCACCGACCCGCTTGTGACTGGACCTTCCAAGGTGGTGCTCAAGTCCAAGCAAGAGATGGAGTTTTCGTACAAATTGCTAGAATATATTGACTTTAACCATAGCGATGCAAATAAGAAAATCACACTCGAGGATGGCAATACTTACTACAACCAACCATTGAATTGGACTGAAAGCACCTATGGATACGTGCATCCAGATGGCAATTTGGCAACTCCTACTACTAATAGCGTCCCTGGTTATGTTCGCGCTGCCAATCAAGGCGTGTTCCCATTCTATGGAGAATACTGTCTGGTGAATAAGGTATATAAAGATTGGAGCGGACCAGGCATCAGTGCCGAGCAACACGGTGGTGCAACCAATGGTTTTGCGCTATATGTGGATGGTACTACCGAACCAGGATTGGTGGCGAGTATCGAAGCGAAAGCAAATATTTGTACGGGACAAACGATGTACTGCTCTGCATGGTTTTGCAACCCTTCAAGTTATAACCATGAGGGTAGTACACCTACTTTCCGATGCAATGTGCAAGGCAAAAAAGAAGGTGGCGATTGGGAAGATGCAGGTGTATTCTTCGTAGGATCAATAGCCAAGCGAATACAAGGACAATCACTCGCAGACTGGTATCAGATTGTTTTTCCTATCAATACTGCCCATAGTTATGACTCCACACGTGTGTCCATCTACAACTTCGCCACTTCGGGTGCAGCCAATGACTTCCTCGTTGATGACATTGCTCTCTTCGTCTCGCAATTGCCTATCGCTGCGTATCAAGGTAAAATGGCATGCCGCTCTACTGGTACCGAAACTACTTCTGCAGCCGCTGTCCTTCGATTGGATTATAGCAATATCAATGCAGGAGATGATGGATTTATGTATTATCAAATCTACAATGAATCGTATGACGAAGATGGCGATGACAAAGCAGATGGTGCTCCAGTCAACCTTACAGGTGATGCGGCGTACTATCACGAAGCGCATCAAGGTGGAGAGCATATAGGTGAGGATAGTTATGGTTCTGTACATATCCCTGTAACCGACTTTGACCCTATCGCAGAAAATACGAAGCTGAAAAGCGAGAAAAAAGATACGCTGCTGATATATGGATCTGTTTCTAAACTATTGGATGAGATGGCAGCAAGTGGACTGAAGCACGCGAAAGCATATGTAAAGACCGAGAATGATAGTGTGACCAAATGGCTGCTCTATGTAGCGCACATCGTGGAAAATACCAGAACAAATGATAACAAAGAAGCATTACAGATGCTCTACGACCAACACCATTATTCGATGCGTATGGCATATACTCCCGAAGAGTTGGAAAATGCCGATTGCAATATGACCACACCACTGCATGCGACACAGCAGACCGTGTTTGACCTTCGCAATTCTAGCAACCAAGTGATAAAGCATAACAATCATGTTGATGTTACGGGCAAATTGTCTGTAGATGCAGAAGGTGAAGAAACGATGTTCTTTACCAACTTGCACGACAACTGTGCCAACGACCTCTACTTCCTTACGGCTAAGGTAGTCAATCACTTAGCATTAGGTACAGGAGGAAATTTAGATAATCCAATAACTGCTCCTATCTATGCCGATTGGTTGGTTGGTGAGGAGTTTGATGACCCATATACCAAGGGACGTCCTGCGTCGAATAGTGATGAGAAGAAAGATATAGATGCAAAATTCGTTGAAAAATATGGCTATACCCGTGGACAAGTAGCTACCGCTATTATGTACGATATGCGTCGAAATTCACCAGATAACCCTAACTATGCAGCGGAAACATTCGGAGAGTTAGAGCCAACAGCATTCCTATCGCAACAAAACTACACGATTGTTAAGCATCTATACGACAATGGTTGGCTGCAAATGTACGACACTACGATGCACTTCTACCTTGACTCGGAAGGTGTCGCACGCTATTGGTGCTTCCCAATCGAGGGTACAGCAAAGACCACAATAGAGGACCAAGAGGGTAACAAAGTGGAATATGTGGTCAAAGACTGTAACGAACCTCGTTGGGTAAAAGTAACTGCTAATTCTTCTTCTGCATATGTAAATATATCGCCTATTGCTAAAGCAGATAAAAGTCCACTACAAAAATTACAACTTCCTACCGTCAAAGTACTAGCAAGTAAAGTACAGACAGAAATCAAAATTCCCGTAAAAGAAAGAGAAAGCAATAGTCAAATTAATGGTTTGAGCATAGAGACAGATGCTACTACAGGTAATCAGTACATTACAATCGCTCCTAATAATAATTATATCTCATTCTTTGATCTTGAAAGGGGAAAAGCGATAGATGCTCCAGCATCGCTCAATCCTGGTGAAGAACATACATTGCGATTGACACTAGAAAATAATGGTACTCCCACAGAAGGCTGTCCTACTGGATATATATTCTGCAACATCGCTATCGTCCCAGATATACTGGTGTGGCAACCTACAGAATCATCATTCAACGGTTGGGGTAAAAACGAGAATTGGAAGGGTTGGGTAGATACTAACGAAGACGGTATCCCTAACGATGGTGATACATTCACCGATGGCTATGTACCTATGGGTGGTGCTGATGTGGTGATTCCTAAGTTGGATAATCCAATGCTCTATCCATATATCGTACCCGAACACGAGCATGACCACTACCCCATGACGGTGTATCATGACCAACACAAGTGTCGCTATATCTACCTCGCTGAAGGTGCACACTTGGATAACCAACACTTGCTCGAATATGAAAAAGCATTCGTGGATATGCCTATCCCTGCAGGTGGCTGGAACATGATGTCTGCTCCATTGCAAAGTATGTACACGGGCGACATATATGTACCACATACAGGTGATTGGCAAACATGGGAAGAGAAAGAAAGTAAAAATCCGTTCAAAGTCAGCAGTTTTGATGGAAATCGTTCACCAGACGCAGCGTATGTATTTTGGCAAGCATTCTACAACCAAACACTGAGTGTACAACAACACAGTGGCGTAGTAGAAAAGACTGGTACCACAGCCTTCCAATCTACCAATGCCCTCAATCAATCGCACCAACCAGGTTCTGGTTTCCAAGTATATGGTTTAGGACCTGGAGAAACAGGAGATAAAGGAACTATTACCGTTCGTTTACCCAAACCTGATGATACATACTACTATTATTCGCAAAGTGGCAAGATTGAAGATCATGCGGTAGTACTTGATCGTAACTCTCAGGGGCGTTTCGCTTTCACAGCAGATCATAATAGTGATGCAATGCAAATCCAACTTACCAACGCAGAAGAGAGTGAACACTTCATCTTTGGTAACCCAACTATGGAATTTATCAATATGCATACGTTCCTTAATGATGAAGCAAACAAAGATTTGCTCAATCACGTCTTCTATCGCTTAGAGGGAAGTACTTGGCTTTCATCTACCGAACTGACGATGAGCGAAGATCGCTATCTAGCACCAATGACATCGGTAAAATTAGAAACGAAAAAGAAATCAACGAATCTCACACTCACTCTCAAGGTAGAACACCTCACGCTTAACAACCAAGTAAGTGCGACAACGGACATTCCAGCGCAATTGCCTGCCAAGTACAAGATGCAAGCCCGCTATGCGGAAACCACCAGTCGCTCATCAGAGTCTGAACTGATGACAATATATGCTTTTATTGATGGAGCATACGCACGTACTATCTTAGCAACCAATCCTATCGCCAACGACTACTACCAGTCGGGCGAAGATGCACTCTTCCTCTCATCGGGTATAGAAAGCGAGAGTTATGTCACTACACCACTCAATATGTACACCGTAGCCGAGCGTGTACCGATGATGGCAGACGTGCGACAAGGTATCAGTCGCATACCGCTATCTATGTTAGTGGCACCTGATTATCGTAGCGAACGTATGAAACTTGCCTTCTACCTATCAACCAACTGGACACGCGAATGCTACCTATACGATAGTGTTACAGGAAACTACACGCGTATTCTCAACGGGCTTGTGGTAGATATTGAAATGCCAGAAAACCACGAAGAGCGCTACTATATCGAAGGACCAGATGAGTACCTCGGCAGCAGCGATGACCAAGGTACTACTACCGCAGTAGATAATACCGTATCGTCTTCGGCTTCTGCGACACTTCAAGCCTTCTCGTTGGCACAAGGCGAACTCACCGTAAGTTCCAACCACCTCATCCAAGAGGTGCGAATCTACGACCTCGCAGGCCGACTGATACTCGATCAACCTTTGACATTGCTGCATACTACTACCACCGTAGCTGCACCTTCGGGCATTTGCCTCGTGGAAGCAGTATTGCGCGATGGAACTACGCTCCATACACAAGCCCTCGTCAAATAACCACACTACACTATGCTACACCACACTAAACACTTCTGCACTATGCTGCTACTCGCAGCACTGTGTACCGCATGTCATCGACCAATGCGCGTAGCTGCAACACAAGGACAAATACTCATGATCGACTCCACGTTGGATGCCATACAAGATACTCAATATCTACAATTCCTCGCACCCATCAAAGCCGATCTAGAAGCACAATTAGGTACTCCTATTGGCTATGCCCCAGTTGCACTCGAAGTACATCAACCCGAATGCACCATGCTTAATTGGGCAAGCGATGCGCTCCTAGCTATGGCACGGCAACTCTGCCCTGAGCCCGTAGATGTAGCCGTGGTGAATATAGGCGGTATGCGATGCGAATGGCCAGCAGGAGATATCACCTTCCGCCACGTATTCGAGCTGATGCCTTTCGACAATATGTTGGTGGTGCTCACCCTAAAAGGTAGTGACCTGCAACAACTCTGCGAGATGTTCGCCTATGAAAACGGACAAGGCATAGCAGGTATGCGAATCAAAGCCGTAGGCGACAGAGTAATGCAACAAGAAGCCCTAGTCACCATCAATGGCAAGCCACTTGAAATGGATAAAACTTACACAGTGGCTACCAGCGACTACCTCAGTCAAGGCAACGATGGTATGCTGCCACTGAAAAACTACATCAAATATTGGAACTCCGAAGAGAAAATCCGCGACTTATATATAGAGTATATTAAGCAAGTGAAGGTAGTACAAGCGAAAGTGGATGGGAGGATGGAAGTTTAGTGTTTAGTGGACGCGACAAAGTCGCTACTGTTTAGAGTTTAAAGGCAAGAATATATGAAAAAGATTTATTTGATATTCGCACTCTGTAGTGCATGGGTGGCAGGTATGGCCTGCACCAATTTCTTAGTAGGCAAAGATGCCTCTCAAGATGGTAGCACGATGATTTCGTATGCTGCCGATAGTTATGCACTCTACGGTTTTCTGCACTTTGTTCCCGCAGCCGACCATCCAGAAGGTGCCGTGCGCGAAGTGAAAGACTGGGATACGGGCAAACCGCTTTGCACCATTCCACAAGTAGCACATACCTACAACGTGGTAGGCAATATGAACGAGCACCAACTCGCTATCGGTGAGACCACTTGGGGCGGACGTCCAGAGTTGGAGAGTGGCGAGGGTATTGACTATGGCTCGCTGATTTACATCGCATTAGAGCGTTGCAAGACTGCTCGCGAAGCCATCAAGTGCATGACCGACCTCGTGGCTGAGTATGGCTATGCCAGCAGCGGTGAGACCTTCTCTATCGCCGACCCTAACGAAGTATGGCTCATGGAACTCATCGGCAAGGGCAAAGTGGAGAAAGGTGCCGTATGGGTAGCCACCCGTGTGCCTGACGACTGCATCGCTGCGCATGCCAACCAAGCACGCTTCACCACCATCAATTTCAAGGACAAAGAGAACTGGATGTGGAGCAAAGATGTCGTATCTTTTGCACGCAAACAGGGCTACTTCGAGGGCAAGGACAAAGAGTTCAATTTCCAAGAAGCATATGCACCATACGACTTCTCAGGATTGTATGTGTGTGAAGCACGCGTATGGTCATTCTTCCGTAAGTTCTCCGATGATATGGACCGCTACTTCGACTTCGCATCGGGCAAAACTTTTGTTGAGACAGGCGGTAAGTACGCAGGCGAGCGTATGCCATTGTATATCAAACCTAATCACAAAGTCAGTGCCCAAGAACTC
This sequence comes from Paludibacteraceae bacterium, assembly GCA_045601825.1. GTDB lineage: Bacteria > Bacteroidota > Bacteroidia > Bacteroidales > Paludibacteraceae > Colicola. The sequence goes on along the minus strand of JAZSAI010000003.1, from coordinate 12,501 downwards.
AAAGACTGTATGCGCGATCAATACGAAGGCACGCCTCTCGACATCACCCAAGGTCCAGATGCAGGTCCTTGGAATAGCAAACTGCGCTATGGCTCACTTGGCTTCCAATACGACTCCGTACAATATTGGTTTGAGCGTCCTATCGCTACCCAACAAACAGCATGGTCGTTCGTTGCACAGATGCGTGGCTACGAAGGAGCTAACGCAGGTGGTATTTTCTGGTTTGGTGTAGACGATGCGGCTACTTCGCTCTACGTGCCTATGTATAGCTCCATCACCGCTGTGCCAGAGTGCTTCCAAGAGGGCAATGGCGACCTCTATACCTACTCACCTACCTCGGCATGGTGGACCTACAATATCGTAGCTAACTGGGCATATAGCAAGTACTCTGCCATGGTACCTGATATCCAACGCGTACAATCTACATGGGAAGATAAGTTCAATAGCCAAATAGCGGTAATAGACCAACAAGTGGCGGCTATGGACCAACAACAAGCACAAAAGTTCCTAACCGATTACTCTTGCCTGCAAGCACAAGAGTCCACCGCAGCATGGAAAGAATTGGGTATATACTTATTTGTCAAGTATCTTGACGGTCAACAACGCAAAGAGAAAGACGGTCAGTTTCTGCGCAATCCTTACGGCGAACCAGAAGGTCCTAACCGCGTACCATACCCTGCGGAGTTCCTGCAGACCATCCACGAGCATGTAGCTCACGAATAATTAATCAGAACCAAGAATAAGGAACAAGGAATAAAGACTTATTACTATCGTCTAGTCAGTCGCTACTAATCAATCTTGGCTCCTGGTTCTTGGCTCTTTACTCAATCTAAAACAAATGATCAACGAATTACAACCAAAAGAAGTATTCTCAATTTTTCATGAGATTACCCAAGTGCCTCGCCCATCGAAGCGCGAAGGCAAGATTATCGAATGGCTCAAGGCGTTTGCCGTAAAGCATAACCTAGAACACACTGTGGACGAAGCAGGCAATATCATCATGCGCAAACCTGCTACTCCTGGCTACGAAGATAAACCAGGCGTAATCCTCCAAGCGCATATGGATATGGTGTGCGAGAAGAACAACGACACCGTGCACGATTTTGACAACGACCCTATCCATACTTATATTGATGGCGATTTTATCAAAGCTCAGGGCACTACCCTTGGTGCAGATAACGGCATCGGTATGGCATTGATGTTGGCAGCTATCACTTCCGACACCTTGAAGCACCCTGCATTGGAATGCCTCTTTACGGTGGATGAGGAGACAGGTTTGACAGGCGCATTCCGTCTGCAAGACGGTTGCCTCAATGGCAAACAACTCATCAACCTCGACTCTGAGGACGACGGACAAGTCTTCATCGGTTGCGCAGGTGGTATAGACACGCTGGCGAAGATGCATTATGAGGCAATGAGGCTATCAGGCGATGAGGCGAAGAGGCTGGCGATACATATTAAAGTCGGTGGATTGATGGGTGGTCACTCAGGCGATGATATCAACAAAGGTCGTGGCAATGCCAACAAGATCCTCGTGCGTTTCCTCTATCAGGTGATGCAAGCAACTGATATGCAACTCGCTACTATCAACGGTGGTAACTTGCGCAACGCGATTGCTCGCGAGGCGGAGGCAGTCATCGCTATTCCTATGGCTTACAAAGAGGATATCCGCGTGATGCTCAACCATTATATTGCTACTATTGAAGCGGAGATTGGCGATGTAGAGAAAGACTTCTTCATGACCCTTGAGACAACCGATATGCCAGAGTTGTTTATTCCTGCGGACAAAGCCAAGGTGCTTATCCAAGCACTATATGCTTGCCCTCACGGTATGATGGCTATGTCCAAGACCATGCCAGGATTGGTAGAGACTAGTACCAATCTCGCTAGCGTGAAGATGAAAGAGGACGAGAAGGGTGCGTTTATTGAGATCAATACCAGCCAACGCTCTTCGATTGAGAGCAAGAAGCACGATATCAAGCAGATGGTAGAGTGTGCTTTGGCATTGGCTTGCGACGAGGTGACCCATGGCGACGGCTATCCAGGTTGGGCACCTAACCCACAATCGCCATTGTTGGAAGTGACCAAGAAAGCATATCAAGATTTGTTTGCTGCGGAGCCAAAGGTATTGGCTATCCATGCGGGCTTGGAGTGCGGTTTGTTCTTGGAGAAGTATCCATATTTGGATATGGTGTCTATCGGTCCTCAAATGTTCGGTGTCCACTCACCACAAGAGCGCCTAAGCATCAGTTCCACAAGCAAATGCTGGCAATGGCTCCAACGCGTACTTGAGACGCTGTAACCGCCTAGTAATTGGCTCGCTCTTCTCTCGGTTGTCGCTCGGTAGAATGGGAAAGGTAAAGAGAATGGCAATCTTAAAACAAAAGACCATTTGTGTTTCGCACACAAATGGTCTTTTGTTGAGTGTAGAGCCCCTCAATAAATTATTGTCGAGCAAGCGCCTTCTTCAAAGCGATAGTGTATGCTTCGCGGTAGTAGGTGAAGAAGTTCTTCCACTCGGCTTGCAATGCCAATCGAACAGCCGATTTGCGGATAGCTGCCGTCTTCTGAGGGGAGAGCGAGAAGTAATACTCAATCGTATTCACAATATGATTGATGACATCGTCTGTATTGCTATCGTTGCGATAAATAACCGCCACGCCTTTATCAATCGTAGTACAACCTTGCTCCTCGCACCATACGCCATAGCCACTCAAGCTGGTGGTGATAGTAGGTACATGGAAAGCCATACTCTCTAGCGGGGTGTAGCCCCAAGGCTCATAGTAGCTAGGGAAGACGGTCAAATCCAAACCAATCAGCAAATCGTAATAAGGCAAGTTCAGCACGCCATCGTTGCCATTGAGATAGGTAGGTACGAATACCACATGCACATTACCCACGGTAAAGTCCTCGCGGTCGAGGTAAGGAATCATCACAAAAGCAATCACTTGCTTTTGTGATGGTGTAGGGTGTAAGGTGTAAGGTGTAATAGGCGATGAGGCAATAGGCGATAGGCGATAGGCTAGGGTTTTCATCGATTCGAGGAAGACATCGATGCCTTTGTTCTTCCATTCGAAGCGACCAGCTATACCAATCAGCATATCTGTGCCTTGGGCATCTATGCCTTTTGCGCGTGCGAGGGATATTAAGGTGTTGCGTGCGCGTTTGCGTGCAGCATCAAAGTCTTTGCCTTGTGGCACAAACCCCTGCTCAAAGCCATTAGGAGTAACAATATCCACAGGTTTGTCGAGCAGTTGTTTGCACTCGCGAGCGGTGATGTTGCTCACAGTAGTGAAGCAGTCGGCATAGTGCGCTGCCTTCTTCTCGGCAGAGTGCTTGCTGACCATATTCAGTTCCTGCGCCATCTGATCGCCATGGAAACCATCGAAGCAATCATAGAGTGGTTTGCCATTACCTGCGATACTGCGACCAATACTGGTGGCATGGGTGGTGAAAAGTGTACCAATGGCAGGGCAATGTTCGCGCAAGTAAAGGATAGTGAATGCCGTTTGCCATTCGTTGCAATGCATGACGGTGGTAGGCATATCCAAATGACGATACAAACTCTCTGCCACTTGTCCGACCGCATAAGCGAAGAGACAACTCTCATCATAGTCGCCGTAGGCGGCATGGCTCTGGATGCCAAACTTCTCCCACATATGACCGAAGATTTGGTCTTTCTCTGCCCACAGTTCGTCCCACTTGAGGAGCACAGCAATAGGTTTGCCTGGCACTTGCCAACGACCTACGCGCACACCTTTGGGGCGCCAGCCTTTGAGGAGTGTTTTGCTCTCTTTGAAGGTGAGATTGGAGTGTTCGCCAAAATCGGGACCGAAGAAAATGACTTTATCTTTGTGTTCTGCTTGCATGGAAGCGGCACGCGTAGAGAGGACGGCATAGATACCGCCTACACGATTGCACACCTCCCAACTAGTTTCGAAAATGTATTCTGGTTGCACAGTTAATTAAGAATTATGAATTATGAATTTTATCGTTCGAGCGAATGCTAGATAAGAGTTATTGAGGAGTGTTGTTGACTGTGATTAAGTCAATATTGTTCAGATTGTTATATTGTTGCGGAGTAGTTGTGAATTGATTGTTTTTACTCTTGATGAGCGGCATGGCATATACCCCATTAGCAGTTGCCCAGTAGATACGGTTGCGTTCAGCATCTACATAGAGTGCTCCTGTGGCTTGCGCATCAATCATAACTTGGTTGCTACCATCAAAATTAGCCACCAATAGTCCATTGGCAGTGACAAGATACCACTTCTGTGCCATCTTGTCAATCTTAATACGGCTGATGGATAGTTGGGCAAAATTAGGGATGGTGGTGGACAGTTGGCTCGCAGTAAACGTAATACCATTGAACTCGACCAGTGTGTCGGTTGCTTGCTCGATGATACGTTTATCCGTGTCTGTAGCATCGGTAACCTTTTCGATACGATCGTTGATAATACGTTGGCGCATAACCATCTTATCGGTATTGCGCATGACTATGGATGGTGCTTTAACGGGATAAACAACGATAGACTTGTTATTGATATTGTATGTTGTATCGTTTTGGGTGATAGAAAGTTGTACTGGTATTTCCCCTGTAGCAGTAAAATACACCACGATAGAAGCATCGGTCAGTTTGCCCGATTGCAACACACAATCATCTGGTAATGTCCATTGGTAAGACAACTGATATTTGAATGGATTGTAGATATTGGCAGTGAGCGTAACGTCGTGGTAATGCAATACGGAATCAGATGAACAAACAAAGGTGGGAGTTGTATCGCATACGGTAATTAACTTGCTATGAGTTTGATTCTTAGCACTATCTACCATCAGTGTAACCATATACGTACCCGCTTTTTTGTAAATCTTACTAGGGTGCTTACTCATACTCGTAGAATTGTCACCAAAGCTCCATGCCCAACTCTCGCCTGCACTACTATTGTTGCTAAACTTGATGGTTTCGCCTGCACGAGGTTCGGTAGGCAAATAAGTAAAATCTACTGTTACTTTTTTGCAACCAACAATTATCATCGTTAGTGCAAAGCATATCATTGTTGTTTTTTTCATCTTTTAAACTTCCTTCAAACGCGAACGCCACCATGTCATTTGTCGTTTGGCATAATGACGGCTGTTCTGTTGTATTAATTCAATCGCTCTATTGAGTGTGTATTCTCCTTTAAAATATGGCAATAACTCCTTATATCCAACGGTATTGAGACTATTGGGCAGTTCTATCTCATCTTTGAGTACACCATTCTCCATTGCTCCCACTTTCTCCAACGCTGTGCGTGCTTCGTTGAGTAATCCTGCTTCAATCATCTTATGTACACGAAGATTGATGCGTTCGTAAAGTTCAGCTCGTGGTCGTTCCACCATGCGGTATTCAATATCAAAATCGTTCTCCGCCACCTTATTTCCGATCCCTGATACTCGAAAGTTCGAATAGGGTTTTCCACTCGTGCGACACACCTCCACGCAGTGCATAAGGCGTTGTGGGTTTTGCCTATCTACCTCGTTCCAATACTCGGAATCGAGGCGCTCCACCTCGGCTTGTAGCCACTCCAACCCGGATTCGGCATACTGCTCGCGTACCTGCTGTCGTATGCTTTGAGGAATATCAGGAATGTCATCTAATCCTTTGCATACCGCATCAATATACATCATACTACCACCTACCATGACCACACGTTCGTGGGTAAGGAAGAGTTGGTTGAGCAAAGCACGGCAGTCGCGTGCATATTGTCCAGCATTATATGTTTCTGTGAGTTGCTTACAACCAATAAAGTAGTGCTTTACTCGAGCTTGCTCCTCTGGCGAAGGTGCTGCTGTACCAATAGGTAAGTCGCTATATATTTGGCGCGAATCGGCACTCACAATGGGGCAACCGTACTCTTCTGCCAAGCGAAGACTGAGTTCGGTTTTGCCTACGCCCGTAGGACCTAATATAACAACCAGTGTAGGCATTAGAACATTGAGCCGTCGTCGAAGCTCAAGTCTTGGAAGCCGTCAGCATCCAAGTCATCCATGTCGAATTGACTATCACCAAAGAGGTCATCATCAAGTCCCCAGTCCTGCATATCTTTAGCACGAGCAGCCTCTGCAAGATCCTCGGTCTGCAATTGCTTAGGCGCTAGGCCACGCGACTCGGTACAAGTGACACCATCGCAATAACCAGGCATGATTTCAGAGAGACTACCGAAGAAATAGCGTTCGTACATAGGATCAAAGACATAGATGAGGCGCTGACCACGCTCCTCCATAAGATCGCTAAGGCGAGTGGACTCCATGACCATATTGTCGTACTCGAAATTACTTCCCATCTCTACGAGAGTGACCTCTTGCTCTTTCTCCCAACGATCGTTGCACATGAAGAACGAAGTCATCTGGTCATCAGGATAGCCAGCACTCTTCAAGATAGCTTGGTGCAAGTCCAAGAACGTAGCCTCGCTATCGGCTTCAAATACGCGACGGAAATCATCTACATCGTCACACAAAAAGGTTATTTTGTATATCATACTCCTTATAATATAATTTGGGGTGCAAATTTACTGCTTTTTTTTTGATTACACAAGAAAAATCGCTTTTTTTATTAACGTTCTGCCATTCGACCACCTAAATATTACTGAAAACAAGAGGGGGATTTAGTGCTAATACGGCATGGAAAGTATCCGAATTACCTATTAATCATCTATCATTTAATAAGAGAGTAGAGAGAAGATGGGGAAATTTGTGTATGTAAAAAAAAAATAGTACCTTTGCCCTGTCAATAGAAAAATTAACAATCAAAGGCAAAATAAATTATGAATAATCATTTTATAGTAATCGCAGAAGCAGGCGATTTCATCGGTGAACAAAAGTTGATAGCCCAATATTTGAAAGGAGAAATGAGAAATACACAAGGAGAAAGGGGACAATGGATAATGGCAGATGGGACAGTGTGGGAGATCGTTGTAACAGGCGTAGGTGCGATTAATGTGATGCATACATTACGCGAATTGCCTCGCGATGCCAAAATTATCAATATTGGCTACGCAGGAAGTGCGAATTACGAAATAGGTAGTGCCGTGTGCGTGAAGGAAGCAAGACTGAATCACCCCTGCGTAACCTACCCTGAACCTGAACTACACCTAGACACATGGCCAATAGAGTATCTAAAGGAGCCACAAAGTTGCATAGAATCAATATGTTACAGTAATACGGACTTTGTGCTGCAATCAGATTACCAAGATTGCGTATTTGACATGGAATTGGCATATATCGCGGCCTTAGGATTTGAGCATGTATATTCGCTTAAGATTGTAAGTGACAATTTGAGTTTGCACGCTTATCGTGAAGTGGCGGCAGGAGTGTAGGATAGAGTTGAGAGGAAAAATACGTCATTTTTCTACAAAAATACATTTTTTTCGAAAAATATTTGCGTATTTGCATTTTTTGTAGTACCTTTGCAGCGCATTTCGGCAGAAGTGACTATATCGCGGAGTAGAGCAGTGGTAGCTCGTCAGGCTCATAACCTGAAGGTCGGTGGTTCGATCCCGCCCTCCGCAACAAAGGAAAGCCATCAGACATAAGCGGTCGGTGGCTTTTTGTGTTAATAATGAGAAATACGGTAATCTTCATAGTTAGTTTGGCTGCTATTTCTGCGTTTGCAGAGATACCCGCTGACTTCGTAATGCCCTCACACGAAATGAATTACGTGGATTCGGTGGAGTTGCAAGTAAGCAATGAAGACACATTCTATTTGGCTCGTATGCATGAGGTATGGGTCTATCCCAAAATGACCTTCAAAAATAAACGACAAGAGCGATTTTATTGGAAGACCGTTCGCGATGTGAAGAAGACATTGCCATTTGCGAAGTTGCTGACCCAAGAAATGGTATATGCCGATCAACAATTAGCAAAAATCCCCGATAAGAAACTGCGAAAGAAATGGTGGAAACAACACGAGAAATACTTATTTAAGAAATACGAGCATCATTTCCGCAAAATGACCGCTTCACAAGGACAAATGCTAATGAAACTGATGGATAGAGAAAGCAATCGAACGAGTTATGAGATTATCAAGCACTATCGTGGTAAAGCCAGTGCGAACTTCTGGCAGTTTATCGCCAAACTCTTTAAAAATGACCTCAAAGAAGAATATGATGCGCAAGATAAGGATCGAATTGTGGAGCGCGTGATTAATCTGGTAGAGGCAGGACAATTGTAGGAAGATAGTCGTTGAATGCAGCAAATATGCAAAAAACGCTCCAAAAGTAAACTTTTTGTGTATTTTTTTTGCATATTTGCATTTTTTATTGTACCTTTGCGCGCTATTTTGCGTGTGTATACCTTATATTCGTAACACGCGTGCATACGCAAGCAACAAGAAAGAAAATATAAATAATAACAAAATAAAACTAAAATTATGCAAAACAAAGGACTAGTTATCACCTTGGCAGTGTGCTTGGCTTTGGTAAGTGCGTTCTACTTGTCATTCTCATTTGTGACAGGTTATTACGACAACAAGGCAGCAGAATATGCACAAGGCGATGATGCGAAAGAGTACCAATATTTGGACTCTATCGCAGGTGAGAAGGTGTGGTTCGGCTACACATTGAAAGAGTGCCGTGAGAAAGAATTGAACTTGGGTCTTGACCTCAAGGGCGGTATGAACGTAACTATGGAAGTGTCAGTAGCTGACATTATCCGTGCACTTAGCGGTTACAACGCTTCTGAGAACTTCAACCAAGCACTTGCACTCGCTAACGAAAAACAAAAAACATCAGGAGCAGACTATTTGACATTGTTCTTTGAGTCGTTCTACGAATTGGATCCTAATGCTCAATTGGCATCGGTATTCTCTACCTTCGAGTTGAAAGATAAGGTATCTTTGACTTCTACCAACGCTGAGGTTGAGAAGGTGGTTCGCGAGGAAGTGGAAGGCGCAATCAACAACTCATTCAACGTACTCCGTACTCGTATTGACCGCTTTGGTGTGGTACAACCAAACATTCAAAAGCTCAGCCAAACAGGTCGTATCCTCATCGAGTTGCCAGGTATCAAAGAGCCAGAGCGCGTGCGCAAACTGCTCCAAGGTTCGGCTAACCTCGAGTTCTGGGAGACCTATGACTTGGCAGAGATTCTTCCACAATTGGCTCAAATCAATGCTGAAGCTGCCAAAGTTAACGCAAGCACCGAAGCTGCTCAAGAGGAAGTAGAAGTAGTAGAGGAGGAAGAAGTGGTAGTTGACGATGTAGAGGCATTGGTAGAGGACTTGGCAACAGATAGCTTGGCTCAACTCGAAGCAGAGCAACAAGCAGCCGTAGAAGAGTATAAGAAGAACAACCCATTGTTCGCTGTATTGAACCCATCAGTAAACCAATCAGGTCAAGCATATCGTGGTCCAGTAGTAGGTACTGTACACTATACAGATACCGCTAAGGTAATGGCTATGTTGAACTCTCAAGTAGCTAAATCTATATTGCCACGTGAGTTGAAACTTTGCTGGACTGTAAAGGCTATTGATGAGGCAGAGAGCTTCTATCAATTGGTAGCATTGAAATCACAAACCAATGGTCGTCCTTCTCTCGAAGGTGACGTAATCACCGACGCTCGCGCTGACTTCGGTCAAACATCTGCATACGCAAATGTATCTATGACCATGAATGCTGAGGGCGCACGTGATTGGCAACGTATCACACGTGACAATATTGGTAAATCAATCGCTATTGTACTTGACGGCTATGTATATAGCTTCCCAACCGTACAAAACGAGATTGCTGGTGGTAGCTCACAAATCACTGGTAACTTCACCGTAGAAGAGGCAAAGGACTTGGCTAACACCTTGAACTCTGGTAAGATGCCTGCTCCTGCTCGCATTATCCAAGAGGATGTAGTAGGTCCATCACTCGGTCAAGAGGCTATTCACGATGGTCTTTGGAGCTTCGTGATTGGTTTCATCTTGATTCTCCTCTACATGATTATGTACTATGGTTTGATTCCTGGTTTGATTGCTGACTTCGCATTGCTCTGCAACGTATTCTTGTTGGCAGGTATCTTGTCATCATTCTCAGCAGTATTGACATTGCCTGGTATCGCCGGTATCGTGCTTACCATGGGTATGGCTGTGGATGCTAACGTGCTTATCTACGAGCGTATCCGTGAGGAGCGTCGTGCTGGTAAGAGCTTGCGCAAAGCTATCGAAGACGGTTTTGGCAACGCTATCTCTGCGATTATCGACTCTAACGTAACATCATTCTTGACAGGTGCGATCTTGGCTATCTTCGGTACAGGTCCTATCAAGGGCTTCGCTGTAACCTATATGATTGGTATCGTATCCTCGTTCTTGACTGCCGTATTCGTTTGCCGTCTGTTGCTCGAGGCATATGCTAAGAAGGAAGATGCTAAGGAACTTAGCTTCACTACCAAGTTGATGCAAAACTTCTTGCAAAATACCGCTGCCAACTTTATCGGTGCGCGCAAGGTGACTTACATTTTGTCTGGCGTATTGGTACTCGTAGGTATCTTGGGTGTGAACCCACATATCATGGGTAAACTGAACCTTGGTATTGACTTCTCTGGTGGTCGCAACTATATCGTTCGTTTCGCTCAACCTGTTAGCACAGAGGAAGTGAATGCAAGTCTTGACAACGTATTTATGGCTGCAAAAGCTGAGTTGGCAGACGAAGAGACTTTCGCACTGAACGTAATCACCATCGGTGATGCAAATCAAGTACGTATCTCTACCAACTATATGATTAACGACAACTCTGACAACGTGGATGAGACTATCGAAGCATTGCTCTACGAAGGTTGCAAGCCATTCTTGGCAGAGGACATCACTTTGGAGCAATTCAAGTCCACAGAGATTAATCCTGAGATTGGTATCATGCAATCACAAAAGGTAGGTCCTGCTGTGGCTGATGATATTACCCAATCTGCTGTATGGGCTGTGTTGGCTGCGTTGGTAGCAATCTTCTTGTACGTGTTGCTTCGTTTCCGCAACTTTGCATTCTCAGTAGGTGCATTGACTGGTTTGGCTCACAACACCTTGATTGTGTTGGGTGCATACGCGCTCCTCTGGAAGGTGATGCCATTCTCTATGGAGATTGACCAATCATTTATCGCTGCTATCTTGACCGTTATCGGTTATTCTATCAACGATACCGTGGTTGTATTCGACCGTGTACGCGAGTATAAAGGTTTGTATCCAAAACGCGCGCTCAAGCAAAATATGAACGATGCGTTGAACCACACCTTGAGCCGTACATTCTCAACCTCTATGTCAACTCTCGTTGTGTTGATTGCAATCTTCTGCTTCGGCGGTGAGACCATTCGTGGATTCGTATTCGCATTGCTCATTGGTGTGGTAGTAGGTACCTATTCTTCACTCTGCGTAGCATCTCCTCTTGCTTACGATATCCAAGAGGCAATCGCTCGTCGCAAAGCAAAGAAAGCTGAGAAATAAGCGATTAAATCATAGATTAGCAGCCGCCGTTCGTAAGAATGGCGGCTGTTTTGTTATAGCAGTAAAAGTTATAATTTATAAAAAAACTGCCATTAAGATAGGTTTGGCACGCTATTTGAATATAGAACTATAGAAAAGGTAAATGACGAACAACTTAGTAAGAGAATGTTGTCATCAAACCTAAACTTAAACTATAAAAATTTATTATTATGTTACCTACTATCAAAAGGCAAAATCAGAATTGGTTGCCAAGTATCTTCAACGATTTCTTTAACGATGAGTGGTTCCCCATGCGTGCAGCAATGTCCGCTGCTCCCGCTATCAATGTGAAAGAGTCAGACAAAGCGTTTGAAATCGAGATGGCTGTGCCCGGCATGACGAAGGAAGACTTTAAAGTGCATGTGAATGACAAGGATCAATTGGTGGTCTCTGTTGAAAAGAAAAACGAGAAAAAAGAGGAAGACAAATCATCGAAATTTCTTCGGCGCGAATTCAATTACACCCGTTTTGAGCAAGCACTATTGTTGCCCGAAAACGTTGACCGTGAGGCGATTACTGCAAAAGTGTGCAGTGGAGTTCTTCACATTGTTCTTCCTAAACTGGAGGAGATTCCCACTAAAGAACCAACTAGAGTGATTGAGATACAATAAGTATTCATGTGCGTGAATCCTGCACATAAAATTTCATCATAACAAAGGATTTGTTTTTATTGTTTTTAGATTGTTTTTAATGGGGAAGGATGTCCAGAAGGGCATCCTTCTTTTTATCATCTGATTTTACGACAAACTTGTAATGAATTCACGAAGATCCTTCGGTGAAGGTGGCTGAATATTACGTTTATCCTACGTATATCTTACGTATATCCTACGTATATCCTACGTAAATGGTACGTAATTGGTAAGTAATTAGTAGGTTCTTATTCAAATTTCGTGCAATGTTTTTCGGTCAAATACATTTTGATTTCCAGGAGTTTGATACTCGCCCTTCCGTACAATGTACGCTTTAATGCTTTCAGTTTGTTCACATACCCTTCGACTATTCCATTTGAGAAT
>JAZSAI010000002.1:0-170333 GCA_045601825.1 Paludibacteraceae bacterium | reverse complement strand
AATCCTAACTTTTTTGTGTTTATTTTCAAATAAAATTACTGATAATCATATAGTTAAAGCGAATACTTTAGTAACATCATTAGAAGATGCTATTCGCACAAAACAACACTTTTCCTGCACGAAATTTGAATAAGAACCTATCAATCCCTTATCAATTACGTACCATTTACGTAGGATATACGTAGGATATACGTAACATATACGTAGGATAAACGTAACATTTAGCCAACTTCACCGAAGGATCATACAACCATCAAAAATATCTTTTTTACTCTTTCTCTTGCATACGTGCAAAAAAAATTGTACCTTTGCAGGATAAATAAAGGTTTTATGGAAAAATCAAATCAACAACCCATTTATACGGAGTCTGCCATCGAGTTTGTGACCGTGGCTGTGCAACTCTGCTTGTACCTTGAGCAAATACAGCAGCACGAGAAAGCAGATTTCATCGACAAACTCCTATGCATGCTCCCATTGCTGTACCTCAAAGCCCGTTTAGTGGACAAACCCAATGCCGTTTTGGACGGATACCCTGAGAAGTTTGTGACCGAAATGGAGTACGATGCTGTGCGTGAGCAAGTGGCAGCACTGTTGGGGACCGACGATGCATATCTGGAAGTCTTTGTGGATGATATGCGCTATTCCGACGAACCAATCACGTGTTTTATTTCGGAGAATATCGCTGATATATATCAAGAAATCAAAGACTTAGCATGCAACTATCAAACGGAGAACGAAGATGTTATGAACGATTCGTTACTGGATTGTTTGGATAGTTTTGACCAACACTGGGGACAAAAGTTGCTCAATGTGCTACGTGCATTGCACGTGCTCGCACAAGATAAAGAATATAAGGAATGAGTAGTTTTTTGCCAAATACGTTTGCTCAGCACATTGATAAGGCAGCGATTCAGTCGTTGCCCGTGACGTGGTTTGAGGGCGAAGTGATTGTAGTTGACCGACCCGAGATGGTGGCAGAAGCAGCTGCATATCTGCGTGAGCATAACGTATTGGGAGTAGATACCGAAGCACGCCCGTCATTCAAGCGAGGCGTACATTATCCCACTGCTCTAGTGCAGATTGCCACCCTCGAACGTTGCTACCTCTTTCGCTTAACCCATGTGGGATTGCCTGTGGAAATAGCAGAGATTTTCGCCAATCCAACTATATGCAAGGTAGGATTGGCATTCAAAGATGATATCAACGGACTCAGAAGAAGACGCGATTTTAAGCCAGCCAATTGCGTGGACTTGCAGTCAATGGTTTGTAAGTATGGCATCATGGAACTTGGGTTACAAAAGATTTTTGCCATCATCTTTGGCAAGAAGATTAGCAAAGCGCAGCAACTCACCAATTGGGAAAACTCGCAACTCACCCCCGAACAAGCTCGCTATGCTTCCACCGATGCATGGGCTACATTGAGCATTTATTTGGCACTCCAACAAGTCAAGCCCCTCTCGAAAAAAGCGGTAGAAGCACTAAAACGCGCAGAAAAAGAAGCGCAAATACAACGCCAACAAGAAGCTTTAGCTAAAAGACAACAAGAAAATGACAACAATCAATCTTAAGCCACATAAAGAAGAATCGCTACTGCGTTTCCACCCTTGGGTCTTCTCGGGGGCTATTCGCAGCATTGCCTTGGATAAAGACTATCCATATGCCGAACCGCGAGAAGGAGAACTAGTACAAGTGGTTGATAGCCAAGGAAATACTCTGGGCGTTGGACATTACCAGATTGGCTCCATTGCAGTACGAATCTTGGCTTTTGGCGTAAGCGAGTTACCCACTAATTTTTGGCAAGAACGTATCGTAGCAGCATACGAAGTACGCCAACGTTTGGGATTGGTCAGAGCAGACAACAATTCCTATCGCCTAGTACATGGCGAAGGTGATTTCTTACCAGGATTGATTGTAGATATTTATGCCGATACGGCAGTGGTGCAAGCCCATTCTATTGGTATGCACTGCCACCGCCAAGAGATTGCAGAGGCAATTGTGGCAAAGGTAGAGCAAGTGGATAAAGTGTACTATAAATCCGACGACACCCTACCTCACAAAGCCCCAATCCAAGGCGAGAGAGTGGGCTACTTGATAGGCGCAGAGAAAGCAGATAGCAACGACGATTTCTGGGCAAAAGAAAACGGACTCAATTTCCGAATCGACTGGCTTCGCGGACAAAAAACTGGCTTCTTCATCGACCAACGCGATAATCGCTCTTTGCTTGAACACTATGCCAAGGACAAAGAGGTGCTTAATATGTTCTGCTACACGGGCGGTTTTTCCGTATATGCCCTACGCGGCGGTGCTAAACTAGTTCATTCAGTGGACGTTAGTCAAAAAGCCATTGACCTCGTGCGTAGTAATGTGGCGCATAATTTTGGCGAATCAGCTCCGCATGAGGCATTTGCAGAAGAGGCGTTTGAGTTTATGGCGAAGAATCAAAATAAATATGATTTGATTGTGCTGGATCCACCTGCTTTCGCCAAACACCGAGATGCAGTCAAAAATGCCTTGCGTGGGTATCAACGATTGAATGCCAAGGGGATACAAAGTATTCGACCAGGAGGAATTTTATTTACCTTCTCTTGTTCGCAAGCCATCGACAAAGATATGTTCCGCCTAGCGGTATTCTCTGCTGCAGCACAAGTGGGTAGAAAAGTGAGAATTTTGCACCAATTGCACCAACCAGCAGATCACCCAATCAACATCTATCACCCAGAAGGAGAATACCTCAAAGGACTAGTTTTGCAAGTAGAATGACAACTTAATCCTTAATACAATGAATTACTTAGATCAATTAAATCCGGCGCAACGTGCAGCGGTAGAATATAACGAAGGTCCTCATCTTGTGATTGCAGGTGCAGGGTCGGGCAAAACACGCGTACTGACCTTCAAGATTGCATATCTCCTAGAACATGGTATTCATGCAGGTCATATCTTGGCACTCACTTTCACCAACAAAGCAGCACGCGAAATGAAAAGTCGTATTGCAGATTTGGTGGGCGAGCAGGTCGCAAGATACCTTTGGATGGGTACTTTCCATTCTATTTGTACGCGTATTCTACGCCAAGAAGCCGAGTTGATTGGTTATACCCGAGACTTCACCATCTACGATACTACCGACTCTAAGTCCGTAATCAAACATATCGTCAAGGATATGCAGTTGGATGAGAAAGTGTATAAACCCAATGTTATACTTTCGCGTATCTCACTGGCGAAGAACCAGTTACTTTCGCCTACTTCGTATAGCTCAAATCGCGATTATACCATGCAAGATCGCTTTGCACGTATTCCAGAAGTGTCACGCATCTATTCGGAATACAATCGCCGACTGAAAGCGTGCAACGCCATGGATTTCGACGATTTGCTCTTCATGACTAATACACTCTTCAAGAATAATGAGGATGTGCTGCGCAAATATCAGGATATATTTCGCTATATTTTGGTGGATGAGTACCAAGACACCAACTATTCGCAATATCTCATCATCAAGCGATTAGCAGAGCCAGATAATCATATCTGTGTGGTGGGAGATGATGCACAATCCATCTATTCATTCCGTGGAGCGAATATTGAGAATATCTTGACTTTCCAAAAGGGATATGCCGATGCAAAGTTGTTTAAATTGGAGCGTAACTACCGTTCTACCCAAACGATTGTCAATGCAGCCAACTCGCTCATTCGCCATAACCGTGGACAGATTCCCAAAGCTGTTTATTCGGAGTTGGCATTGGGTGATCGCTTGCAGCTGAGCAACTATATGTCAGACCGAGATGAAGGTAAAGCAGTGGCTCAACAGGTCAAGTTGCTGTATCGACAAGGCTATGATTATGAGTCGATTGCGGTGATGTATCGCACCAACGCACAGTCGCGTGTGATTGAGGACGAACTCCGCCATTTGGGCATCCCATATCGCATCTACGGAGGAATGAGCTTCTACCAACGCAAAGAGATTAAGGATGCAATCGCATATTTCCGTTTGGCGGTTAACCCCCATGATAATGAAGCGTTTGCCCGTGTGATTAACTATCCATTACGCGGTATTGGCGAAACCACAGTCATGAAAGTCCGTGAGGCAGGACGCCTAGCAGGATGCTCAATGATGGATGTAATCACCAACCCCGAAGCAGCCAATTTGGAGGTTTCTACGGCAACGCAAAAAAAACTAACCGATTTTACCACCTTGATTCAAGGCTTCAGCCAGAAGGTTGCTACCACCGACGCTTATGAGTTTGCTACTATAGTGATGCGCGAAGCAGGCGTCATGCGAGAGGCAAAAGCAGATACTACACCCGAAGGCAAAGCACGATTGGAGAACTTAGAAGAAATGCTGGCAGGTATTCATGAGTTTGTAGATCAACAACTCAGAGAGGGAAATACATTTGTACCTATGACCAATTTCTTATCAGAAGTAAGTTTATTGACTGACCAAGATGAGAAGCAAGAGGACAACCAACCACGTATCACATTGCTGACCGTACATGCTGCGAAAGGATTGGAGTTTAAGGTCACCTTCATCGTCGGACTAGAAGAGAACCTCTTCCCATCACAGTTCTGCCAAGCACCTAAGGAGATTGAGGAAGAACGCCGACTACTTTATGTGGCGATTACTCGTGCTATGGAGCGTTGTTATCTCACCTATGCACGTCAGCGTTTCCGCAATGGACAGACACAATTCTCGTCGCCTTCACGATTCTTGAAAGATATAGATACATGCTACGTACAACAGACACAGACAATGTCAATGAGCACACCACAACCTAGTAGAGTGCAACCGACTACAACAATCATGTCATCCAGTACATCTTCCAATTCAAAACTCAAAAGCGTATCCAAGCAAGTGGGGGGCAACACTTCTAAAACACGCAAGGAGGTACGATCCGAATGGAAGAAACAAGATCGCGTAGTACACAAAGTCTTTGGCGCAGGTCTAGTATTAGACGTATATCACGAAAATGATAATGATAAGATAGATATTCAATTTGACAATGTAGGCAAAAAAACACTTCTTCTCACCTATGCCAAATTGACACGTGAATAAAATCAATTAAACAACGTGGGATTATGAATAAGATAGTCAGCAAACGTTTTTTTTCGGAGAATGTAGCGGAGATTGTAGTAGAAGCTCCATTAATTGCTCGTAGTAGAAGAGCAGGACATTTCGTGATTGTCCGCGTGGACAAGAATAGCGAACGTATGCCACTGACTATATCTGACGCAGATATAGACAAGGGTACAATCACCTTGGTAGTGCAGCGCATAGGTGTTTCTTCTAGTAAGTTATGTGCATTAGAGGCAGGTGATACAATAGCCGATTTGGTAGGCCCATTGGGCAAAGCAACCCATATTCGCAAATTCGGTACCGTAGTCTGTGCTTGTGGTGGTGTGGGTGCTGCACCGATGTTGCCCATCGCTCAAGCGTTGAAAGCAGCAGGCAATCGCGTGATTACAGTGTTGGCTGCTCGCAACAAAGAGTTGATTATCTTGCACGACCAGTTAGCAGCAGTCTCAGATGAGGTCATCGTTATGACTGACGATGGCTCCATGGGGCAAAAGGGACTGGTCACCGAAGGAGTGGAGCAAGTCATCAATCGAGAAAAAGTAGATAAATGTGTCACGATAGGACCTGCTATCATGATGAAGTTTGTAGCGTTGACTACAAAGAAATACAATATCCCTACGGAGGCTAGTCTTAACACCATTATGGTAGATGGCACGGGTATGTGTGGTGCGTGTCGTGTGACAGTAGGAGGCAAAACCAAGTTCGTTTGTGTGGATGGTCCTGAGTTTGATGCACACGAGGTGGACTTCAATGAGATGCTATCACGTTTGGGACAATACAAATCAGCCGAAGTCGTAGCGTATGAGCAGTATCACGAACATGCTTCTATAGAGGGGGAGCAGACACTTGCTTCTTCAGAGCAAGCTCCTGTAACGATGCATGAGACTGCTCCATTCATGGGTACAGCCAAAGACCGCGTAGCTATTCCTCGCGTAAAGATGAATGAGTTGGAGCCCGCTGTTCGTGTACAATCATTGTATCAGGAAGTGAACCAAGGCCTAACCTTCGAACAAGCGGTGACAGAGGCACATCGCTGCTTAAACTGTAAGAAACCTACCTGCATAGACGGCTGTCCTGTCAATATCAATATTCCTGGCTTCATCAAGCAATTAGAGATAGGCAACGTCTTAGGTGCTGCTCAAGTCATCAGTGAGAGTAGTACTTTACCTGCTGTATGTGGCCGTGTATGCCCACAAGAAAAGCAATGCGAGGCACAATGTATTCACCTCAAGATGGGACACGAAGCAGTGGCTATCGGTTATCTTGAACGTTTCGTGGCAGACAATGCGCCAAAGGCGGAATCGGAAGTCGAGAATCGTGATTCTAAAAATGGCAAAAAGATTGCGGTAGTAGGTAGTGGCCCTGCTGGCTTGGCTTTCGCAGGTGATATGGCGAAATATGGTTATGATGTGACTGTTTTCGAAGCACTGCACGAAATTGGCGGTGTGCTCAAATATGGTATCCCAGAGTTCCGTTTGCCTAACCGAATAGTGGATAAAGAGGTCAATGGTTTACGCGACTTGGGCGTACAATTCGAGACAGATACCATTGTAGGTAAGACGATAAGCATCAATGACCTACAAACAGCTGGATATGCAGGTATCTTTGTTGGTAGTGGTGCTGGTTTACCTCGCTTCATGGGAATCCCTGGCGAGAACCTCAACGGTGTGATGTCCTGCAACGAGTATCTAACCCGTGTCAACTTAATGCGGGCAGCTTCTGCCGACTCTGATACGCCCGTATTAAAAGCTAAGAATGTGGCTGTGATTGGCGGTGGTAATACCGCCATGGATGCTGTTCGTACTGCCAAACGATTGGGTGCAGAGCGAGCTATCATAGTCTATCGCCGCAGCGAAGAAGAGATGCCTGCTCGAGTAGAAGAGGTGCGACATGCCAAAGAGGAAGGCATAGAGTTTATGACCCTACATAATCCGATTGAGTATCACGCTGATGAGACGGGTAGGGTAAAAGAAGCACTATTACAAGTTATGGCATTGGGCGAACCCGATGAATCGGGCAGAAGAAGCCCTATCGCTGTAGAAGGAAAAGTGGTCACTTTACCTATCGACTTAGTAATAGTCAGTGTCGGTGTGAGTCCTAACCCATTGATTCCATCCTCTGTAGATGGATTGGAGGTTTCCAAACGCGGTACCATTGTGGTCAACGACAAAATGCAATCATCCATACCTACCTTATTTGCAGGAGGGGATATTGTGCGCGGCGGGGCTACAGTCATTCTCGCCATGGCTGACGGACGCAAAGCAGCGAAAGAGATGCACGAATACTTGGAGAAACAATAGGAATACTTCGGCACACCTTCGGTATCCTTTCGGAGTGGTAACGAAGATGATAGAATATGATAATCCCCTAATGACCTCTTGGCATTAGGGGATTATCATATATAATTGTGTTGTGTGAAGGCACGGTTAGAATTTGTATTTCACACCCAAGAGGAAATGAATTCCTTGCGACTTGTAACCATAGAATATCTCATCTCTCCGATTGAGATAATCATTGACTTGAGCATAGACCATCAACCAGCGATTAATGGCATACTGACCACCTATATTCAATGAGACAATAGGTTGGATTCGCTTATCTCCTTGCGCCGTTGCAGCCATGCGACTGCCTGCAAAATAATTGTCAGAATAGATACTCCATTTCGAGTTGATATGCACGTCTAGGCGAGCTTTTATATCCCAATCAGGGCGGTCATAGACAGTTTGTTTAACTACCCAGAAATAGTAATTACCTGATGCATTCAACTCCACTATATCGCGATAGTGATAGTGCACCGCTGCGCCTATCTTCCAACGTTGATAATTAGTTTGGCGCATGCTGTAATCAGTCACGGATATGGAGTCCATACCAATAAACATATGATTAGCCGCTATCGTGTAGGCATAACCGCCATACACATCTATTAGCAGCGTATTAATCGGACGAATCTTCATACCCAGTTGTATATCTGCTGGGGTATAATTGCGCAATTCACGAGAGAGCAATCCTGCGGGGATATCCAAAAAGCGATTATAACCTAGATATTCTTCCATTGTTCCAACATCCAATTTTCCTTTTGCATTAAGGTAAGGATGAAGCATATTATTTAGCACATGTCCCTCTACTTCAATATTTGGAGATGGCGCAAATATCAGATTGTCAATAGTACTAAGGTAATTACCATTACCGATGTTCATATCTAAATTCACACCTGCATGTATGCGCCAGTCTAGGGTCTTATATTCGTAGAATGGCTCCATTCGTATAGCATGTTGTGGGCTATTAGCGACCTCTATAGTAGAATGTATCGCAGAATAAAAATTATTTTGCACATACGCTTTCAATCCTGCTTGATGATAGTCCGCTTGCCAAGCAATATCCAAATGCGAGCATACCTGATGTTCTATTGCATAGTTGCTTGCTATAAATGCTTCATACCCTGTCTGTACACGATATTGGATAGAACCGTTGTTGGTGGACCGAATACCAATCTTGGTATTGGCATTCCATAATGTTCGCCAACCAAAAGTGGGTTGGTATGCAAAGGCTTCATTCTCTCCTTCTACACCCATATACATATCTACACCCGAGAAATGATGCGTAGCTTGTGTCCCTAAACGAGATACCGACAACGCATCTTTTCCCCAGTATGCATCATGATTGGTATATACATCTACAGACCAGTTCTTTTTTTCACGCAACTTATAATAGAAATCCAAATGCGTATTCCTATATCCCGCTGCTCCATCAATCATACCACCTAGTTGAGTAGGAGGAGTAAAACGTGTTTCTGCGGCTTTCAATGGATGCAGATTAAAACCAATTGACAACGGAGTAGAGAAGGTGGAATAGACCACTGGGTTAGGATCCACCTCTATCTGCAATACAGCAGGTTGAATTAGAACCATCTCCGCTTGGTTAATCTCGGGTTGATAATCACGTTCCACGGTTACCACTCTATTAAACACTGTATCTTGCGCCATGGTCGTGCAAGGGAAACCACATAGCAATGCACCCAGTAGTGCTATTGGATATATTCGATTCATAATACTTCCTCCTCTGTTTCGGTTGTTTCTTCTGTTGCCTGTTGTTCCATTTGCGCAATATGTTGCAGTTTTTCGGTGATAATTGTTGGTATATCATCTTGCGCCTTATAGTTGGATTGGAGTGCCAAGAGATACTGTTTCGCTTGGAAGAGTTCATTTTTATCCACATTGATGTCTGCCAATAGAATCAAACTCTTTGCCAACCAATATTGATGGGATGTCCGTAGCTGTGTAAATGACATAATCTCTTGTTCTGCCATATCAATAGCCCCTAGATGATAATAGCATTCTGCCAATAGGTACTTGGCTTCTGCACCCTGTACTGTACGTACTTCTTTGGCGATAGGGGTAAAATCTACCAACGCCAAACCATATTGTTTGTCTTGCCAATAGGCTTTTCCTCTGCAGTATAGTGCTTCCTGACGAGTAAGCGAATCAATCGCACTTTCCTCTAGCAACGTAGTGGCTACACCAACAACCGACTCTCTATCTCCCAAATGCTCACTGCAACGCAACATGCCCAATTGTGCAGCAATGCGTTTTGATGACGATGAGGCCACCTTGTTCATTTGTTGGAAATAATAAAAGGCCGTTCTATATTCCGCCTTATCATAGCTCAGTTCCGCCACACGCATACATGCCTCTTCCATATATGGATTACCTGCCATATCTGCCAATGTGCTATACTGTTCAATGGCTTGATCATATTGCTTCAGTTGATAGTAACTATTCGCTGCATAATAAGTAGCTATCGTGCAATACCTACCTCTGGGGCAGAAGCGAGTGAGATAGGTGGTCATGCCTGCTGCAGCTTGAGGATAATTACCCATCATGTATTGTAATTCTGCAGTGATATATACCAACGAATCCTCGCTACTTGCCATTTGCATATTCATGCGGGTAAGAGTCTTGGTATATACGATATATTCTTCTACATTGTTGGTTTCCACATATATTTGTTCCAATCCATCCAAAGCAGAATATGCCTCTTCACAACTAGGGTACTTCTCTATCGTATGCTTGAATGTTTCTACAGCCTTATCATACTCCTTCAAGGTACGATATGCCATACCCAATTCCAACGAAGTCTTGGCAGCATAATTGCTGTTTGGATACTGCTTTAATAGCGTTTGATATGTGTCTATAGCGGCTTGAGTATGATTTTGTTGCAATTCTGCACGGGCGATTTCATACAACGCATCATCTGCATGATCCGATTGAGGATACTGACTTACCAGGTCTTGCAGCACGCTGGCTTTCTCGATGTATTGGTGCAACAAACCATAGGCATATCCTTGTTGCAGCATTGCATAATCTACTCCTATTTTGCCTAAACTCACCACTTGTTGATACATCTCTACTGCTCCCTCAAACTGCCTTGCTTGGAATAGACAGTCGCCCACGCGATTCAATGCATCTGAATAGGTAGTTTGATTGGAAGGTGTTTTTTCGATATATTGGCGGAATAATGCCTCTGCAGCAGTATAGTCTTTCATGTTAAACGCAGCATATGCTTTCAAGTATAATGCTGCTATCTGATTATCCGATTCTCCTACATTTGATTGCTTCTCATATCTATCTAGTTGAGCCATACAATTTGCATATTGACGCAGGCGATATTGTGCTTGTGCACTCAGGTAATATGATTCCGTTTTATATTCTGATACAGATGCTTCGTTGGTAATCACTTCATTGGTCCATTTCACCACATCACCCATTTTATCTTGCAGAAAAGCATCTACAGCCAATTGATAACGCAGGTACTGACGAGTATCTGTTACTTTCTTGCTCGGATATTGTACTTCCATCAGCGCACCCAAAGCAGCCTGATAATTTTTGCTCGTCAAGTACATATCTGCCATCAAAGCATATACCTTATCTATATATTTCGACTGTGGATACTCCCTAATAAACTGCTGAAAAGCATTGATACTTTCACCCAATGCCGAGTTTTGTAGATAAGTGATTTGTACATAATTATACATAGCTTCCTCACGCAAAGCAGGAGTGATGTTAAATTGTATAGCAGCCGCATAAGCCAACTTCGCTTTTTCAATATCATCAATGCGCAGATAACTATGTCCTAAATGCAGACAAGTGTTCTCAGATATCGAATCAGACTCTTGCTTCACTTGTTTCAAATATTCAATCGAAGGATTGTATCGTTGAATGCGGTAATTCGATATTCCTAACAAATACAAGTCATTGCGCAGTATCTCTTTCTTATTTTTCACCCGCAATTGATAATATGCTTCCAAGTGATTTACTGCCTTATCGTATATGCCATCTCTGTAATAAAGCTCACCCAACATACGATGCAACTCATCGTTGTATTCATTTTCAGGAAAAGTGCTCAAAAGACTCTCTGCACGTTCCTTCACTTTGTCATACTCCGACAGCGCATAATATATCTGCACAATATAATATGGCGCAATCTGTTGATAACCTCCCGATGCCTCCAACGATAGAAATTCTGCTAGCGCACGCTCGTATTTTTGCTGACTATAGTAGCAACATCCAGTATAGTATATGGCCTGCAATGCATATGGGTTATAAGTTTTCTTCAAATGCTGTAGATAGGATAAGGCTTTATCATATGCACCCAGTTGGAAATATGCATATCCCATGTGGAAGTAATATAATGGACTCATCTGACGCGATAACTGCTTCACATCTGCCTTGCCCATTGTCTTGACAGCTTGGTTATACTTTTCTTTTTCCGTTAGCAATATACCTTGCATGGTGTACACCTCGTCGGTATAAGGTGTATATGGATAGTTTGCCAAGTAACTCTTCAAACCCTGTTGGGCTGTGGACAAACGTTGCTCAAAAGCATCTTGTACGTCCCTAAATTCCGTTTCAAAATCCTGCGCATAGATGGGCAATAGTCCTCCCATCAATGCCCAGAACAAACCTACAACAATTCTTCTATTCATCTTTTTATTTTCTACGGTTACGTTTTTTGCGTTGCATGTCGCGTTGGCGTTTGCGATTGATGGCTTGGATAATCACCACCACCATGATGAGCACCAATACAACGATGATGAATATCACCAATCCGCCGCTCAGGTTGTCGCCCTTGACACGTGACCACATAGCCAACATATCCTCGGTCTTATCACCACAGTCGTGCATGAGTGCGCAACGCTCAATTACTTTGGCATCTGGATAGAAGACGTGGTTGGCGTGCACGGAATCTGCGCCTTCGCCAAAGAAATAAGTTAGGTCGGAGGTCGCTTCAATCTCCTCATCGTTTGCCCATGCAAGAATAGTAGAGTCTGCCACCACGCTCACGTAGCCAATCTCCTCCATGTTGAGGATGGCGTTCTCTGGCATACACATGTAATTGATGAAGTAGCTTGCTGCCTTGGTGTTCTTCGCATATACTGGGATACACCATCCGTCGAACCACACATTGCTACCCTCTTCAGGCACAAAGTATTCGAGGTTTACTCCCACTTCGCTTGCCTCATCGATTGCCCATTGTGCATCGCCTGACCAGCTGAGGTTGAGCCATGCTTTGCCTTTGGTCATCTCCTCTTTGCCGAAGTCCACTTCCCAACCTGCGATATTGTTCTTCATGCTGGTGAGGAACTCCTCTACGCGTTGAATACGCTCATCGGTCACGTTTGCCACCAACTCATCGCGGGTCACTTCGCCACGCGCAATCTCGTCGCGGTAAGCGTAGAGAACGACTACGGAGTAGATGTCGCGGAAGGCATCTTTCATAAACACTTTGCCAGCAAACTTAGGGTTCTGCAAACCGCCTAAAGAAAGTATTTCAGATTTGTCCACCAACGCGGTGTTGTACAAGATACCTGTAGTACCCCACATATAGCCCACAGTGTAGTCTGCCACACATACACTGCTGTCGGGTGCCATCTGTTGGAACTTATCCACCGCGAAAGGAGAAACTAGTTTGGTGTAGTCGGGTGTTTGCCCAAAATCTTTATTGATAGGTTGCAGCAGTCCGTTGCGCAACATACGCTCGATGATGTATTCCGATGGACAAATCACGTCGTAATCTTCTTGTCCCACCTCAATCTCGGTGAGCATCGACTCGTTGATGTCGAAAGTTTGGTATAGCACTTCTACCTGCTCTCCTGTTTGCTCATAGTACCAAGCAGGGAAACCGTTGAGCACGTTCATGTCGATATAATCGGCCCAGTTGTAAACTTTGAGCGTATGCTCGCGATCAGCAGCAAAAGCGTTAGATACCAATACACAAGGTAGCACCAAAGCGGCTACAGCAAAAAAGAACTTTTTCATTTCGTTTTGTTTTGTTGTTTATGGGTTCGTATATTCATTATTATCAGCAAGACCAAAATGGTCAAGAATATCAGTGAGAATAGGGGTCTGAGCTCAGGTGTCAAACCACCTTTGCGCGCGTCCGCGTAAATGAAAGTGGAGAGGGTTTCTAGTCCGCTACTGCCTTTGGTGAAGTAAGTCACGCCGAAGTCGTCAATGCTCAATGTCAAGCTCAAGATAAATCCACTAATCATACCTGGCCATAGTTCGGGCATCATCACTTTGCGCAGGGCTTGGAAGGGAGTAGCACCCAAGTCCAATGCGGCTTCGTAGATGTTTGGATTCATTTTCGTGAGGCGGGGCATCACACTCAGCACTACATACGGCGTACAGAACACTACGTGTGCAGCAATCACCGTGCCCAGTCCGCGACTGATTCCCAAGAACACGAATAGCAAGAACAAACTGATACCCGTCAGAATATCTGGGTTAATCATCGGGATGCTATTCATAAAGGTGAGTATCTTCCTATCGCGCGAACGCATGTGATAGATACCAATCGCCGCTAACGTACCCAACATAGTGGAGATGAGTGCCGAAGCGAATGCAATCACCACTGTGAAGAAGATAGCACGGTACAGATTCGGGTCCACTTTCACTTGCGCCACAGCATCGTAACCCGTGAATAGGTTCTCGTACAACCCTAACGTAAATCCCGTCCAGTTACCAAACACTTTGCTCTGTGTGAACGAGAATATGATAATCAGCAGAATAGGGGCATACAACACCACCAGCAGCAACCACAAGTATGCTTGTGCTGCTATGCGCGATGCTAAACTGCGCTTCTCCACTTTTGATTTCTTATAATTTTCCAACATATCTCTAAACTCTAAACACTAAACTCTAAACTCTAAACACTCAACGATTTATATCCTCCTTATCTCCTCCAAAGAAGCTAGTCAATCCTATGATTATCAGCATAATCAGCGACAATGCTGCGCCGTAGTTCCACATGGCTATACCGCCTTCGCCGAAGCAGCGTTGGATGAGTGAGCCGAATAAGGTCACCTTGTTATGAGTGAGCAATTCTGCGATAGCGAAGGTCGAAACCGTAGGCATAAACACCATCACGATACCCGAATAGATACCCGGCATGGAGAGTGGCAAAGTCACTTTCAAGAATACTTGATGACGCTTTGCGCCCAAGTCGTGTGCTGCCTCAATCAGACTGGTGTCCATCTTCTGCAAGGTATTGTAGATAGGGTAAATCATGAAGGGCAGGAAGTCATATACCATACCAAACAGCAATGCCCCTTCGCCCAATGGCAAACCGAACATGCGGAACAGCTCCACTGTCGCAATCGTGCGGAGCAAGAAGTTTATCCACATAGGCAGAATGAATAGCATCGCCATCACCTGCGGGGTTTTGAAGTCTGCCATCGCCATGATATATGCTGCGGGGTAGCCCAATAGCAGGCAGATGATTGTGGTGATTAGTGCGATAGCCAAGGAATAGATAAATGTGTTTATCGCTTCGGACTTCGTGAAGAAACTCACAAAGTTCAGTATCGTAAAGCTTCCATTCGCGTCTGTGAAGGCATACACCGCAATCAGCAATAGCGGCAGTACCACCAAGCACAGCATAAATAGCGCATAGGGCCATGCCCATGTGCTCCGCGACTGAAAAATCATTCTTAATTTACTATTTTTCATGCCTATAACCTATAGCGGCTTTGCCGCGTCCTATAGCCCTTCAGGGCGTCCTTTAACCTCTTTCTTATAAAGACGTATATAACTTGGTGCAATACGTATTCCCACTCGGTCGCCGTCGTCCCACACGTCATGGGTGTCCACATACAGGTCGTCGCCGTCATCCGTGCGAACGGTCAAATGATAGTGGTCGCCTTTGTACAAGATGAAATATACTTCGCCGCACAGTACGCCATCTTCCTCGTCGTCTTGCAGGTTGACGCGATTGAAATCTACTTCTACTTCCACTTCTTCGCCCACTTCAAAGCGTTCTGCCACGCGCTCTGGAATATCCCATTCCTCATCTAAGAAACGCACACGGTTGTCTTCCAGCACTTCACCGTCGAAGGTGTTGCACAATCGCTCTTTCTTCATTACTTGTATATCTTCTGGCTTGACCAATAGTCCTACATTCGTGCCTGGCTCAAAGGCGTGGTAGTCTTGAATCATGAGTTCATAGCCATTGTCAGTAAGCACAGCCATCTCATAGTGTACGCCTTTGAAGATACAACTCTGCACCTCGCCATGCAATTGCCATGGGCTCTCCTTGCCTTTCGCCTCATCGCCTAATCGCCCGATATAAATATCTTCGGGTCTTATCACTACATCCACTTCTTGGTCTTCGCCAAAGCCTTTGTCCACGCACTCGAAGTCCTTCTCGCAGAAGTTCACCACGCCATCTTTCACCATAGTAGCGTCTAAGATATTGCTCTCGCCGATGAAGTCGGCTACGAAGCAGTTTTGCGGTTCGTTATACACGTCTGTAGGTGTACCAATCTGCTGAATCTTTCCTTCGCGCATCACCACCACGCGGTCGCTGAGTGTCAGTGCCTCTTCTTGGTCGTGCGTTACGTATATGAAAGTGATGCCGAGTTTCTTGTGCATCTCGCGTAGCTCCATCTGCATGTCTTTGCGCATCTTCAGGTCGAGCGCAGCCAATGGCTCATCCAGCAGCAGCACCTCTGGCTCGTTGATAATCGCACGAGCAATAGCCACACGTTGTTGCTGACCACCCGACAAACTGTCCACGTCGCGGTACTCATAGTCCGTCATGCCGACAGTTTTCAGTGCCTGCTTTACTTTCTTTTCAATGACTTTCTTGTCCATCTTCTTCAGTTTCAGACCGAAAGCCACATTATCAAATACGTTTAAGTGTGGGAAGAGCGCGTATTTCTGAAACACTGTGTTCACATCGCGCAAGTGCGGAGGCATTTGTGTTACGTCCTCGCCATTTAATAGAATGTCCCCTTCTGTGGCTACTTGAAAACCTGCTATACAACGCAGCAGGGTAGTCTTACCGCAACCCGAGGGGCCTAAGATAGTTACGAACTCGCCTTTCTTGATTTGAAGGCTTACATCGTCTAAGGCAAATTTCCCGTCTTCAAACTGCTTGGACACGTGATTTACCTCAATGATAAAATCCGATTTTTGCATTTCTTTTCTACTATGGTACACTAGAAGTGTAATACATAAAAATCCTTTTTAGCCAATTTGGGCACAAAGGTACAAAAAAAAACGCACAAACACAAAAAAAAGAGCAAAAAGTTTACTTTTATACGATTTTTGATTGTGTTTGGGCTGTGTGGAGTGGCAGCAGCTTCGAGGTGGGCGAGCGCAGCGAGGTCGGTGCCCTCGAAGATACAACCCTGCTACTCCATGCGAGGACGCAGTCCGCATACATACGACAAAAAAACGCACCTCTTTCAAAGTGCGTTTCTTTATTCATATTATGCAGGCATCTACAAGTCCCCATTCTCCTCTTTATCTTCCTCGTCTAATTCGGACATTTCTTCAATTTCTTGGATCATTTCATCCAGGGTGTGTATAGTTTTTCTTGATATTTTCAGTCCGATTATTCCGCCAATTATGCCTCCTACTACTGAAGCTCCGATAAGGAGATACAATATTTGTTTATTTTCTATTACTGCCGAGAATTCGATAAATAGCCATGTTGCCCAAATAATTGCTAGTATAATACCGATAATCTCCCAATCTTTGTATAATTTGCGAAGGCGCCGTACTTGTTTGGCTGCAACGAGTAAATTTCCAGATTGTATATCTTCTTTCTTTACCCAGTTATGTGGAATGATTGTCATTAGAATACAAACTAACACAAAAACTGTTGTGCCTATCAGAAACCACGAACTTACTCCCCAAGAGGACCATGTTAAATTTCCGATTGTTATTGTAATCAACCCACAAATTCCAACAAACCAGATGTTTTTGTCGACACTTTTTTTCTTTTGGCTCAAAATATCCCGAATCAGACGGTCGTTTACCACTTCCTGCTTATTCAATTCCTCTTTCAGCGCAGCCAGTTGCTCGCGCATTTCTTGCAATTCATCCATAATATATAATTCGTTAAAGGTTAATGGTTAATGTTTCTTCAATTCTTCGCGGATACGAGCCAAGCGCACCGACACATTTTTGGCACTAATACCTACGATTTCCCCGATTTCATCGTAACTCAGGTTCTCCAACCATAGCATAATAATCGCCCTGTCAAACACGCCCAAACGATGGATTCGCTTGTAGAGCATCTGTATTTGGTGCATATCTTTGTTGGTTTCATCGAACAAATCGATATTCACATCCAGTGCGATATGCTCTCCGCGCCTTTTCGCTTGTCTATCCATTGAGATGCAGGTGTTCATTGTTACCCGATAAATCCATGTCTCAATCTTACTCTCGTTGCGAAATTTCTCATAGCCCTGCCACAGATGAATCAATGTCTCTTGAAAGAGATCATCTATCTCATCTTTGTCTTTGGAGAACATATAGCAGATACTATATATCGTGCTTTTGTGCTCCTTGACGAGGGCTGCAAATTCTTTTTCTTCCTGTTTCATATCCTTTTTGTTTTATGCTTTTGCCTTTTAGACGTAGCACTTACATGATTTACTACAATATTCTTTACTTGTTTTCAAATATTTTACAAAGATACGCTAAAATTTGCATATTTGCAAAAAAAATTGTACCTTTGCAGACTGAAAGTATATTAGGCTTATTATGGAACAAAAACAAAAAATCCAACTCCCCGAAAACGCTAATCGCCCTCTCAAACCAGGCGAGAAGTATGAACCGATTCTCAAACCCAACCAAGAGTATCCCGAGATTACGCCTTATAGCGTCATCATGGGTGTCATCATGGCAATTATTTTCTCGGCTGCCGCAGCGTATCTTGGTCTCAAAGTGGGTCAAGTATTCGAAGCAGCTATCCCTATCGCTATCATCGCTGTAGGCCTCTCTTCAGCTATGAAGCGCAAGAACGCCCTTGGCGAGAATGTGATTATTCAATCCATTGGTGCCAGTAGCGGTGTCATCGTAGCAGGTGCCATCTTCACCCTCCCTGCGCTCTATATCTTGCAAGCCAAATACCCCGATATCACCGTCACTTTCATGCAAGTCTTCCTATCATCCTTGCTTGGCGGTTGCCTCGGTATCCTCTTTCTTATTCCTTTCCGCAAGTACTTCGTACAAGAGAAGCACGGCGAATACCCTTTCCCTGAAGCCACAGCTACCACACAGGTGCTCGTTTCGGGTGAACAAGGTGGCAAGCAAGCTAAACCCCTCATCTGGGCAGCAGGTATTGGTGGTCTCTACGACTTTGCCGTTTCCACTTTCGGACTCTGGACTGAGAGTTTGAGCACCCGTATGATGGGTTGGGGTGAAGCGTTGGCTGCGAAGTTCAAACTAGTCTTCTCTATTAATACTAGTGCAGCAGTACTCGGTTTGGGCTATATCATCGGTCTCAAGTACGCAGCAGTTATCTGTGCGGGCTCATTCTTCATCTGGTGGGTACTCCTTCCATTACTCGGCAGTATCCCTGGCATGGCGGAAGTGGACCCACAAACCATGTTCGTGGACTATGGTCGCAATATCGGTATCGGTGCCATCGCTATGGCTGGTCTGATAGGTATTGTCAAGAGTTGGGGCGTTATCAAGTCCGCAGTCGGACTGGCAGGCAAAGAGCTCGGTGGCAAGGGTAAAGCAGTCATCACCGCCTCTCTCCGTACCGAGAAGGACCTGAGCATGAAGTTCGTGGTTATTGCTATTGCCGTAGCGCTCGTTATCACTCTTGTGTTCTTCTGGCTCGGCGTACTTGGCAATTTCTGGCAAGCACTTGTCGCA
Source organism: Paludibacteraceae bacterium (assembly GCA_045601825.1). Lineage (GTDB taxonomy): Bacteria > Bacteroidota > Bacteroidia > Bacteroidales > Paludibacteraceae > Colicola. Next base: position 151,097 of record JAZSAI010000002.1, on the reverse strand, counting down.
TTCCTCGTGGTGGCAGTCATTGCATTCCTCTTCACTACCGTGGCAGCCAACGCTATCGCTATCGTGGGTAGCAACCCTGTCAGCGGTATGACCCTCATGACCCTTATCATCGCTTCCGTAGTCTTCGTGGCTATCGGTATGAAGGGCTCTAGCGGTATGGTTGGTGCTATGGTTATTGGTGGTGTCGTTTGTACCGCACTCGCTATGGCAGGAGGCTTCATCACCGACCTCAAGATTGGTTACTGGATTGGTACTACCCCACGCAAACAAGAGACTTGGAAGTTCCTCGGCACGCTGGTTAGTGCTGCTACTGTGGGTGGTGTGATGATTATTTTGAACAAGACCTATGGTTTTGTAGGCGAGAACGCACTCGTAGCACCTCAAGCCAACGCGATGGCTGCGGTCATCGAACCACTGATGAGTGGACAAGGTGCACCTTGGATGCTCTATCTCGCAGGCGCTATCCTCGCATTGATTCTCAACTTCATGGGTGTACCTGTATTGGCATTTGCATTAGGTATGTTTATCCCATTGGAACTCAATACTCCATTGCTCGTGGGTGGTGTTATCGCATGGTTCGTGAGCCGTAAGCGCGAGAAGGATGGCGAGAAAGCTGAAGAGCTGGCTCAAGCTCGTAACGAGAAAGGTACACTCATCGCTTCTGGTTTTATTGCAGGTGGTGCTTTGATGGGTGTAGTGAGTGCATTGATTAAGTTCTGCGGTGTAGAGTGCTACTTAGGCACTTGGGCTGCAAGCAACGGCGCCGCCCTTGTCGGCGTAGCCGCATATATCGCGCTGATTGTGTACTTCATCTGCGCAAGCAAGAAAACGAAATAAGCTTATCGCGCAATAAAAGAGTTTCAATGTTCCACGCGCTAAAGCGCTGTTTCAGAAATAGCAAACTCTTCTTTCAACAGCCGCAGGCATACCCTGCGGCTTTTTGCTACCTATATTTTACAATTCGTGGAGTTTAGACGAAAATATTTTGTAATGTCAAAAAAAAATAGTACCTTTGTCGCCGTTTCGGCGACGAAACATAATGAGACAAACAACAAAATACATATTAACCAAATAATAAAACGTTTTACAACTATGGTAAGTTACAAAGAAATCGGCTTGGTGAACACCAAAGAGATGTTTGCTAAAGCAATCAAAGGCGGATACGCTATCCCAGCCTTCAACTTCAACAACATGGAGCAACTCCAAGCTATCATCAAAGCTGCTGCTGAGACTAAGAGCCCAGTGATTCTCCAAGTATCTAAAGGTGCGCGTAACTACGCTAACCAAACCCTCCTTCGCTACATGGCACAAGGTGCTGTAGAATACGCAAAAGAGTTGGGTTGGGAGAAACCACAAATCTGCTTGCACCTCGACCACGGAGATAGCTTTGAGACTTGCAAAAGCTGCGTTGACTTCGGTTTCTCAAGCGTTATGATCGACGGTAGCCACCTCCCATACGAGGAGAATATCGCTCTCACTAAGAAAGTTGTTGAGTACGCTCACGCTCACGACGTAACCGTAGAGGCAGAGCTCGGCGTATTGGCAGGTGTAGAAGATGAGGTATCTGCTGCTGAGAGCCACTATACCAAACCAGAAGAGGTAGTAGATTTCGCTACTCGCACAGGTTGCGACTCACTCGCCATCTCTATCGGTACTAGCCACGGTGCTTACAAGTTTACCCGCGAGCAATGTACAGTTGACCCACAAACAGGTAAGCTCGTTCCTCCTCCATTGGCATTCGATATCCTTGACGCTATCATGGAGCAATTGCCAGGCTTCCCAATCGTACTCCACGGTTCTTCTTCAGTTCCACAAGAGTATGTTGACATCATCAACCAATATGGTGGTAAGTTGCCAGATGCAGTAGGTATTCCAGAGGAGCAACTCCGCAAGGCATCTGAGAGCGCAGTTTGCAAGATCAATATCGACTCTGATAGCCGTTTGGCTTTCACCGCTGCTGTTCGCAAAGTGTTTGCTGAGAAACCAGGTGAGTTTGACCCACGTAAATACTGCGGCCCAGCTCGTGACCTCATGACCGAGCTCTACAAGCACAAAATTATCAACGTTCTTGGTTCAAACGGTAAAGCTGAGTAATCATGGCTCTTCCATTTATGACAGCCGCCGAGGCTGCTCAATTGGTGCCTAATGGAGCAATATGCGGCATGGGTGGTTTCACCCCTGCTGGTGCTCCAAAGGACGTTCCTTCTGCTATCGCAGCGATGGCTGAGGCACTCCACGCTGAGGGCAAACCATATAAGATCGGTATGTACACTGGCGCCTCTACAGGTGACAGCTGCGACGGTGCACTCGCTCGCGCTCACGCTATTGAGTTCCGCACTCCATACCAAGGTAACAAAGACCTCCGCACCGAGCTCAACGCACAAGGTGCACACTACTACGACATGCACCTGAGTGAATTGGCGCAAGACCTCCGCTACGGCTTTATGCCAAAGCCAGACTTCGCTATCGTTGAGGCATGCCAAGTAGTAGAGAAAGGTGAGGAAGTAGAGATCGTACTCACCGCAGGTGTAGGTAACGTACCTACTTTCTGCCGCTTGGCTGACAAGGTGATCGTAGAGCTCAACGAAGCTATGCCTGCTGCTATGCGTGGTATGCACGATATCTACGAGCCAGCTGATCCTCCTGTACGCCGCGAGATACCTGTATATACCGTATCAGACCGTATCGGTACAGACTGCGTGACTATCCCTGCTGAGAAACTGGTTGCTGTAGTAAAGACCAACCGTCCAAACGAAGTAGGTGGTTTCACTCCGCTGGATGAGACTACTGCTAAGATTGGTGCGAACGTAGCTTCTTTCCTCGAGAACGAGATGAAAGAGGGCCGTATCCCTGCATCTTTCTTGCCAATCCAATCAGGTGTAGGTAATATCGCTAACGCTGTGTTAGGTGCTCTTGGCGAGAACAAGAATATCCCTGCTTTTGAGATGTACACCGAGGTGATTCAAGACTCTGTAGTAGGATTGATGAAAGAGGGTCGCGTGAAGTTCGCTAGTGGTTGCTCATTGACTATTGGTGCTGATAAGCTCCAAGAGATCCTCGACAACCTCGATTTCTTCCGCGATAAATTGGTTCTCCGTCCACAAGAGATCTCTAACAACCCTGAGGTAGCTCGTCGTTTGGGATTGATCACCATCAATACTGCTCTCGAGGCAGATATCTTCGGTAACATCAACTCTACCCACGTGTGCGGTACTAAGATGATGAACGGTATCGGTGGTTCAGGCGACTTCACTCGCAACGCATATATCAGCATCTATACCACTCCTTCGACTGCTAAGGGCGGTGCTATATCGGCATTCGTGCCAATGGTTAGCCACCACGACCACAGCGAGCACTCTGTGAAGATCATCATCACCGAGCACGGTATAGCTGACTTGCGTGGTAAGAGCCCAATCCAACGTGCCCACGAGATCATCAACAACTGTGTGGATCCACAATACCGCCCAATGTTGAACGAGTACTTGGAGATGTCTAAGACTGCTCATACCCCTCACACACTCAGCTGCGCATTGGCTATGCACGAGGAGTTCCTCAAGTCAGGCGACATGCGTAACACCAAGTGGGAGAATTATAAGCGATAAGATTATTCGTTATATATTAAAAAGCACCAACCGAATGGATTGGTGCTTTTTAATATAATATAAGATAATTCTAGCGTTATATAAGGTTTGTTTTTATAAATTGTATAGCAAACAACCTAAAAAAATTGCGTATATGCAAATTTTTTTGTACTTTTGCGGCGGATTATGTACCTACGCGAAATATGCGCCTGAAAAGTGATGTCAATATTAAGAACCGCCGTGCCTCGTTTGACTACGAGATATTGGATCGCTATACCGCTGGTATTCAGCTGTATGGCACGGAGATTAAGTCTATCCGCGAAAGCAAAGCTTCGCTGGCAGACGCCTACTGCCAGTTTGTCGGCATGGAGCTTTGGGTCAAACAGATGCATATTGCTGAGTACCGATTTGGTAGTTACACCAATCACGAGGTCAAGCGCGACCGCAAACTGCTGATGACCAAGAAGGAGTTGCGCAAACTGGAAAAACAGGTCAAAGACACGGGTAAAACCATTATCCCACTCCGCCTCTTCATCAATGAACGTGGTTTTGCGAAGATGGAGATAGCCCTTTGTCAAGGTAAACACACCTACGACAAACGCCAAGCCCTCCGCGCAGCGGATGACAAAAGAGAAATGCAGCGTGCAATGAAACTTTGAAACTAGCGCAATGCGCATGGAACCTTTCAACTTTATTTAAATTGATGTTACCATTAGACTTCATAGAAAATCTTCACGAACAGATGTCATCTGAGGAAGTGCAACAGCTTTGCCAAGCACTTAAGTCAGAGCCCGTTACATCTATTCGATTGAATGACAAGTTGGACTATCTCACCTTCGATGCCGACACCGAAGAGGTGCCTTGGCACGAAGATGGATACTACCTCAGCCGTCGTCCGCAGTTCACCCTTGATCCGCTTCTGCACGCAGGTTGCTACTATGTGCAAGAGGCCAGTAGTATGTTCGTTGGCGAGGTGCTTCACCAGTACCTCAAGCCAGATAGTATTGTCCTTGACCTTTGCGCCGCACCAGGTGGCAAGTCCACCCTTATCAGCCAGTTCCTTGGCAACGAGGGCTTGCTCGTTAGCAACGAGGTTGTGCGTCAGCGCGTGTTTATTCTCTCGGAGAACATCCAGAAATGGGGTAACGGCAACACTGTGGTGACCCACAACCCTGCGGCTGATTTTGGCAACAAACTGCCCGAGCTCTTCGATTGTATCCTCGTTGATGCCCCCTGTTCGGGCGAAGGTATGTTCCGCAAGGATGAGGGGGCGGTAGCCGAATGGAGCATGCGAAATGTACAGGAATGTGCTGAGCGCCAGTGCGATATCCTCGATGATGTGTGGGATGCACTCAAACCAGGTGGCATACTCATCTATTCCACTTGCACCTTCAACCGCGAAGAAAACGAGAAGAATGCTCAATGGATTGCCGATGAGTTGGGAGCAGAGATACTACCTATCAGCCACGACCCAGCATGGGGAATCACCGAGGGCAAACCTGGCTATCACTTCTATCCACACAAAACCAAAGGCGAAGGGTTCTATATCTGTGCTTTCCGCAAACGTGGTGTCGCTACAGGTACTTTCCGTATTCCTAAACAGAAGAACCCTGTTTCTGAAACCGTAGAGTTTAAGGATATTATGCAAAGTTGGCTTCAGCATCCCGAACAATGGACTATCCGCCAACAAGACCGCTTCGTAGTGGCTTATCCTGCCAAATACAAACAACTCATCGAGTTCCTCAACTCGCAGTTCATCTGCATCAGTACGGGCTTCGGTATAGGCGAACTGCGTGGAAAAACCGTTGTACCTCAACATGCTCTGGCGATGCTCAAGGATGTAAATAAAAATGCTTTTAACAAGGTCGAACTCACTTTAGACCAAGCACTCTCTTACCTGCGCAACGAAGCATTGACCCTGCCTAACGCTGCCGCAGGCGTAGTGATGGTGACCTATGAGAATGTACCTCTCGGCTTTGTGAAGAATGTGGGCAACCATTGCAACAACCTCTACCCAAAAGAGTGGCGGATACGAAAATTATAAACTGGTTTTGAATTATGAATAAGGAACAAGGAATAAAGATTAGACACAATATTATCCCAAAGTCAAAACTAATTTGTCTTTGCTCCTTACTTCTGGTTCTTTGCTCTCTTCCTATAAACGCCCAACAGCAATGGTATTTCTCGGTGGACGAACGCTACCCTGCAGAGCGCTCCGAACTGAAAAACAACAGTCGTATTTTGGTAGTGAACAATGCTTTGGTTCAACCCAAAGACTTTGGTCACACTACCATGATTGACGGCGAGAGCAAAGGTGGCGTAGAATTGGATTTAAGCCGCAGCATACTCTATTCCCTTTTTGCTGCGACACAAAGTTTAGAAGCCAGTGGCGAGTTTGACGCTGTCGAACTCATGGATATTTCGCAAAACCCCTCTACCAATTACTATACACGCACCCCGCTAAAGCATGCTGCTGCCGAGCAGCTATGCGCTGATTATCAAGCGGATGCGCTTTTAATACTCAACCAATTGGTGCTGTATGATGTACTTGAGAGTTTCCCTACGGAAGAGGGGTCCTATTTTGCTTACCTGCAAGCATACGCCCAATCGCATTGGACCATCCACTATGCAGGACAAACGCGCGAACGCTCTTTCACGCAGGCCGACACCTTGCTTTGGGAAAGCAATACGTATTATACTCGCGCTCAGACCCTTACCCAGCTACCTGACCGCCAAGAGGCATTGCTCTATCTCGCACAAGAGTTGGGCAACAGAGTGGGTAGTAGCTTCGCACCTTCGTGGCAAACCACTCGCCGCTATATCTACGAACTCGATGAATTACAATCAGGATTAGATTCTTTCCGTTACCAGCATTGGAATGAAGCCATCTCGCTATGGCAACCTTGCGTAGGCGGAAACAATAAAAAAGCCGCAGCATGTGCCGCGGCTAATATCGCTATTGCTTACGAACTTTTGGGCGATTATGCTTCGGCTTGCGATTATGCCCAGCGTGCCATCCGCCTTTTCGGCGCTTGGAAGACGGCTTACGGTCGTCAGCAGCAAGCGAACATACGCTACTATCTGGCGCAGCTCCAAGCTCGGCAGGCAAGGGAACGCGGTCAATAATCTTCTGCAAAAATCTCTCAATCTTATTAAAAAATCGCTTATCTTCGGGGCTCACCAAGGTGATCGCCTCGCCTTTATTTTCTGCACGCGCTGTACGACCAATACGGTGCACATAGTCTTCCGCATCACGAGGCACATCATAGTTGATTACCAACGGAATATCATCCACATCTATTCCGCGTGAAACAATATCGGTGGCTACCAGCACATCCACTTTGCCGTTTCGGAAATCTAACATCACCTCATCGCGCTCTTTCTGCTCCAGGTCGGAGTGCATTGCGCGCGCATTTATATGGTTCGCACGGAGCGTACGCGTAAGCTCCTTCACTTTCTGCTTCTTACCAACAAAGATAATGACTTTTTTGAGTTTCTCGCTGGTGTCGGGAGTCTGGATTCCAGAGCCCAATAACCTCACAAGAAACGCAGTCTTCTGCGTTTCGTAAATATCTGCCGCCATCTGTCGAATGCTCTCTGGCGGACGCGAAATAGCAATCTGCACTTCCACAGGATGCTGCATAATGGCTTTCGCCATCTTGCGGATATTCGTTGGCATAGTCGCCGAGAACATAATCGTTTGGCGGTCTTTAGGCAACTTGTTCACGATAGTCATGATGTCATCGTAGAACCCCATGTCCAACATTCGGTCGGCTTCATCGAGGATAAAGTATTTCACGCCCGAGAAGTCGATGTCGTAGATATTCATTTGGCTGAGCAGTCGCCCTGGTGTAGCGATGACGATATCTGCACCCTTCTGCAAGCCAGTTACTTGTGTACCCCACGCTCCGCTGTCATTGCCACCGTAGATTGCCACGGAAGAGAATGGGACATAGAAACCGAACCCCTCCATTTGTTGGTCGATTTGTTGAGCTAATTCTCGCGTAGGTGCCATGATGATGGCATTGAGTTTGTTGGGGTCGTGATTGTCGTATTCTAAGTTGGTAAGGAGAGGTAGGATATACGCAGCTGTTTTTCCCGTGCCCGTCTGCGCACACGAAATCACATCGTGTCCGTCCAGTATCACAGGTATGGTCTGCTCTTGCACGGGTGTGCAAGTATCAAAGTGCATATCCCAGAGGGCATCCAACACCTGATCCGATAATGCTAATTCGTCGAAGTACATATTAAACCAGTTCCGTTTTTCAGTTTTCGAAAAGTGGTGCAAAGGTACTGAAAAATTTGGAGATATGCAAGTGATGTTTTGTGAAATGATGATTTATTGGTGCGATTTGTATTAAAACTCACTTCTTCCTTTTTTGAGAATAATGCTGCAAAAATCTTCGGTATTGTGGTGTTTTTATGCCGCAGATTCATAAAATTGCATAGTCAAAAGTGCATCTTTTTAGTAAAATCGCATGATTTATAGTGCATTTTTGATAAAAAACTGCACATTTTGTTGTGCATTTCGTTTTTTTTATATACCTTTGCAGCAAATTTTAATATTATTATATATGGAAACATTATTTGCTACATCTCGAGAATTGATAAACAGGGTGAGTACTGCCTTTGTGCGGGATAAACATGATGAAATAGATTGGAATAGTCGTTTGGTTGCTATCTTGGGTTCACGAGGTACAGGTAAAACCACGATGATTTTGCAGCATATTCGTTTGTATGATAATACACCTCAAACATTATATGTGATGGCAGATGATTTTTATTTTACCACTCATCGGTTGGTAGATTTGGCACATCAATTTATGTTACAAGGTGGCAAACACCTTTATATAGATGAAATACACAAATACCCTGGATGGTCAACAGAGATAAAGAATATCTACGATATGATGCCTGATCTGAAGGTGGTGTATAGTGGATCATCCATTCTGGATTTAGAAAAAGGAGGAGCAGATCTAAGTCGTAGAAAATTAGGATATACATTGCCTGGACTGAGTTTTCGGGAATATCTTAATATCTCTCAAGGTTGGAACTTGCCACATTATACATTAGAAGACATTCTTGCAGGTTTGGTGGACTTCCCTTACGCAGAGGCTCGACCTTTACAACTATTTAATCAGTATTTGCGTGAAGGATATTTCCCTTTTTTTCAAGAGGATAACTACGCAATGCGTCTAAATGGTATTATCAAGCAAGTAGTAGAAGATGATGTACCCAAATTTGCAGAGATGGAAGTTGCTTCAGTACAAAAATTAAAGAAATTGCTTTATGTATTAGCACAAAGTGTACCGTTCAAACCTAATTATGCAAAATTAGAGCGTGATTTAGAAATTTCCCGAAATACTTTGCCTAAATACCTGCTCTTTCTTGAAAAAGCAGGTTTGATAGGGGTACTTCGCGAAAAAGCCAATGGTATCAAACTGTTAGAAAAAATAGAAAAGGTATATTTGCATAATCCTAATGAGGCATATGTATTATCGGATACAACTCCCGATATTGGAACAATACGCGAAACTATATTTTTTGCATGGCTTCGTATTGGACATTTTATTTCCTCTTCATCAATTGCAGATTTTGAAGTGGATGGTCTAACTTTTGAGATAGGAGGCAAGAACAAAACAAGAAAGCAGATTGCCACATTACCTGCAGACAAGGGATATGTAGTGAAAGATGACACAGAGTATGTGTATCAAAATTCTATTCCTTTGTGGATGTTTGGTTTTGTGTATTAGCATATCCTTCCACTTTCCCCGCATGCACCGCACAATTCGTGGCGGATATAGAGCCCCCATGTAATAGATGTATGCAAAACAAAAGATTGTCAATAATTGACAATCTTTTGTAAACTCTTTATTGATATGTAATATTTAATATTAATCCTTGATACGCTCAAACATATATATCACTCGATAATAATCAGCGCCTCCTAATGTCTCATTAGCATAATTTACAAGGTTCAACTTTGAAGGGGTTAAAGTTTCTATTTCATAATAATTACACATTTCACCGTAGTCATAATCCAATAAATATAATTTGTTATTTTTAACAACATAATCATATCGTTCACCCTCCATTGACACCTTGCCATTGTCATAAAACATCCAAAATAGGGAGCCGTCACCCCAATCTGGCTCACCAGCATCAGCTAAATCTCCATTAACATATACCTTATAATATATCATCTTCCATTCACCTACAATAGACACTTCACCTATCTCTGGAGTATCTGGAGTTGGAGTTGGAGTACAACCCGTTAAACATAATGATACCATTGCTACCAGCAACATTATCATAAAACTTTTAATCTTTTTCATTTTCTTTAATTTATTTAGTATGAATATCAAAGAGAGTTTTTTTATTCTTTATAATATGTATAGCAATCAAGATCATTATCCATAATGACGAAATAATCTTTTGTTATAGAAGTGATTAAATATATTTTAGTACTTCCCGTTCTCTTGCTGAGAGTTAATGTACCTGATTGTTTATTGTAAACATAATCTCCTTGTTCCTCTTTATCCTCACAACAATCGCATGTTTTGATAAGAGTCCATGTATATGTACCATTAGATTTGAAGGTATATGTGTCAACACCATCATAATAGTGGTTACTACACGACCAAGTTCCTACCAATGAATTACTTGATACATTTTCATTTTCACAAGAAATGAGCAACATACTCATTAATATTACCAATCCTAATGGTAATTTCATCAAAGTTTTTGTTTTCATATTGTTATTAAATTTTAATAAATTTACACACAAAAAGCGTAGACCTCGAGTTGCTTATTTACAAATCGAGGTCTTCGCATTACCTTTACACTTCAATAAACAACAGGAAACCTACGCTGGTATGAAAACACACTACACCTAAGAAAGATGTAGTATGGATATAATCATACCCATAGGCATTTACTGTTACTTTGATTTGAAGTGTAATTGAAAAGTTGCGAAGTTTTCGATTTGTCAAATGCAAAGCGTCAATAAACGCTATTCAATATGTCAGAAACCTACCCAAAGAAAGACCCTTTGCGAAACGCTTTTCGCAGGACATATTTCCCTCCAGCGTAGGATTCGGTGGCAAAGGTACAAATTTATTTTGAATTGAGCAAGACTTTTGCGACTTTTTAGTAACTTTCTCAGGAAATGAGTCAACTTTTTTAGGAAGGGAGACAACTTTTTTAGGATAGTTGGCAACTTTTTTAGAAAAGCAATCTTAACAAAACGCACTTTTTGTAGGCAGGAAGTTTCTTTTTATTCTATGTATTGCGCTTTTTCCTTACTATGGGGATAGTTCGGGCGCAATACTCGAAGTGCCATCCGAGGCACTTCTTCATCTCTCGGTGTTCTCTCGGTCGGCGGTCGGCAGAATAGGGGAAGGTACAATGGAATGAAATCTTAAGAAATGGTATAAATTATAGGTAATAAGTTATAAAAAAAGGGAACTATATACGAGTTGACACTGATTTTATTTTTACGACAATTAAAGTCAATTTGGATGTCAATTATCGTCAATTCAAGGATAAGTTTTGTTTTTGCTCTAATGAAATGCAGCTTTGCCGCATTTGGAGAGCAAAACAAAATTGATAATGACAGCAAGTGTCAACAGGTATATAAATCCCCAAAAAAATGTTACATAAACCCAAAAATGGATTCACAAAGGATACACAACAAAAAAACAGCTACCCAATCGGTAGCTGCTGATAGGATAGATGGGGTAGGGAGATTATTTTTCCCAGCCATCAAAGACTTCAGGACCATAGACATTGTCCTCGTTCTCGTCGTGCAACGGAGCCCACAACTGAGCAAAGAAAGGATTCTTCTTTGCCACTCTGTCCCATTGCCATGGACGAGCGTTTGGCTGGTCTTTATATGGATAAGGCATGCACTCCTCACACCAATGACCACCCAGCAATACCAAGCGGGGAGTAGCCGTAAAGCGGTGACCCTCTGCGCATTGCCAGAGCAATGGGGTGTCCCAAATTGAAGATCGCTTCGCTTGAAGTTCGGCTTCGCCTTGAAGATTGGCTTCGCCTTGAAGATCGCTGTCGCTTGAAGATTGCTTCGCTTGAAGTGAATCCGCATAGCCGAGGCATTTGCCGCCACGGAAAGCGGCTGCCTTCTGCATATCCTCAAGCGTGAAGAGTTCTTTCGCTTTGTTCTCGTCGTAGCCGTGGTCAAGCAAGACATACTCCTCGCTATTGTGCGACACATCGGTATGCTTCCAATCAGGAATAGCTTTGTATGCCTCCAAAGTGCCATAATATGCGCTGATGCGTTGGGTCTTGTTGTGCTTAATCCACCATTGCGTACCATGCTCCTTAGACATCGCCATGGCATACATCGCCAGTTTTACGCAGCGAGGGAAGAGCTTGGCAATCTTGGTCTTAGCCGCGAACTTGATGCCCCAAGGCACACTGTCTGCCTTAGCCATTTGCTTGAAATACTCTTTCACTGGCACATTGGCGCGGAAGTGCAAGTAGTTCTCCAAGCGGTCGCCGTCGATATACCACATACCGTGGAAATTGCGCGTAGTAAACCACTTTGCTTCAAAGATTTTCTCTGGGCGAGGGCAACCAATAGCATCCAAGAGGAGGCACTCGAACTCGTAGTTGGAGATGCGATACTCTTGACCCGAACCGATATTATAGTAGTTCTTCCAGAACTCCTCTGGTACCTCATCGCGGCAGACACGCTCCAGTAGTCGTCCGCTATCTTCTACCGTAGCCCATTCTAACACGCCACGAATAGGCACATGGAACATGATTGGGTCGTAGTTCTTCAAGATAGCAGGGTAGAGGATACCCGACTGGCGGAGTGCCACCCATTGTTTGATAGGCGAATTGGTAATGATGCGCTCTGCCTGCGCTTTGGTTAGACCATAGTGATCGTATGCCGATACGCATATTGGGTCACCTGCGCGTCCCCAATGCAATGGCTCACGGCGGTCACCCATCTGAGCGACACTACCGATATAGACCACTTTGGGCTGTTTATCTTCGGGCTGCGCCAACACCGCATCGCGGATATAGGTCGCTGCGGAGATGTTGGTGCGCAAGGTGGCTTTAGGACGGTAGTCTGCTTGTGGCGACACCATACCACCCACGTGCAACACAATATCGCTGCCTGTCACACCGCGGAGGATATCTTCGTATTTGGTCAGATCGCCCCAGATGACTTCCACTTTGTCCATCAGAGGCGCAAGCAGTTCTTTGTTTTTAACACTTGGACGAGCCAAGATACGCAAGTGATATTTCTCGGGATAACGCAGGATCTCTGTCATACCTGCGTAGCCCATGGTGCCAGTAGCACCAGTAAGGAAGATAGTTTTTTTCATTTTTCTTTTCGGATTTGTGGTGTCTTCACACACCTTTGCGGCTGCAAAGATAGTGTTTTTTTATGAGATACGCAAAACAAAGTGTATTTTTCTTAAGATTTCTTTCCTTTGTACCCTCCCTTTCTTCCTCGGGCTAAAGACCAAGGAGAAACCAAGGACGAACCAACCAACACCCAAAGAACTCTAAAACTAAAAATGTGCGTTTTGTTAAGATTACCCTCTCTTTTCCCCCTCTTATACCTTCCCCTATCTCACCGACCAACGACCGAGAGAACTCCGACAGAACTCCGACTCAACTCCCTGCCCACAAAAAGTGCTGTTTCTTAAGATTGCTTCCTAAAAAAGTCGTCTCTATCCCTAAAAAAGTTGTCCCATTCCTAAAAAGGTTGACTACATTCCTAAAATAGTTGCCTATCCTCCAAACAAAAAATCGCACCAAAATGCGATTTTTCTTGCATTTCTCCAAAAATTATTGTATCTTTGCACCCGTAATTAGCCCACGCCTTGGGATTATGTCTTTCGGGTGGGGTGGTTGCAGACATAATAAGGCGTCATAAGCGCTTTGTTCTTGGCTAATTGGAACCTGGAAAATTCTATCAGTACTCAAGACATTGCAGCATTTTGATGTCCTCGGGATATGTATCCTAATAATCGCACGCGCTAGAAAGCGCGCATGTGTGCGTACATATCGGCGTGGGCTTCGGTGTTGCTGGTTCTAGTACTAAGGCAATTCCAGGGCCTCAATTAGCGGAACAGCAACAGTGCAAGTCCCGCTTTTTTTGTACGCTATCATGAATAAAATAGGTAACACAATATGAACAGATTACTGCTATTGACTCTAATATTAGGGATATTTACATACTCTTGGGCTTATGATTTTAAGTCGGGTGATTTATACTATAATATTACAAGTAACTCTGCTCCATATACGGTAGAAGTTACATATAGTACCACCTCAAGCCCTTCATCTGATGATATAAATTATGCAAGTTTGACTTCTGCAGATATTCCGTCTGTCGTTTCATACAATGGTAGGACTTACAATGTAACAAGTATTGGTGATTATGCTTTCTCAAGATGTTCTTCCATTATTTCAATTTTTATTCCGAATAGTATCACGAGTATAGGGATTGGAGCTTTTTATGAATGTAGTTCTCTCACGTACATAACTATTCCAGATAGTATAACAGTAATCAAACAACATACATTTTCACATTGCTCTTCTCTATCTAATATTAGTATTCCAGAGAAAGTGACCACCATTAAATCTTGGGCATTTGCTTATTGTCTATCATTAATATCAATAACCATTCCTAATAATGTAACATCTATCGAAGATCGTTCTTTTCTAAATTGTTCTTCTTTAGAGTCTGTTACTGGTGGCGAAAACGTGAAAAGTATTGGAGAATATGCATTTGGCGGTTGTCAGTCTCTACGATATCTTCTTCCTATAGGTAAAAATGTGACAACTATCGGGCGAGGATGCTGTGATTATTGTTATTCTTTAATTTCCATTGTCGTAGATGGTGAGAACGCCATTTATGATAGTAGAAACAATTGTAATGCAATTATTGAAACCTCTACTAATACTTTAATTGTTGGCTGTAGGTCTACCTCTATCCCAGAGGGCGTAACAAGTATCGGACAATCCGCCTTCGCTACCCGCCTTCATCCAGAAGTAAAATCGATTAATATTCCATCTACTGTCACTATAATTGGAGATCATGCTTTTGCACTTAATTATCTTACAACTTTATACGTGCGCACAAATACCCCTCCCTTATTAGGTCCCTTCGCATTTATGAAATCAGGGTTTGATACTTGTCAAACTATTCCTGTTTGCTACATTCCTTGTGGCACACTAACTGCTTACCAAAAATCTGATTGGAAGAATTATATGAGTTGTTTCATAGAGGAATGTGTGGATTTGCTAATAATTCCATACGATGCAACATCTTTATTAAATGAAGAACGTAATGCCAATCCTAATCATATCATTTATCCAGCCACGTTAGAAAATAGAGATTCTGTTGAAATGAGATGCAATTAGGATATTGAGGAATAAGCAATAATAAATACATGAAAAAACTATTATTTACATTATATTTTTCCTTCGTTTGTGGTATGCTTTTAGCTATACCAACAACGGAAGGTACTGAGTTTTGGGCTACATTCTTGAAAAATCATCTCAATGAAGATGCATCACCCTCATTGAGGTTAACGCTGATTATTTCTTCCCGAGAGAATGCAACAGTTACGGTTTTGAACCCACATACAGGATGGAGTCAGTCTGTCTATGTATCTGCTAATCAAATTAAGGAGTTGGAGGTGCCACATGTTCAAGCATATACCAACAATGTAGGAAGAATAGAGAAACGTGGACTGAAAATTACTAGTACGTCCCCTATATCCTTATATGCTTCCAATTACGATGATGCATCTTACGATGCGTCCATTGTATTACCTACCACTGCATTGGGACTAGATTATATCTTGCAAATATACGAAAATGAATTGGCTGCCAAAGAGTTAGCTATTGTTGCAACTACAAACAACACAACTATTACTATCACTCCACACGCTCGTACTACAGATGGACACATCAAGAATATCCCATATTCAATAACGTTAAATGCAGGAGAAACCTATCAGGTGATGTCTGAGGATGAGGGTAGTGATTTCTCTGGATCGCGTGTAGAAGCTAATTATCCAATAGCCGTTTTTTCGGGACATCAATGTATTAATGTGCCTACAGGAAATCAATGGTGTGATCATGTTGTAGAGCAACAAATGCCAACTCACATGTGGGGAAAACGGTTCGCATTGACTAAAACAAATGGAATGAATGGAGACCGCGTTATGTTACTTGCAAAGGAGAATAATACGACGGTAAAAGTCAACGGTGTACAGCAAAAGATTCTTCAAGCCTATCAAACCTACACGTTCCGCCTAACCGATAATAGCGCATTTGTAGAAACTTCTGCTCCTGCTTCCTGTTTTGTCTACATCGAAGGAGCCGAAGACAACAATATGATGGGTGATCCTTCAAGCGTACATATCAGCCCAATAGAGCAACGTATACAGCAATTGACATTCTCTACATTTCAAACAGAACGGTCGCGATCACATTATGTCAATCTTGTAACCACAGCAATTGGCGTTGCTACAATTACCCTTGATGGTATATCAATTGCTGATAAGTTTCAACCGCTTAACGGAAACAACCAATTATATTACGCTTCAATAAGAGTACCACACGGTACACATACATTGCATTGTAGAAGAGATGGCTTTATAGGGCATGTCTATGGTTTAGGTATCTGCGAAAGTTATGCTTATACAATAGGTTCTGCTACATTACCTTTAGATGGACAAATATTAGTTGACAACGAACCTCGTTCTGATATAGAATACGAAGACACTCGTTGTTACCAATCACCGATTACTTTTGCTCCACAAAGTAATGTGGAATTCTCTTCGATTTTATGGAATTTAGGAGATGGTACTATTAGTTCCAACAAAACAATAACCCACACCTATTCTGCGCCAGGAACATATCGAGTGAGCATGATTATCACAAATTCTGAACAATCCGACACTGCTTATACTACCCTTCACTTGATAGACCAATTGCGTGATACGATATGTGCAGAAGTTTGTCGAGGGGAAATATATACCGTTGGTACACAGTCATTCTCCACTACTGGTACATACGACATAAAGATGTCTTCTCATGAAGGTTGCGATAGTATTGTTACGCTACATCTACTGGTACATGATAACTATAAAGTAGCACTAACGGATAGTTTTCCTATCGGTGCTTCCTATCGTTGGCATGGCAATTGGTATCGGAATCCAGGTATTTATACAGATACGCTTCTATCTAAATATGGTTGCGACTCTATTGTAGAACTCACGCTAACTCAAACAGATCCTACAGAAATAATGTATGATACGATATGTTGGCGAGAATATTATACTTTTAAAGAGTTTGATTATCCATTACCAGCATATGAGAAGTATACGAATGAAGACTACATGAATGTTGTTTTGGAACATCGCGATAAGGTTGAATGTAAAAAATATAAGATGAAATTGGCTATTGTACCAATAGAGGACGGACAATCCCGTATAATTTATGATACAATAATGCTTGGTGATACCTATGATTTTTATGGAGAACAATTAACTGATGAAGGAACATATTACAACACAATTAATAGTGCATGTGATTGTCAAATTAATTATACGCTACATCTTACCGTACTTACTTTTCCTCTTACTCAAATAAATGCCACTCTATGCCATGAAGATTCTTTTGTTTTTAGGGGGAAGTCATATTATGAAACAGGAGTGTATTATGATACTGTTTGTACGATGTTAGGTATTGATACAATTTATCATATTACAATATCTGACAATCGTTCTCGTACGGAAATTACTATTAGCAATGTCAATTCCTATGATTTCAATGGACAAATACTAACCGAATCGGGTACATATTATGATACGATTCCTAATGCAGCAGGTTGCGATAGTGTTATAATTCTGCACCTTGGTATAGATGAATCATGTGAGATCAATGTAGAGGAGAATATGTCTCTTTGCGAGGGAGAGAGTATTATGTGGAATGGACAAAATTGTATAGCAGGTAATGATTATGTAGCCAAATTTACTTCTGTGGGCGGATGTGATAGTATTGTTACCTTGCACATTGATGTATTAGAGAAAAAGCAAGAAACGATATCGGTTGCTATTTGTGAGGGTGATTTCTACAAAGTGGGAGAAGAACGCTTTTCTGAAGAAGGTGAACACATAATTCATCTTACAGCAGCCAATGGTTGTGATAGCATTATCACACTTAATTTGAGGTATAATGATAGCTATGCAGATACTACTTTTGCTGCCATTAACATAGGCGAAGAATACTCATGGCAGGGCGACATCTATCGTACAGAGGGCACGTATGCTAAAGGTTGCATAGCCTCCAATGGTTGCGATAGTTTGCAAGTATTGTGCCTAACTGTAGATAAAAATTGCCAATTCACTCGTGATACGAACGTAGTTCTATGTTATGGAGAGTCTATCGTTTGGTATGATTCTACATATGCAATTAGTGGTGAGTACCAACATCTATTAGATTATAACGACAGGTGTGATACGCTGGTAACAATGCATTTGACCATTCTCTCTGAAACTATTACAGACACCGCAAAAATCATAATTGCCGACAATGCTCTTCCTTACTTATGGCATGGTAATTCATTAAATGCCACGGGTCAATACACCGATATCGTAAAATATGCTACTACCGATTGCGATAGTGCTATCCATGTCTTGGATTTGACGGTACTCACTACTGGTAACCATGATGAGCAATCAGTAACAATCTGCGAAACCGAAGCACCTTATATATGGTATGGTGAGTCTTATTCTGCAACAGGCAAATATACCTACACCGAGAAATATGCAGGTACCGACATTGATAGTATCCAGCATATCCTCAACCTCACAGTTAATCCAACTGTTTATACAGAGGAAACTGTAGTAGCATGCGATAGCTACACTTGGAACAGCGAGACCTACACTACAAGCGGCGACTATGTTTACACCACTATTGCTTCTAACGGCTGCGATAGTATCGTAACATTGCACATAACTATCAACCAAACTAAGCACACAGAAGAAACCATCACTGCTTGCGATAGTTACACTTGGAATGGTGAAACCTACACCCAAAGTGGCGAGTATGTTTATACTACCACCGCTGCTAACGGATGCGATAGCATCGTAACATTGCACCTCACTATTAACAAAACACGATATGCTGAGGAGAGTGTCGCCGCTTGCGATAGTTACACTTGGAATGGCGAAACCTACACCCAAAGTGGCACATACACCTATACAACAACCGCTGCCAATGGTTGTGATAGTATCATTACTCTCCACCTCACTATCAATAACTCCGAGATAGGCGAAACAGAATACACTACTATCTGCTATGGTGAGACATACACATGGAATGGTCAAACCTACTCGGCAGAAGGCGAGTATAGTGTCGCTCTAACCAACGCCAACGGTTGCGACAGCGTGGCTACTCTACAACTGACTATTATGCCAGAGGCAGTAACTACCACCGAAACCGTAGTAATTGGCAATGATGAGTTACCATACACTTGGCGTGGTAATACTTATTCCGCTACTGGTCAATATACTATTGTAGAGCAATACACCACCGTTGCATGCGATAGTGCTATCCATGTCTTGGATTTGACGGTACTCACTACTGGTGACCATGATGAGCAATCAGTAACAATCTGCGAAACCGAAGCACCTTATATATGGTATGGTGAGTCTTATTCTGCAACAGGCAAATATACCTACACCGAGAAATATGCAGGTACCGACATTGATAGTATCCAACACATCCTCAATCTCACAGTTAATCCAACCGTTTATACAGAGGAGCATATCACAGCTTGCGACTCCTACACTTGGAATGGCGAAACCTACACCCAAGGTGGCGAGTACGTTTACACAACTACAGCTGCCAATGGCTGTGATAGTATCGTTATACTCCATTTGACTATCAATAACTCCGAGATAGGTGAAACCGAGTATATCACTATCTGCTACGGCGAAACCTACACTTGGAATGGTCAAACCTATTCGGCTAGTGGCATATACAATATCACCTTGCAAAACACTAACGGTTGTGATAGTGTAGTCACTTTGCAATTGACTGTACTCCCAGAAGCCGTCACTGAAACAGAGACAGTTACTATTGAAAGTAACGAATTACCTTATATATGGCGCAACAACACCTACACCGCTACAGGTCAATACACCGACATCGTAAAATATGTTACCACGGATTGCGATAGTGCAATCTATGTATTAGACTTAACGGTTTTTACCACAGGTGCTATCGAAGAAACCGACACCATCATCTGCGAAAGTGCGCTCCCATTCTTATGGTACGACCAATCTCTCACTGCTAGTGGTAAATATACCCACATCGAAAAATACGCAGGCACCGATATTGATAGCATCCAGCATATCCTTACCCTTACTATCATTCCAACTGCTTACACCGCTATAGACACCACTATTTGTTACGGAGAGACCTACACTTGGCAAGATCAAACCTATGCAGAAACTGGCTCATACGATGTAACTCTGCAAAGCATCCATGGTTGCGATAGTATCGTTACTCTCAATCTGACAGTACTGCCTGAAGTTATCATTGAATCACAATCCATTACCATTAGTGTTGATGATACGCCTTACATATGGCACGGAAAACCATACTACGACACTGGTCTATACAACGATGTGATAAAATACACAAACACCGACTGCGATAGCATAATCTATGAATTAGATTTAAGAGTGTTCATGGTGCATACCACTACCATTGAAGACACTGTCATAATTTGTGAAAATGACTTGCCTTATCATTGGTACAATCAATCGCTCACTACCAGTGGAGATTACACCCATAGCGAGCAATTCGTAGGTACTACTATTGATAGTATCCGACATAATCTAAATTTCATAGTCATGCCAATCACCTATGGTATTGAAGAAAAAAGTATCACCGAAGGAGAAACATTCATTTGGCATGGAAGAGAGTACAATACTTCAGGAGAATATGTAGACACATTGCACAATACATATGGTTGTGACAGTATTGCCAAACTAGTCTTAATAGTATATGATAATACCATAATCATTCACCACGTTCAAGCCCACGAACAATGTGCGGACAAAGGCATCGTGGAAATTTCCGTTGATTTAGAGGGGCATGTGGATTCAATTGGATTAGATTTTGGCAGCCAGTGGAACAATCTCGATACCATCGTACCAGCGCCAGCAGATGGACAAGTTTATATATCCTATGAGGGTGCACACATACGTGCGGGCATTTACGAAGCAACTTTAACTGGATACTTCCATCAGAACATTGTATTTACGACACCTATTTCACTCTCTTTCTTATACCCATCAACCGTATTAGAGCAACGTTGGAATGATGTCATATGTGTATTAGCCAAAGATTTTAATGGAGGGTATGATTTCACTGCTTTCCAGTGGTATAAAGATGGAAAATTATTAGTCGGAGAAAATAGATCTTATCTTAGTCAAACATTAGAGATGGGAAGCGAATATAGTGCGTTACTTACAGAATCGAATGGTACGCAATTGATGACGTGTCCGATGATAGCTATTGAACACGCAGATATTACCCTTTACCCCACAGTCGTAAAAGCACTTCAACAAATCAATTGCCACGTATCTTTTGGTGCAGATATGTACTTATATGATGCAACGGGTAAATTATATCTAACAAACACATTGAAGCGGGGAGATAACGAATTCTTCGCCCCAAATGGAAATGGAATATATCTCATTAAAATCGTGCTACATACAGGCGAAGAAAAAAATGTCAGGATTTTAGTGTTATAATGTAATTACTATAATTATGAAAAAAATATTAATCATTCTTTTACTATTCTTTGCATCCATAACCACGTGGGCATATGACTTCCAATCAGGTGAATTGTATTACAATATCACAAGCGACACGATACCATATACTGTGGAGGTGACACATAGATTTGCCTCTTCAGGAGGATACTATTCTACGACGGTATCTATTCCAAGTAACGTAAATTATGATGGTAAAACATATAGTGTAACAAGTATTGGAGATTCTGCATTTTATTGGTGCACGTCACTCAAGTATATCAGTCTTCCTAATACGATTAATAGAATCGGTAACAATAGTTTTAGTAGATGTACTTCATTTTATTCTATTTCAATTCCTACTAGTGTTACAAGTATCGGAGAATATGCCTTCTACCAGTGTAAACTTACATCTGTTATTATTCCCAATAGTGTTACTGAAATAGGGGAAAGTGCTTTCTTTCTGTGTGAATCACTTACCTCCGTCACATTGTCTAGTTCTCTAACTACTATTGAAAAACAGCTCTTTTATTATTGTACATCTCTTAAGTCTATTAATATTCCCAATAGTGTTACGGCTATTAAAGACTGGGCTTTTGCACAGTGCGAATCACTTCGTTCTATTACTTTTCCTAACAATTTAAGTAGCATAGGGAATCATGCATTTTGGAATTGCAAATTAATACCTTCTATTATTATCCCAAATAGCATAATAGAGATTGGTGATGAGGCTTTTGCATTTTGCTCATCTATAACAAAAATGGAAGTAGATGAGAATAATCCTGTCTATGACAGTCGTGATAACTGCAATGCAATAATTCATACAACAACCAATACTCTTATTAGTGGATGTCAAAAGACAATCATACCCGAAAGTATTACTAATATCGGAAACTATACTTTTGAAGGTTGTTTAAATCTTACAAGTATTACAATTCCAGAAAAAGTCATTCATATAGGGAAATGGGCATTCGCAAGTTGTATATCACTTACATCCATTAATATCCCGAAAGGTGTAAAAAATATTTCAGCAAGAACATTCTCTGGTTGTGAGTCTCTCCGTTCAATTGATCTTCCAAATACAATTACTAGCATTGGAGATAGATCTTTCTATTATTGTTCTTCTCTCAATTCTATTTCGATACCTAACACGGTTACTATTATTGATGATTATGCATTTCATAATTGTTTTTCATTATCCTCAATTACAATTCCTAATAGTGTATTAAGTATTGCAGGTGGTGTTTTTTGTGAATGTAAGTCTCTTAAGTCAATTGTAATTCCTAATAAAGTGAACAAGATTGAAGCATGGACCTTTGCTGGGTGTACTTCTCTTAAATCGATTACACTACCAAACAGCGTGGATAGTATTAACGATAAAGCATTTGATAGATGTGCTACCATGAATGAAATTCATTGTTATGCAACCATACCACCTAGTGTATATAATTCATCAGTGTTTTCAAATTATGATGCGACTTTATACGTTCCTTGCAAATCAATATCGTCCTATCAATCTCATGAGGTATGGAAGCAATTTTCAAATATTCAATGCATTGGAATAGATTTCTTAGAAATTCCATATGATGCAACATCATTTACAGAAGAAGAACGTAACTCCAATCCCGAACGCATTATCTATCCTGCTACTTTAGAGGATAAGGATTCCGTGGATATGATATGTGAGCAAGTAGGAGGAGATTGTATGGAAGCTGTAGATTTGGGTTTGAGTGTTAAGTGGGCAACGTGCAACGTAGGTGCTAGTAGTCCAGAGGATTACGGCGATTATTTTGCTTGGGGCGAAACGCAACCAAAAGACTATTACAATTGGAGTACGTATAAATGGTGTAATGGTTCATCAAGTACATTAACCAAGTACAATAATAGTAGCAGTTATGGTACAGTCGATAACAAAAAGACTCTTGAATTGGCAGACGATGCAGCTCGTGCTAATTGGGGTGGTGCTTGGCGTATGCCAACTGATGCAGAGATGACAGAGCTCCGCGAACAATGCACATGGACATGGACGACTCTAAACGGTGTAAACGGTTACAAAGTGACAGGTACTAACGGCAACTCTATTTTCCTCCCCGCAGCGGGCTACCGCTACGACAGTTCGCTCGGCTACGCAGGCAACCGTGGTACCTACTGGACGAGTTCGCTTAATACATCTAATTCCTACAAAGTGCGGAGCGTGAGTTTATATTCAGGTTATGTGGGCAGTGACAACGATGATCGTTACTATGGAGAAGTAGTGCGTCCAGTGTGCCAATAAAATGTATCAATATTCTAAAATTACCATTAACTTGAAAAAATGAATAGAATTTGCTTTATAATCATAGGAGTACTATTTTTCTCTAGTGCTTTTGCGCAGCATCGTGTGGGATTTACTATAGAAGGTGCTACTGCATGGCATTTGGATAATGTGGAGATAACCACTCCAAAAACAGGAGGAAATATCGGTATTGGAATGATATATCAATATCAAAAAGGTAAATTTCTTCTAAATACAGGTGTAAATTTTAGTTCTGCATATTTATCGCAACACGTAGATAGCCAGCTTATAGCTGTACATATGCGTGATACAGAAGGAATAAACTTCATATATCGAGGCGAATTGTACAACCGCCAAGATCAAGTTGTTACAGCGGACATCAGTATTCCTTTTATGTTAGGAGCAAAAACCACCTTTGGGCTCTATGTATTAGGTGGTGTACGCGTCATTCTTCCCTTACACGCAAAGTCTTTTCAGCATGCACTGCTAACTACTAAAGGTGATTATGGTAATCGTTACCACGAAATGCTGGAAAACTTGCCACAACATGGATATTTTACGGCATTGTCTGTCAAAAACGATGGTATTGTCAAATTTCCTATAGATCTTCGTATTGGTGCAGAATTTGGGTACGCGATACCTATGGAAACTCGTTCTCAAAAAACAACACTTTCACAAATACAAATCGGTGCTTTCATCGAATATGGTGTATTGAATAGTTTGACAAATGGCAGTAATTTGTTAACAGAAGTGGACTGCTCTCAATATATGCAAGTAACGATGCATCACGTATATACTACCTTATCCAAACAAAATTACTATGTGCATCCTTTATCCGTGGGAGTTCGGCTCTCTATCTTGTGGCAAACTCATGCGAGCAGAAGTTTTGGAGTATATTGGGAACTGGATGGACAAAATGAGATATGTATTCGTAGGACGGGACGTCGATAATTTTATATGATATGAAGAAGTTTATTGTATTTTTATGTGTGCAGTATTTTGTTTCATTAGGTATCTCGCAAAATGTGTTGGAGATACCCTATGAAGCGACAGCTTTGACGGAAGAACAATGCAAGATGAACGTAGACTAGGAAAAAGTGTCCGTCTGGTTCAAGATTTATAAGTGGCATATATAATAGCAATATCTGTTCCCCCATTCTCGCTTTTTTTCTCTCCCCGCAGCACCCTCACACGGTGCTGCATTTTTTCATCTTTTGAAGACACCAAGTTCCTTTTCTCTCTTGACCTCATTTATAACTTGCTACTTTTTTTATTTCAAAAACGCACTTCGCTGAGATAAAAAAGGAGCAAGCCAACAGTAATGACCCTCCTTTGATAAAAAAAGTGCATTTTTTTGTAAAATTCTTTGACAAACTGACAAGTTTTAGCAGTTTGATGTAGTACCTTTGCAGCAGATTTCTTATTTCGTATTAAAAATACTCAAACGATAACTACAAAAAAAGCAAAATTATGAACAATGAAATGAAAAATGAATTGGCCGTAACCAATACTTCAACAAACGAAATTGTATTATATCAACCAAACGAAACTATCCAATTGGAAGTGCGCTTACAAGACGAAACTGTTTGGCTCAATCAACAACAAATAGCAGTGTTGTTTGGTACACAACGCCAAGCAATTACTAAGCACCTGAAAAATATTTTTGAAAGTGGAGAACTTGAGCGCCAGGCAACTTGTTCCATTTTGGAACTAGTTCAAAAAGAAGGTAATCGTATGGTTCGTCGTAATGTTGAAATATACAACTTGGATGTTATTATATCTGTTGGTTATCGGGTTAATACCAAACGAGGTATACAATTCCGTCAATGGGCGAACAAGATAATCAAAGACTATATGCTAAAGGGTTACGCAGTTAACCAACGTCTCCTTAATATGGAAGAACGTATGAATAAACGAATAGGAAGCATAGAAAATACTTTAGCAGAGCATCAACAAAAAATCGACTTCTTCGTTCGTACAAGCCTACCTCCTCACCAAGGTATCTTCTACGATGGGCAAATCTTCGATGCCTACACTTTCATCAACGACCGCATACGCGAAGCCACCACCCGCATCATCCTTATTGACAACTACATCAACGATAGCGTGCTAACCATACTATCCAAACGAGCAGACAAAGTGGCGGCTACCATCTATACCAAAAAACCAACCGCACAACTGCAATTGGATATCCAAAAACACAACGCACAATATCCTCCGATAGATATTATCGCCTTTGACCGCTCACACGACCGCTTTCTCTGCATCGACGAGACTGTCTATCACCTCGGCGCCAGCATCAAAGACCTCGGCAAGAAGTGGTTCGCCTTCAACCGCATGGAGATGCCCACCTCCGAACTTGTGCAAAAAATGCAATAGTTGAATATAATAACTCGGTTTTTGGATCTTAATTGGCATGTTAGGTTTTGATTCTTATGAGGATAATGATTTTTAATGCAAGTGCATCAATAATCTTCGGCACAACTTTCGGCACAATCTTCGCGCGAAGAAACTTTTTTCAAAAAAACGACACCCAAGCGGAAACTCTTGTAATACAGATATTTCCGCGTATTGTATAGACCATTTCACGCTCCAAAACTGCAAATCTTCGGCGCAAAACCCCTTCCGCGCCGAAGATTTTTGCAGCATTATTATAGAGGCACAAATATTTGAAACATAAGAGCCACTGAAAGCCCACAGATCTCCTATAGATGTGCTATGGTGGTCCCGAAACCTGCAGGGAAATTGTTGATTACCAGTTTTGAATTAGGCACAATCGTCTTATCTCGCCCAATGGGCTCAAACGATTAATCGCAAGCGACTCTTCAGCACAAGAAAACTTTTCTAATAAAAGCTTTTTCCTATTGCTTGCGCTTGCCAGCAACGAGTTGTTGCCATTTCTGCTTGGCGAAGTCCCAAGTGTTGTTGATGAGTTGCACGCCCCAGTGTTTGCTCTCTTCCTCATTTGTTTCCTCAAGATACTGAGCAGCGAGCATAGCGTCGTTGTCGGTAATAACCAACAATTGGTCGCCCACTTCCAATTCGGAATTGCCTGTTGGCACAAAGAAGTCTTCGCCACGGCGCACCATGATAACCAAGGTCTTATCTGGGAAAATGAGATTTTTGAGCAAATTGCCATGCACAAGCATTTCCTCTTTCACCTCAATCTCTGTAGCAGAAGACTCTACCTCCTCTGGCAAATCAATATCAAAGTGGATGAGTTTCTTGAGTTCCACAGGTGGAGTAGCCAGTTTGAGTTTCTTTGCCACCATCGACAAAGTTGTACCCTGCGCGATGAGCGAAACAATGGTGCAGAGGAAGACGATATTGAATATCAAATCAGCATGCGGTACATTGTTCGCCTCGCACATGATAGCGAAAATAATAGGCACAGCACCCTTCAATCCTACCCAACTGAGCAGCATCTTGTCGTTGCGCTTATACTGCTTGAAGGGCCACATACAGAGGAATACCGCTA
Organism: Paludibacteraceae bacterium; assembly: GCA_045601825.1. Classification (GTDB taxonomy): domain Bacteria; phylum Bacteroidota; class Bacteroidia; order Bacteroidales; family Paludibacteraceae; genus Colicola. The sequence continues at coordinate 123,935 of JAZSAI010000002.1, read as the reverse complement.
TAGGGCGTGAGATGAAAATCATCACAATACTGATAATCAAACATGGCAGCAAGACCTCTAATTGGAATAACTCATGCGGACGCACCATCAAACCTAAGACAAGGAAAATAACCAACTGACTCAGCCATGTCAGTCCATCGAAGAAACTGCGCGTTTGGCGCTTGCGAGTGAACTTGCTATTACCAATCACCAGACCACCGATATACACTGCCAAATAGGTATTACCCTTTAGGAAATAGGTGATACTAAAGATAAAGATACATGCTGTAAGCACCATAAGAGGATACAGCGACTCGTTGCCAAGGTCCGCCTTGCGCATGATACTAACAATACCTTTACCAAAAATAAAACCAAGCACCGCACCCATAATCAGCTGAATAACAATATCCTGTATCACAGAAAGTGCTGTCACTTGATGGCTGGTTGCAGTCACAATACCAATCATAGTAGTGGTAAGCACATACGCCATCGGATCATTAGCACCTGACTCCAACTCCAGCAACGGACGAAGGTTGTGCTTTAGTCCTATTTTGTTGGTACGAAGAATAGAGAATACCGAAGCTGAGTCAGTGGATGACATCGTGGACGCCATTAGCATTGCTACAGCAATACTCACACTTGCCACTGAATGTAGCCAACCGAAAACATAGTAGGTAATCACACCCGTCACGAGCATGGTGATTAGCACACCGATAGTCGCTAAAGTTAGACCAGGCACCATCACAGGGCGGATATCCGAAAGTTTGGTATCCAAACCACCCGAGAAAAGGATAATACACAGCGCTATTGTGCCAATGGCTTGGGCGGAACCCACATTCAGCATATAACCCACTCCGTCGTCGTTAATGAGACGTCCGATACCGTCAGGACCGAACAACATACCCACTGCTAAGAAGAGCAATAGGGCAGGTACACCGAATTTGTAGCCAATTTTATCGGTAAAAATGCTCGCAAAAAAGAGGAGCGAAAGGACGAGGAGAATGAGTTCTACTTGCATTGTTTTTTAGTTTAGAGAACGCGCCTTAGGTGCTACAGTTTAGAGTTTAAAGGCAAGGATTATTCCACCCCAAGAATCTGCTTGATAGCTTCTTGCCAATAGTCCAGTTCATGGTACCCCTGAGCAATGCGTGGACCGCCTTCCATGGGGCAGAAAACTACTGTAGGATAACTGCGCACACCAAACAATGCTGCCACTTCGGGCTCTTTCTCTGCGTCTAACGTATAAACATAGACCTTGCCCTCGTATTGTTTGGCTACTTGCTCCAAGATTGGGTGCAATTTCTTGCACCAACCGCACCACGTGGTGGAGAAATCAATCAAACAAGGTTTGTCACCAATATATTTCCATTGAGGTTGCTGACCTGATGCGAGATCGTAATAGCAAACTTTCTCCTTAAAATCAGCGGTTGAGAGATAAGTCAATCCCTCAGCCATACTCGTAAGGGCAAAAATTGCCAATAAAACAGTAAAAAAGACTCTTTTTAGCATAATTTTGTTAATTTAGGGCGCAAAGTTACAATTTTTTTCGTAACTTTGCAAACTTTTTACTACAAAAAAACAATTCTACACTAGACTACACCATTCTACACAATACAATGCTACACGATTTAACGCATCTCCATACACTACTCGCTGACTTGCCTAAAGGTCAATTATTTGTGCTAACCGATAGCCATACTGCGGAGTATTGTTTGCCTATTTTAGCCGATTCCATCGGGCAAATCCCTTATCATTTGCTCACGATTGAAGCAGGCGAACAGAGCAAGAACTTAGCCTCGGTGCAGGCGGTTTGGGATTTTATGCTCAAACACCGTGCCACACGTGAAGCGGTACTCATCAATCTGGGTGGTGGCATGATTACTGACTTAGGCGGTTTTGCTGCAGCGACCTATATGCGCGGTATCCGATTTGTAAATATACCTACCACTTTACTTGCCATGGTAGATGCCTCTTCAGGCGGAAAGACAGGCGTTGATTATCAAGGTATTAAGAATGTAATTGGTACTTTCACGCCGCCAGTGGCTACACTGATTCATCCTGATTTCTTGCGCACATTGCCTGCTGCGGAACTACTGAGTGGCTTTGCCGAGATGCTCAAACATGCATTGATAGCTAGTCCGAAGGAGTGGATAAAACTACTGCAACTTGCGCAAGAGGAGTTACCTCAAGAGCAGTTTATTGAGGCATTATCCTCAACAGGCGCGTTACAAGCGAGCATTCAAATCAAAGAAAATGTCGTTTCTCAAGATCCACGCGAAGCGGGGATGCGCAAGATACTCAATTTCGGGCACACCGTAGGACACGCCATCGAATCAACCATGCTGCACCATACTACACCACACTACACCACGCTACACCACATTTCCCATGGCTACTGCGTACTCTGGGGTATGGTGGCAGAAGTATATCTAAGTGTGGTACATGCAGGTTGTCCACGCGAAGTACTACAGCAACTCACACAAATAATGCTACAGTGGTACGGCAGGCCACAATGCGATTGCAAGCAACGAGAAGAATTGATAGCGCGGATGTATCAAGATAAGAAGAATAGTGCTAACTATCCACCGAATTTTACATTGCTGCAAGAGGTGGGCAAACCACTGATCAATCAATATGTGAAGGAATCGGATATAGATGAAGCACTGGAATACTTATTTAGCATATAAGAAACAAAATAGGCAGCGTGTACTGCCTATTTCGTTGTTGCTATGTAGTGGAAAGTTTATTTCTTTTTAGCATCAATCTCTGGGTCTACCAAGATACGTCCGCAGAGCTCACAAACGATAATTTTCTTGCGCAGACGGATATCCAACTGGCGTTGTGCTGGGATTTTGCTGTGGCAACCACCGCAACTATCACGCTCCACCTTAACCACAGCCAAGCCATTGTGGGCATTTTTGCGAATACGATGAAATGCAGTCACCAATCGTTCCTCGATATGCTTCTCCAAATCTGCAGCACGAAGCATCAGTTTTTCGGTTTGATCTTTGGTCTCTGCCAAGATAGAATCGAGTTCGTTGCGCTTTTGGTTGAGATCTACAGTGCGATCTTCGATGTCGGAAATAGTCTTCGCTTTGTCAGCTTGACGCTCTTCTAATTCAGCCGTGAAATTGCGAATTTTGCGTTGTGAAGCTTCGATATCAAGTTCTTGATACTCAATCTCTTTGGTGAGGTTGTCGTACTCGCGGTTGTTGCGAACATTATTTTGTTGCTCTTTGTAGCGCGAGATAGCGGCGTTGGCATTCTCGATACGGATACGGTGGTCAGAAATACCTGTTTCGCAGTCCTTGATGTTGTTCTCGATGTTGGTTAAACGAGTTTTGAGACCCTCAACCTCATCGCTCATGTCCTTCACTTCTTGAGGCAATTCGCCAGCCAAGATACGCAATTCGTCAATCTTGGTATCAACGGTTTGTAACTCATACAATGCACGTAGTTTATCCTCTACGGTCACCAATTTTTCTTCTTCTTTCTTTGCCATAATGATATATTTTGATAGTTATTTCTATTTGATTAGCCATTTCACCGGTGTGGTATCGGTAGTCGCGATATGGGTGGTGATGTGTTGGCTGAGCAGTTGCTCAAATATCTCACGGGTAAACTGTTCGCTAGTCCAATGGTCAAGGTCGATTACAGCTATGCGACCATACGCTGCTTGCATCTCGTGGTATTTAACATCTGCAGTGATGTACACATCGGCCCCTTGCTCAATCGCTAAGTCTATGAATTCCGCCCCTGCACCACCGCAGATAGCCACTTGTTGGACTTCGGCTTTGCACGCATCGATATAGCGCAAGGAGCAGTCAAAAGTATGTTGTACGAAATGGACAAAATCATTCGATTTCATAGGCGAATTGAACTGACCAATCACCCCTAATCCTGCCTCGGTATGGGTGGAACTGGGGCAGAGAATGCGGTAATTGGAGATGCCCAGTTTGTCTGCAATCTTGCCACTGACGCCGTGTAGATAGGCGTCCATAGATGTGTGGGATGAGTAGATGGCAATATTATGACGAATGGCCAGCTCTACGCAGCGCTCTTGTGGCGTGCTGCCAGTAAGGTGCTTGAGCCCATGAAATAATAGCGGATGGTGAGAAATAATCAAATCGCAATGCTTGTCAATAGCCTCATTGACGATAGACTCTGTAACATCTACCGTCAACAATGCCGCATGTACTTCTGCATTGCAATCACCCACCTGCAGTCCCGAATTATCCCACGCTTCTTGGTAACTCAAGGGAGCTACAGATTCTATGATATTGATGATATCCTGAAGGATCAACCTTTTTTTGAGCCAACGCCTGTGCGTGCTGACGAAGCGGCGGCTTTTTGCGTTTTAACCTGTTGCTTTGGAGCAGGCTTTTTTACCTCTTGTTTCTTCTCTTCAATCACAGTTTCAGCCTCTTCCTCTATAGTAAAATCGGTAATACCTGCTTCAATAAGAATATTGTACCATTGGATTAGTTTACGAATATCGCTAGGATATACGCGATCGCGGTCATAGTCGGGCAATACTTCGCCGAAGAAGTTGCGCAACTGGTCGTTGTCGGCTTTCTTAACATCAAAGCCCACTACCTTGAGACCCTCTTTTTCACCAAGCTTGGTCAGGACACTGCTCAAGGCAATATCTTCGCCCATAGTGTACATAGAAATCTCGCCGAGCGATACGATTTTGTCACGAGCATAAGTGGGCATACGCTTGCCATCAAGCAGCGACTCTACGATGAGCATATTGTTACCTTGACTAACTAATTTGTACAAACCAGGTTTACCAGTAATGGCTAAAATATTCTTCAACATACGTGTATCTAATTTTCAAATTCGCTGCAAAAGTACTACTTTTTTTGCATATGTGCAAATTTTTTATTACTTTTGCATACTTTTTACTTTTAAACATACGATATGGCTAAGACACGTAAGATTATCAATGACCCTGTGTTTGGTTTCTTGAGTATTCCAGAAGGTGTATTATTTGAGATATTGCAGCACCCATATTTGCAGCGTCTAAATCGTATTCGCCAGTTGGGATTGAGTTTTTTTGTATATCCCGGAGCGATGCATAGCCGTTTTTTGCACTCTCTAGGTGCGATGCACCTGATGCGTGAGGCGATCAATTCGTTGCGCGAAAAGGGAGTGGAAATATCTGAAAACGAGGCGATTGCTTCGATGGCAGCGATTCTGTTGCATGACGTGGGACATGGTCCCTTCTCGCATGTGATGGAGCATACGCTGGTGGAGGGTATCACCCATGAGGAAATCAGTCTGATGATGATGATGCATATCCGCGATCACTTTGCTCAGGTTGCAGGGCATGTGGCAGATGGTCAGGCAGCTAGTATCATGGATATGGCGATAGCTATCTTCAAGGATGAATATCCGAAGCACTTTCTGCATCAATTGATATCGTCGCAATTAGATGTGGATCGATTGGATTATCTTTGCCGCGATTCGTTCTTCTGTGGTGTGACCGAAGGTAGTGTGGCGAGTGCGCGTATATTGAAGATGATGAATGTGACTGCGGATGGTCATCTGGTGGTGGAGGCCAAAGGTATCTATTCGGTGGAGAAGTTTTTGGTGGCGCGTAGGTTGATGTATTGGCAAGTATATCTGCACCATACGAGTGTGGCAGCTGAGCAATTGCTCATAAAGATTCTTGAACGTGCTAAGCAGTTGGCTCAAGGTGGGGTGGAGTTGTTTTGTTCGCCTGCGCTACGCTATTTCCTATATCACAGGATAACTGCAGAAGTGTTTACGGCTAGTCCAGAGGCACTGCGTCAGTACACGCTACTGGATGATGCAGACCTGCTGTCGGCTATCAAAGTATGGATGCAATCGGATGACAAGGTGCTCAGTGTGCTATGTAAGAGCTTTACTAATAGGCAGTTGTTTAAGGGGCGATTGATAGAGCAATCGCTGACAGCAGCACAAGAACAGGAACTTATTGAGCAGTATGTGAAGCGCTATGGTGTGGATGAGGAAGAGGCGCGTTACTTCTTTGTGGAGCATGTTTCGACGTCGAACACCTATTCTGAAAATGGTGAATCTATTGGCATCTTGTACAAGGATGGTACGGTGAAAGACATAGCTGATGCTTCAGATATGCTGAATATGGAGACGTTGACGTTCAAACCACAGAAACGCTATTTATTTCACTTGGTATGAGGTGAAATGGGATAGGTTTTGAGTGGGTTTTTGAAAATAAACGCTGATTTATTTGCAGGATTGAAAAAAAAGTAGTACTTTTGCACTCGCTTTTGGCGACGGGATGTGGCGCAGCCCGGTAGCGCAACGGTCTGGGGGACCGGAGGTCGCAAGTTCAAATCTTGTCATCCCGACAAATGAATGGAAGAAGGATGGGGGTAGAATGCCTCCATTCTTCGTTTTTAAGTAAAAAAGGATTATGGCACTGAAAGGTAAGTTTGAGCAGTCGCATTGGGCGGTAAAAGTGCTCCAATGGTTGGGGTGTATATTATTATGGATGATACCTGCAATGGGGTGTATAATGCTGTTTGAACAGCCGATGTCGGTAGGTTCGCTCAAGTGGGTACAGTTGTTGCAGACAGCAGCGATGTTCTTGTTGCCGCCACTGTGTATGGCGTATCTATGGTCACGAGAGCCCATGAAATGGTTGAAAGTTTCAGAGTTTCAAAGTTTCAAGGTTTCAGGAGCTGCTATATTATTGATGCTTGTGGCGTTGCCTGCAATAAATCTGTTGAGCTACTGGAACCAGCAAATGACGTTGCCTGCGTTCTTAGAGCCGTTGGAGGCGTGGATGAAAGCACAAGAGGAGAGTGCTGCCCTACTGACAGAGCAGTTCCTGAACGTAACGACTTTCGGCGGATTGGTGGTGAATCTATTGCTAATGGCCGTATTGCCTGCTGTGGCAGAGGAATTGACGTTCCGAGGCGTTTTGCAGCAGTTGTTTGAGGTTAAAGGTGAAAGGTTAAGAGCACCCCAAAATGCTGTGGGCATTTTCGGGGACCCCGCCAAGGTGAAAGGTGAGAGAGTGCCACACCTGGCGATATGGTGTAGTGCGATATTGTTCTCGGCTATTCATATGCAGTTTTATGGCTTTGTGCCTCGTATGTTGATGGGTGCGTTGTTTGGCTATATGTTGGCATGGACGGGCAGTCTGTGGGTACCGATACTGATGCATATGACGAATAACGCAGTGGCGGTGATACTGTATTTTGTGGCGCTACGTGCGGATTGGGATGTGGAGAAAGTAGATGCTATAGGCACCAACGACACCCTGTGGTTGGGTGTCGTCAGTATGGTGATAACGATAGTAGGGATTTACATTTTCCGTCGTTCGACTACGATGAGTAGTGCTTCTTCGCGGATATCAAGCGGCAACTGAATATTGCGCAGTTGAATACTGCGTACCCATCCAGGTACATCTTTACCTTGTAACGTATCAAATACCTCGCGTATCATCTGATATTGCTGAGGGGTGTATTCTTCGGCAGGGATACCAGCTAAGGTATCCAGTTCTTCGTCGTCGTAATAATCAATCTTGGCGTTGGTCTGTAGAAGCGTTTCGCGTTCACAAACCAAGTGCTCGCCGCAGCAGCCGTCATCAGGGTCGGACGCCGTTTCACGGCTATTGGACGTTGTGCTATCGGTTATTGGACGTTCGCTTTGCTCACTATTGGATTGTTGTTTGCGAGCACGGACTTCGAAGATGACAAGCACAACGATGCCAAGTGCCACAAATAGTATCAAAGGTAAAATACTACTCCACATCTTCTTCTACGACTAAGTTATTGATAATGAAATTCTGACGCTCGGTGGTGTTTTTGCCCATATAGAAGTTAAGCAAATCTTTTACCGCATCTTCTTTCCGCAAGGTGACTTGATCGAGGCGTATCTCTTTGCCAATAAAGCCCTTAAACTCATCAGGACTAATCTCTCCCAGACCTTTGAATCGGGTGATCTCTGGGTTGGGTTTGAGGTCTTCGATAGCTTGCAGACGTTCCTCCTCGGAGTAGCAATAGCGGGTCTCCTTCTTGTTCTTTACGCGGAAGAGTGGCGTTTGGAGGATATAGACGTGTCCTTTCTTTACGAGGTCGGGGAAGAACTGCAGGAAGAAGGTGAGCATCAATAGTCGGATGTGCATACCATCGACATCGGCATCGGTAGCGATGATGACCTTGTTGTAGCGCAGTTCGTCGAGTCCGTCTTCGATATTGAGTGCCGATTGCAGGCAGTTGAACTCCTCGTTTTCATAGACAACGGACTTGGTGAGTCCATAGGAGTTGAGTGGTTTACCGCGCAGGGAGAATACGGCTTGCGTGCGCACGTCGCGGCTCTTGGTGATAGAGCCCGAAGCGGAAAGACCCTCGGTGATGAAGATACTACTCTCTTGACGCAAATCATCGTCGGCATCTTTGGCAGACTTGGTAGGTTTGGCATCGTTGTAGTGGACTTGGCAGTCGCGCAACTTAGGGTTGTTGAGCAGGTTCTTCTTTGCACGCTCACGAGCCGCCTTGGTAACACCTGCGATGGCCTTGCGCTCTTTCTCCGACTCTTGAATCTTCTGAAGCATTACCTCTACCGTGTTTTGATTCTTGTGGAGGTAGTTGTCGAGTTGTTGCTTGATAAAGTCACCAACAAACTTATTGACTGATAGTCCGCCTTCAGGTGACATATCTTTGGAGCCCAGTTTGACTTTGGTCTGACTCTCGAACACAGGTTCGGAGACGTTGATAGCAATAGCACCTACAACGCCATTGCGGATATCGCTATACTCTTGGTTCTTATTGAAAAACTCCTTGATGGTACGTGCAATCGCTTCGCGGAAAGCCACTTGGTGGGTACCACCCTGAATGGTATGTTGGCCATTGACAAAAGAGTGGTACTCCTCGCCTGACTGATTGGTATGGGTGAGGGCAATCTCTATATCTTCGCCTTTGAGGTGGATGATAGGGTAGAGTGGATCTACCGTCATATTGTCGGTGAGCAGGTCGAAGAGTCCGTTCTTGGAGGTGTATTTCTTGCCGTTGTAATTGAGTGTGAGCCCTGTGTTGAGGTAGGCGTAGTTACGCATCATGGTCTCGATGAACTCATCACGGAAGTGATAGTTCTCGAAGAGTCCTTTGCTATTGTCTGGCACGAACTCGATCATGGTGCCGCGCTTCTCGTTGCCTGTGTAGTCGATGACATCGGTATCGGATACCAGATGTCCTTGACGGAACTCGGCACGGCGCGTCTTGCCCTCGCGGAAACTCTGTACCACAAACTTCCAACTCAGTGCATTCACTGCCTTGGTACCCACACCATTCAGACCGACAGATTTCTTGAAGGCCTTGGTGTCGTACTTACCACCCGTATTGAGTAGTGAAACTGCCTCTACCATCTTGCCCAATGGAATACCACGACCATAATCGCGCACGCATACCACTTCGCCCGTATAACCTTCGTCGTCGGTATAAGGACGCACGGTGACCTCAATCACCTTGCCTTCGTTCATGCGAAATTCATCGATAGAGTTGTCGATGGTTTCTTTGATGAGGACGTAGATACCATCGTCATCGTGCTTACCATCGCCCAGTTTACCAATATACATACCCGGACGGCGGCGGATGTGCTCACGGTCATCAAGATGGACGATATTGTCGTCATTGTAGCTACTGATTGTGTTTAATTCTTCTGCCATTATGAGAGTTTATCAATTGATAAGTATTTATAGTGCGTAATCTAAAATCATCATTAATACAAAGCCCACAGTGAAACCCAGCGTAGGGATATTGCTGTGTGGTTCGGCTTGCGCTTCGGGTATCAGCTCTTCAATCACTACGTACATCATGGCTCCTGCGGCAAATGCCAACAAATAAGGCAAAGCAGGAGAAATCAATCCTATCAACAGCATTGTCAATATACTTGCTATCGGCTCCACTATTCCTGACAACGCACCTATCGCAAAAGCCTTCCCCTTGCCCATTCCTTCGGAGTGGAGAGGCATGGATAGTATGGCACCTTCGGGGAAGTTTTGTATCGCTATACCTATTGCCAAAGCCCATGCTGCGGACATAGGGATAGTGCTACCCTCTGCCATAGCACTGGCGAGTATCACTCCCACTGCCATACCCTCGGGGATATTGTGCAGGGTGACTGCCACAGAGAGCATCGTGGTGCGTTTCCATTGGCAGTTGCGTGTCAAACCTTCTGGCTTGTCTGCTCCGATATGCAAGTGGGGGATAAGGGTATCAAGTAGTAAAAGAAAGAGTATTCCTAATACAAACCCTACTGCAGCAGGTAGCCACGTGATGCCGCCATTTTCAGCCGCCATCTCTAGACTGGGAATAAGCAGTGACCAAACCGATGCTGCTACCATCACGCCTGATGCAAAGCCCAACAGCAACTTACGCAGCAGGTCGCTCATCTTGCCACGTAGCAAGAATACCATTGCTGCACCAAGTGCTGTGCCTAAGAACGGGAGTAGGAGGATTGGAGTCATTGTATTTAGTGTTTAGTGGACGCTTCGCTACTGTTTAGTGGTTAGAGGGTTATGATTCGATAGGTGAGATAAACGGCATAAGTGAGTAGGAGGATGGCTCCGTGCCAACGTTTGATCTCGTGTTTCTTGGTGAGATAGACGAAGAGCATCACGAAGACACTACCCAAAGCTGCCATCAACGCATCTATCTCCAATCCGTGGTAGCCAGGCAATGCTTTGACGCATGCGCTCGTACCGAGGATGAAGAAGATATTGAAGATATTGCTACCTATCACATTACCTAACGCAATATCGCAATTCTTTTTGAATGCTGCCATACAAGAGGTTGCCAGTTCGGGCAATGATGTACCCAACGCTACAACCGTCAAACCGATAATCGCATCGCTCACACCTAAGGAGTGCGCAATAGAGGTAGCACTCTTGACAATCACTTCGCCACCGACAACCAAGCCCACCAGTCCGCCGAGAATCAATGCCAATGCACGTTTGGCAGACATGGGTTTGTAGCCCTCGTTGCTCTCTGTTTGTGTGGCACTACCAATACCTTTGAAGTTATGCCAAAGGAAGATGAGGAAGAAGATGAGCAGGATACAGCCACCTACACCCGAGATGAATCCTGCTTTACCTTGTCCGAGGTTAAGAGAGCCCAAATCGTTAATCGATGGTTGAGTGATATTCATATTGAATAAATGCTCTATTTGCAACCACGACGGACTATTGTACACCGCAAATAGCAAGACCAATAGAGCTGCCAACATACTGAAAGGTATGTCAAATCGGCGAGTGGTTTTTTGCGATGAAATCGGGAATATTAGTGCCGTACAACCCAAGATGACAAAGGTGTTGATAATATTACTTCCGAGGACGTTGGTAATGGCAATCTCGGTACTTCCTTGTCCTACTGCCACCATGTTTACCACAAACTCGGGCATACTGGTACCGAAGGCCACGACGGTCAAACCAATCACAATATCGCTCACGCCATATTTCTTTGCCAGACCCGAAGCCCCGTCCACGAGGAAGTCAGCACCCTTGATAAGGGCTACACAACCCACAATAATCAGTGGTACTGCTACCCAAAAGCCGCCGTTGGTAAGCCAAGTGTTTATAAAATCAAGCATTGTTTTTTCTACTTGTAAGGTCCTTAAAGTCTTTAAAGTCCTTAAGGTCTTTAATTACACGTTGAACAAGAAGTGCATGATGTCGCCATCTTGCACGACGTATTCTTTGCCTTCGATGCCCAATTTACCTGCAGCACGGCAAGCGGACTCGCCACCGAGTGCGATATAATCTTCGTACTTGATTACCTCTGCGCGAATGAAGCCACGCTCAAAATCGGTGTGGATAACGCCTGCACATTGAGGTGCTTTGCTACCTGCACGGAAGGTCCAAGCACGTACCTCGTCGCTACCTGCGGTGAGGAAAGTGCGGAGGTCGAGTAGTGCGTATGCTGCCTTAATCAAACGGCTCACACCTGACTCGGAAAGCCCGATTTCATCGAGGAACATCTGACGCTCTTCGTAGGTCTCGAGTTCGGCAATCTCACTCTCAATCTTCGCTGCCACAACTAACACTTGTGCGTTTTCATCTTTCACCGCTTCGCGCACTTGCTCCACATAGGCATTGCCATTGACAGCAGAGTTTTCGTCCACATTGCAGACATAGAGTACAGGTTTGCTAGTAAGCAGCATCGTCTCTTTTGCCACTTGCTCCTCGTCCTTATTCACCAGTTCCACAGTGCGAGCAGAACGGCCTTGCGAGAGTGCTTCGCGGTACTTGAGAAGCACATCCAATGCCACTTTTGCTTGTTTGTCGCCACCCACGCGCACTTGTTTCTCAATTTTTTGAATGCGCGACTCCACGGTCTCAAGGTCCTTGAGTTGGAGTTCGGCATCGATGATATCTTTATCACGGATAGGATCCACAGAGCCATCCACGTGTACTACGTTCTCATCATCGAAGCAACGGAGTACATGGATAATAGCATCCGTTTCGCGGATATTCGCGAGGAACTTGTTACCAAGTCCTTCGCCTTTGCTTGCACCTTTCACCAATCCCGCAATATCCACGATTTCAACGGTGGTTGGAATCACTCCGCGTTCGGGTTTGCAGAGTTCGCCGAGCTTGATGAGTCGCTCATCGGGTACGGTGATAACACCTACGTTGGGCTCAATCGTACAGAAAGGGAAGTTAGCCGATTGCGCCTTGGCGTTGCTCAAGCAGTTGAATAGGGTCGATTTGCCGACATTAGGAAGTCCTACTATACCACACTGAAGTGCCATAATTCTTAGTTCTTAATCAAGTTATGTCCAGTCATTTCTTTTGGTTGCTCTACGCCGAGGATGTGGCATAGGGATGGAGCCACGTCGGCGAGGATACCGTCTTCGAGTTGTGCGTCGGTGTGCTCCTTGCTTACATACACGAATGGCACTGGGTTGAGCGAGTGAGCGGTGTTAGGCGAACCATCGGCATTGATAGCATTGTCGCAGTTGCCGTGGTCAGCGATAATGATGATCTCGTAGTCGTTCTTGAGAGCTGTATTTACCACTTTATCCACGCATTCATCGATTGTTTTGACTGCCTTCTCGATAGCAGCATATACGCCTGTGTGACCCACCATATCGCCATTAGCGAAGTTGAGGGTGATATAGTCGTATTTCTGTGTGTCAAGTGCTTCGCAGAGTGCTTCTGTCACCTCTGGCGCAGACATCTCTGGTTGGAGGTCATAGGTAGCCACCTTGGGTGAAGGAATCAGGATACGCTCCTCGCCTGGGTACTCTGCCTCGCGGCCGCCGTTGAAGAAGAAGGTTACGTGTGCAAACTTCTCGGTTTCAGCGATACGTAGTTGCTTCAAGCCCGCATTTGACACAATCTCGCCCATGGTGTTTTGTACGTTCTCTTTTGGGAAGAGGACATGCAGACCTTGGAATGAAGAATCGTATGGAGTCATGCAGTAGTATTGCAGGTTAGGGATGGTAGTCATACCTTGCTCTGGCATGTCTTGTTGGGTAAGCACAATAGTGATTTCTTTCGCGCGGTCGTTGCGGTAGTTGAAGAAAATCACTACGTCGCCCTCCTCGATAGTAGCCAGTGGCTTGCCATCGCGTACATGAACGATAGGTTTGATAAACTCATCGGTCACGCCCTCATTGTAACTCTCTTGCATGGCTTGGAGCATGTCCTCAGATGCTTTACCTTCGCCATGTACGAGGCAGTCGTATGCCACCTTCACACGCTCCCAACGTTTGTCGCGGTCCATCACATAGAAGCGACCTTGGATAGTAGCGATTTCACCACAAGTCTCAGCCAAGTGTTGTTGCAATTGATCGATGAATCCGAGACCTGACTTAGGGTCGGTATCGCGGCCATCCATAAAGCAGTGAATAAAGGTTTGTCCGTCTAATCCGTAGGTTTTAGCGATTTGAGTGAGGTAGAAGAGGTGGTCAAAAGAAGAGTGTACACCACCATTGGAGGTGAGACCCATGATATGGAGCTTCTTGCCAGTCTCTTTCGCATAACCGAAAGCAGATTTGATTTCTGGATTCTCCAGAATACTGCCATCTTTGCAAGCGCGGTTGATCTTCACGAGGTCTTGATATACCACGCGACCTGCGCCGATATTGAGGTGACCTACCTCAGAGTTACCCATTTGTCCGTCGGGCAAACCCACGTTTTCGCCACTGGCTTGCAGTTGGCTGTGAGGGTACTTCTCTAGGAGCGCATCCCAATGTGGAGTTGGAGTGCAAGAGATAGCGTCGGCTTTAGATTTGTTTCCGATTCCCCAGCCGTCGAGAATCATAAGTAATGCTTTTGACATAGTTGTATATTTTTTAATCGTTTATTCACTGTTTTCGCCGCAAACTTCGGCAAATTAATAATCAACCTGCAAAGGTACAGTTTTTTTTGCATTTATGCAAATAATAGGCGATTTTTCTATCAAATGCACGGATTTTTCTTGAAAATCCCTAATCCCCGAAGAGATACGAGGGGATTAGGGATTCGGGATACGCGGGACGGGACACCGTCGAGCAGAATGCAGGATAGGATTCGTTGGGCGTAGGGGAAGAATAATATAAAGAAAGAGTTGTTCAAGTCTCGGTGATAGTTGCCTAATGATACGTTTGTCACTCAGTGAGATTCCAATGAAGTTCCTATGAAGTCCCTATGAAGTCCCTATGAAGTTCCTATGGAGATAAGGGGCAGGTAAGTGGCATACAAAAGGGGAACAGCGGGCTCACCCACCTCGAAAGTACGTTCGCAAAATGCAGCAAATATTGCAATATGTGCACTTTTTCGGCACGCCCCTTCCCCTCTGGGGTGGGTCCCTCCGAAAAAAGGAAGTTTTGTGGGCTAAGGAATCACAACGAATTTCTTATTTCATTTCATTCAAACGACTATTTCTTCAATGCTTGCGCATTTATTATCCGTCTCAATACGCCTTTTTATACAAGCATAATAGGCTTATTTCGCCTTATAATAAAAAAAGAATTCTTTTTTTGAAGAAATTCGTCGTGCTTTCTTGCGTATTTGCATTTTTTGTAGTACCTTTGTACACTAATTTGTGTAACTATGCGATTTTGTGAAATTGTAGGGCAAGAAGAAGTAAAACGACAGTTGTGTCAAGCAGTACGTGATGGACGTATTGCTCATGCACAATTGTTTACGGGCATATCAGGTGTGGGGAAATTGTCTTTGGCACTTGCGTATGCACAATACTTGGCTTGTCCAAATAAAAGCGAGAGCGATTCATGTGGTGTGTGCCCAAGTTGCTTGCAATATCAGAAATTGCAACATCCTGATTTACATTTTGCATTTCCGATAGTAAAAGGTGAAGACGGCGACGTGTGTGATGATTTTGTGGATAAGTTTAGGAGCTTGATATTAGAGGAGCATTATTTTGATTTAGATGATTGGTATCGTAGAATGGGTGTGGAAACGAAGCAGGGAATGATATACGAGAAAGAGAGTAGTGAAATTCTGCGTAAGTTGTCGCTCAAGAGTTTTGGTGATGGCTACAAGGTGATGATAATATGGCAGCCAGAGAAAATGAATACCACCTGCGCGAACAAGCTATTGAAACTATTGGAAGAGCCACCAACTAAAACGTTGTTTTTGCTAGTGAGTGAACATCCAGAGCAACTACTGAGTACGGTGCTGTCGCGTGTGCAAGAGGTGCGTGTACCTCGTTTATCAAAAGATACCATAGCGGTTGCATTGCGTGGGGAATACTCATGGTTGGGAGAAGAGGAGTCGATGAATATAGCACATATGGCGAATGGTAGTTATTTGTCGGCACTACGTGTGATGAGCGAAAATGAAGATAATCAAACTTATTTTGATGACTTTGTGGCATTGATGCGCAACGCGTGGTTGGTGGGACAGAAAAAAGATTATAGTGCCCTATTGAAACTACGCCAATGGAGCATGGAAATGGCAGATAGCAAAGTAGGAAGAGAAAAACAAAAAGCATTTTTGCAATATGCTCAACGGCAACTTCGAGAGAATTATATATACAATTTCGGTTGTAGCGAGATGAATTATCAGACTGAAAAAGAGAAAGGATTCTCTACTCGGTTTGCGCCTTTTATCCACGAAGGAAATGTAGAAAAGATGATGGAAGAATTTGGAAAGGCGGAACAACAAATAGGGCAAAATGGTAATGCGAAGATTATATTTTTCGATCTTTGCTTGCAGATGATTGTTTTAGTGAAATAGTTTACAGACTAATGAATATATGAAAGAAGATTTTATTATAGAGAATGGTTCGTGCAGAATCACAAAGAAAGCGGTCAATCATAACCCTAGACATATGTTGCCTGTGGTGGATTGGCTAAGCGATGTGCCTCACACAGGAGATGAAGAGGATCTGGTAGAGGTACAATTTAAAAATACTCGCAAAGCATACTATCATAATTCGAACAAATTACCTTTGGAGAAAGGTGTGTCAGTTGTAGTGGAGGCAAACCCAGGTACAGATTTGGGCGAAGTGACACTGATTGGCAAGTTAGTGCCACTACAAATGAAAAAGAACCGAATCAACACTGAGCGTTATGAAATCCGTAACGTACTGCGATTGGCTACAGATGAGGATTTGGTTCGCGCAGAGGAAGCCCACAAGAAAGAACAAGAGACCATGATCAAAGCGCGTCAGTTGGCTAAGTCGCTTGGGTTGGAAATGAAAATAGGTGATGTGGAATACCAAGGCGATGGTTCGAAAGCGATATTTTATTATATAGCTGATGGTCGTGTGGATTTCCGCCAGTTGATTAAGGTGTATGCTGAGACATTCCGTATTCGTATTGAAATGAAGCAGATTGGTGCACGTCAAGAGGCAGGTCGTATTGGAGGGACAGGCCCTTGCGGCAGAGAATTATGCTGCTCCACGTGGATGACGCAATTCTCCTCTGTAGGAACCAATGCCGCACGCATACAAAACATCTCGTTGAATCCGCAGAAATTGGCAGGTCAATGTGCAAAGTTGAAGTGCTGCTTAAACTACGAAGTGCCAGTATATGAAGAGGCGATAAAGAAATTACCTTCACGCAATATTCCGTTGGAAACAAAAGATGCGACCTATTACTTCTTCTCTTCTGACCCCCTAAAAGGCGAAGTGACATATTCCACCGACTCGCATCGTCCTGCTAATCTAGAAACAATTACTCCTGCCAAAGCGCATGAGATAATAGAGATGAATCGCAGAGGGGAAAAGCCATTGAATTTAGGGGGCAAGCAGTCGGCAGTAGTGATTATGGAAACTGATTATCAGAATGTGGTTGGACAAGATGATTTAACGCGTTTTGATAAGAAAAAAAATAAAAACAATGGTGGTCATCGTGGAGGAAGAAACAATGATCATCGCAACAATAATCGCAGAAATCATGAAAAAGGTAATTCTTCTCGCGCTGATTAGTGGGCTGTTAATGGCTTGTCAGCAAGGGGTTGTTTTCTCCGAATTTCAATCGCTCCCTGCTCAAGGATGGTCTGCAGATTCGGTGATGGTATTCTCTCCGAATATCACAGATACAATGGGAGATTATCAGATGCAAGTTACAGTGCGCCACACAGATAGATATCCTTATCAAAATCTATGGCTATTTGTGAATGTGAAGAAGGATTCTATGGTGTTACGTTGCGATACTATTGAGAGTTTCATGGCAAATGAACGGGGAGAGTGGTATGGCTCAGGAATGAAAATATACGAGTTACCTCTGCTGTATTTAGAGCATATTACGCTATCCGAAGGTGAATATGAAGTGACTATACAACAAGGTATGCGCGAGGATATATTGAGAGGAATAACGGATGTAGGAGTTAGTGTGTTAAGAATTGAGAATTAAATGGGAAAAAATAAACTGAAGAAATTTGCGGAGATGGAGACCTTCCACAATGTGTTTCAATGTGGAGCACGTGAGACATTGGAGGGAAATTCTGTGGTTGCGATGCGTGGCAAATGGCACGAGGAGTATTTTGGTAATGATAATCCGATTGTATTGGAACTCGGTTGTGGACGTGGAGAATACACCGTAGGTTTGGCTGCTCGTTATCCCGATAAGAATTACATCGGTATAGATATCAAAGGTGCTCGCATGTGGGCAGGCGCCAAGCAAGCGGAATTGGCAGGGATGAAGAATGTGGCATTTCTGCGCACGAACATAGAGATGCTGACCCATTTCTTTGCGCCCAACGAGGTGGCTGAGATTTGGATTACTTTCCCTGACCCGCAAATGAAGAAAGCAACTAAACGACTGACATCGACCTATTTTATGCAACGTTATGCGGAGTTGCTGCAAGAGAATGGTTTGATCCACTTGAAGACAGACAGTCCGTTCCTCTATACCTATACGCAAGCAATGGTGAAGGAGAATAAATATCCGCTACTGGTGGACACGGCGGATTTATATAGCGATAGTCAGGAATTGGGAGTCGGGAATCGGGAATCGGGTGTTGAGGAGGCGAAAGCGTTGCAGACGCATTATGAGCATCAGTGGTTGGATCGCGGATTGACAATCAAGTATTTGCGTTGGCAATTACCTGCTAGTCCGTCGCTCGTGGAGCCAGAAATAGAAATAGAAAAAGATAGTTATCGTTCATACGGAAGAAATTATGTATCCCCAACAAATAATTGATGCATTGCAGCATGTTCGTTACCCTGGCACGGGTAAGAACTTGATAGAGGGCGGAATGCTGGAAGATGATATCCGCATTTCGGGCATGGAGGTATCGTTCTCGTTGATTTTTGAGAAGGACAATGATCCATTTCGCAAGTCGGTAGTAAAGGCAGCAGAGGCGGCTATTCACACGTATGTGGATGAGAATGCGGCGGTGCATATCCATACGAAGTTTGTGAAGCAGAATATGGCACCCAAGTCAGACTCGGTGGAGAATTTGCGTGCTGCACAAGTGATAGCTATTCACTCGGGCAAGGGTGGTGTAGGTAAATCGACAGTGGCCGCCAACTTAGCTATTGCGTTGGCGAAGATGGGCTACAGAGTAGGTTTGCTGGATGCAGACATTCACGGACCATCGGTGCCTAAGATGTTCCATACTGAGGGTTGTCGCCCTGTTTCGACGCCCGTGAACGGTCGCAATCTCATTGAGCCGATTGAGCAGTATGGTGTGAAGATGTTGTCGATAGGTTTCTTTGTTGATCCACAGCAAGCTGTGGTATGGCGTGGTGGAATGGCGAGCAATGCTATCAAACAACTGATTCAAGATGCCAATTGGGGTGAATTGGATTACTTCCTCATTGATTTGCCTCCAGGAACGAGCGATATCCACTTGACCATGGTACAGCATCTGCATTTGACAGGTGCTATCGTAGTGACCACACCACAACCTGTGGCATTGGTGGATGCACGCAAGGGCGTGGATATGTTTATGAATGAGAAAATCAATGTGCCCGTGTTGGGGTTGATAGAGAATATGGCATGGTTTACGCCTGCGGAATTGCCGAATAATCGCTATTACATCTTTGGCAAAGATGGCGGCAAGCAATTAGCAGAAGAACTGAATATCCCGCTGCTAGGACAGATTCCGCTAGTACAGTCAATCCGTGAAGGCGGTGATGAGGGTATGCCTATCGCATTGCAAGATGGACACCCTGCGGCACAAATGTTTGAAGATATATGTCAGCACCTAAGATAACAGAGTTAGGCATTCAGCCCGTACGCAGTTTGCTCATGAAGTATGCGTTGCCCGGCATCATAGCGATGACGGCGACTTCGCTATACAACATGGTAGACTCTATCTTCATCGGGCATGGCGTGGGAGCGATGGCATTGTCGGGCTTGACGGTGGCCAAACCCTTTATGGATATCTGCGCTGCTTTCGGCAGTTTGGTAGGCGTGGGCGCCAGTTCGCTAGTAGCCATCAAGTTGGGTGAAAAAGACTACCGCTCTGCCAATGATGTACTGGCGAATGTGATACTGCTGAATGTGCTATTGGGTGCATTGGTGATGGTGGTGGGATTGTATTGGCTCGACCCAATTCTGTATGCTTTCGGTGCGAGCGACGTGACCATCTCCTACGCACGCGATTATATGGAAATAATCCTCTGGGCAAATATATTGACGCATATCTACTATGGACTCAACAGCATGCTGCGGTCGATAGGACACCCCAAAGTGGCTATGTTCTCTACGATTGTAGCAGTGGTAGCAAATATCATTCTTGACCCTATTTTCATTTTTGCTTTGGATATGGGTGTACGAGGAGCAGCCCTGGCTACTGTACTCTCGCAAGCGATAGCAGTAGTAGGACAAATGGTTGTCTTCCTCAATCCTAAGGAAGTGATTTATTTCCACCGTGGCATATGGCGATTGAAACGCGACATCACCATGCGTGCGCTGGGTATAGGTACTGCGCCATTCTTGATGCACTTGGCTGCATGTTTTGTGGTGATTGTGCTCAACAACCAACTGAAGCGTTATGGTGGTGATATGGCGATAGCTACCTATGGCATAACCAATCGCTTTATGTTCTTCTTTGCGATGGTTGTGATGGGATTAAATCAAGGTATGCAACCTATCGTGGGCTATAACTATGGTGCAAAACTCTACGACCGTATGATTCGTGCGCTGAAACTGACAGCCATGTGTGCCACTTGCGTGATGGGTATGTTGTGGTTGTTCGGTTTGATTTGGCCCGAAGGATTCATTCGCTTGTTCACGCATGATGAGGTGTTGGTGGCACAGTCTATTGCGCCAGCCCGAGTGATGCTGTGTACCATGGTGATGGTAGGATTCCCAATGGTGGTGGGCAACTTCTATACCTCTATAGGTATGTCTGGAAAAGCAATTTTCCTCAGTTTGACACGACAGGTACTCTTGCTAATTCCCAGCATATTGCTCTTACCGTTGTTGTTTCAAACTATAGAGGTTTCACCTATTTGGGGTGTGTGGTGGAGTCTGCCTATCTGCGATGCCTTGGCGGCGATTATTGCGGCGATTGTACTCAATCGGGATATGAGGAAGTTTAGTGTTTAGAGTTTAGTGATTAAATGCGATGAATATATTGTGTATTGAAACATCTACTTCATGTTGCTCGGCAGCTATCTGCATAGATGGTGTAGCAGTAGCAAGCAAGGAGAACGTAGCAGGGGCAAATCATGCGAGCGAGTTGCCTGTGTTCGTAGAGCAACTATTGGCTATAGCAGCCAAACAATCGTGGCATATTGATGCAGTGGCTTTGTCAGAAGGACCGGGTAGCTATACGGGACTGCGCATAGGGGCGTCGCTAGCCAAAGGATTATGCTATAGTTTGGATGTTCCACTCATACCAGTAGAGACGCTGCAAGTGCTGTGTGCTACTATGATTGCGCAAACGCTTGTCAGCGAAAACTGCTTGCTATGCCCTCTGCTGGATGCACGTCGTATGGAGGTTTATACCGCCATGTACCAACCTACAACCCTAAAGAAAGAGACGTCAATACAAGCGAAAGTGGTGGACCAAACTACATTTGCGCCTGCACTTGCGGAGCAACAGATATATTTCTTCGGCAATGGCGCAGACAAGTGCAAGCAGGTGATTCTGTCGCCGAATGCATATTTTGTAGATAATATTGTACCTCACGCGCAGTATATGGGGCAATTGGCTGAAGATACTGCCCTTGAGAGGGCTTTAGATGCAAAGCAAATGGCATACTACGAGCCCTTCTACCTCAAGGAGTTTGTGCCTGCGCCTAGTCATATTAAAGGATTGAAATAATGATAAAGATGAAGAATACTATACGTTTGTTCATACTGCTAACCTTAGTTGGTGGTATGTCTGCATGTTCTACTCAAAAAAATACTTGGGCAACACGCAGTTTTCATCAAATGAAAACCAAATACAATATCTACTATAATGGCTACCTATCGTTCAACGAAGGCGAACAAGTCATACGCGATGCCAATGAGGATGACTATTCTACTGTGTTGAACCTCTATCCCGTATCCAATCACGAGGCAGCAGAGGCATCTAAGTCGCAGATGGACCGTACGATAGAGAAGTGTCGCAAGTGTATAAAGCTGCATAGTATCAAAGCTCGCCCCAAAGTGGATTATGACAAGAAACGCCGTGATCCTAAATATGCGGCGTGGTTGGAGCAAGAGGAATTCAACAACCAGATGGGCAACGCATGGATGTTACTGGCGATGGCTGAGTTTCACAAAGGCGATTTCTTGGGCAGTATCAGCACGTTCAATTATATCATTCGTCATTATTCCAATGATGTGGATATGGTGGCTCGTTGTCAATTGTGGGTAGCGCGTGCTTATGCTGAGATGGGGTGGCTGTATGAGGCAGAGGACATGCTCAACAAAGTGCAGGTGGATAATCTGAGCCAAAAGCATGCTTCGCTCTATGCGGCTGCTAGTGCGGATGTGCTGCTGAAACTAGAGCAATACAAGGACGCTATCCCATACGTCAAGATTGCGCTCCCTAACGAAAAGAGAAAAGGATACAAACCGCGCTTTCAATATGTGCTAGCACAATTGTATCAGATGAATGGCGAACGAGAAGCAGCACGCAATGCCTACCAGAAAGTCCTCAAAATGCAACCCTCTAACGAGATGGACTTCAATGCACGTCTTCGCTTGGCACAGTTGGAGAAATCGCCAAAAGAGGGGATCAAACTATTGACCAAAATGGTGAAGCTTGACAAGAACAAAGACCAACTTGACCAGATTTATGGTACAATAGGAGATATTTATCTCGCTCAGACAGACACGGCTATGGCTTTAATAAACTACGAAAAAGCCATCGAAGAAAGCACGCAAAGCGGAATGGCAAAAGCCCAAGTGCTGATTACTGCAGGAGATATCTATTACGAACAACGCAACTATATCAAGGCCAGCCCTTGTTATAAAGAAGCTACCCAAATATTATCTGCCGACAACGACCAATACGAGCGTATTCAGCAACGTTCGGAAACGCTCGATGAACTGGTGATTGAATACTCTATGGTGCAACTGCAAGACTCGTTGCAGCACTTAGCTACACTTTCCGAAGCAGAGCAGCGAGTGGTGGTTGATTCTATCATTGCCCGACTGATTCGGGCTGAGGAGCAGGAGGCTGAACGTGCTGCGCAAGCAGCGAGGGAGGCGGAGAATGATATGGGGCCTCGTAGTGTCAATACTGCCAATATGTTGGGTGGAGGCGCAGGTAGCGCAAATTGGTATTTCTACAATCCGCAACTCTTGCGTTCAGGCAAGCAAACCTTCCGCACCCAATGGGGCAATCGTGCGTTGGAAGATAACTGGCGACGACTCAGCAAAGCCACTACCGCCTCTATCTTCGACGATGATATGGGTATGGAGGATGAGGATATGCTACTTACCGATTCTACTTCAACCGATTCGCTCAATACGACCGAAACTACGCCTCTAGAAACGGATATGCACAAACCTGAATATTATCTCCAACAAATACCTAAGACCGAGGAGGATATTGCTCAATCCAATGAGCTCCTCGCGCGCGCGTTATATAATATGGTGTATATCTATCGCGATAGACTAGGAGATGAGCAACTCAGCCAAGAGACCTTCAACGACTTCTGCAGACGATTCCCTAAGCACGAACTGCTAATCGACTTGTATTACATGCAGTACCTCACTGCTTTGAAGAGCAACGATATGACTGGGGCAGAACGATTCCGTCAGCTTATCATTGCCGACTTCCCTGATACCAAAGAGGCGTTTATTGTTAGCCAACCCGATTATTTCAATCGCCTACGCCTGATGGCGCAAGAGCAAGACTCGCTCTACGAGCAAACCTATCAGGCATATACCCACAACGACTTCTCCACTGTCAAGACCAACAAAACCTACGCAGAAACCAATTATCCTCTCTCGCCGTTGATGCCACGTTTCTTGTTCCTCAACGCGATAGCTGTGGCGAAAACCGACGGACAAGCGGCTTTCATCGCTCAGTTGCAAGAGATGGTTGCCCTCTATCCAGAGAGTGCATTGTCTGCGATGGCAAAGGATATGCTAGCGCTTATGGGGCAAGGTGCGGAGAGTCAGAAGGGCGAACTAGCATCGCTGCAAGAGCGTCGTGCTGCACAAACGGAGCTCACACAGCAAAGCGATTCGGTGGCTGTGCAATTCAGTGCAGAGCGTGATATGCCTTCGTTGGTGTTGTTGATTATTGAGAATGATGAGCAAAAGACCAACCAATTGCTCTATGAGGTGGCGTTGTTCAATTTCTCGCAGTTTATGATCAAGGACTTCGATCTTAAGTTGTTGCCTACTTTTGAGGCAAACACGAGCGCATTGCAGATTGCTGGCTTTGAGAAGATGGACGAGGCAGAGTGGTATATCAACCTCTTGCAGAAGAATACAACTATCCTTCCATTCTTGCAAGCCAATAATGTGCAAGTGGTTGCGATAACGGAGGAGAATTTCAAATTGTTGAACACGCACTTTAGTTTGCAAGACTATTTGTCTTCCCTTTGAAATCCCCGTACCATTCCCGTAGCACTCCGCTACCACGCTGATGTTTCTCTAAACAAAAAAAGCAACCTGTTGAGGTTGCTTTTTTGTAGCGGGACCCAGGATTGAACTGGGGACCTCATGATTATGAATCATGCGCTCTAACCAGCTGAGCTATCCCGCCATTGTGCAGCTTTTTTCAAAAGCGACTGCAAAGGTACTACAAAAAATGCAAATACGCAAATTTTTTTAGGAAAAAATGTATTTTTGCATAAAAAAATGCGAATGTGCTGCACTTACCTGCCTCTCAACTCTCTTATCTCTTATCTCTTATCTCAACTCTCAACTCTCTTCACAGGGGAGCTTTCGCACAGCGAATGAGGGGTTATTATTCCGAAAATAGCTAAAAGGTCGCTATTTTCTTGCTCATTCCAAAAAATCTTACTACCTTTGCCCCGATTACTCGTCACTCATACTTACTGCTATGCCAACAAACCTATTCCAACACATCACCACCAGCAACGACATCCACTTGCTCTGCGACAAACAGTATCTTCCTGCTACTGCCAACTACACCCTATTGGTTACAAAAGGTTGGGCAGACATTGAGTTTAATCATGTCCACTACCACCTGACTTCACAAATGGTGCTATTTGGTAGTTTTGCAGCAGAGCTCATGATACTTGCTCTTTCGCCCGATTGGCAGTGCAATATCATCATTAATCCTACCTCGCAGATGGATGAAACCATCTATTCCTGCCTGCAAATAGAGAAAGAGTGGCACAAGAAGATTCAGTTCCTTCACGCCCATCCCGTGCTGACTATTTCCTCCTCCGTACGCGAGCACATGCAGCAGTACTATAATATACTGTTGTCGCACACCGCCCCCGATAATATCTATCATCAGCGTATTCAATACCTATTGTGCCAATCGGCTATCTTTGAACTGCTTTCGTGGATAGATGAGCAGATGCGTTGTGCCCCTGCAGACACTCCCACCAGCGACCGCAAGCAACAATTAATGCTTGAGTTCATGCGCCTGCTGAAGGACACCAAAGGCAAAGAGCGCAATGTAGGTTGGTATGCCGAACAGATGTGTATCACAACCAAGTATCTGCAATCTATTTGCCGCACCACCGTCCAAGCCACCCCAACAGAGATTATTGATAAAGTGGCAGTAGCAGAAATCAAAGCTATGCTATCCAATACCAATAAGAGTGTCAAGGAGATAGCATCTGATATGTGCTTCTCCTCTTCCAGCAGTTTCTGTAAGTACTTTCATCGTCTGACAGGCTTGTCAGCATTGTCCTTTCGCGAACAGAGGTAATTGTCCAAATGGATACGCGCATTTGCCCTTTGACGGAAAACACCTGTCAAGGGGCTTTTTTATAACCTTTTGGCACAGTTTTCGCCTATAAGTTAGTGATAATCTCTTTTTCGTAATCTCCCGCTGCGAGTATTGTAGGTGGACAGCTATAGCAAAATATGCAATATTCGGTCAAACAGCGGGAACTACGAAAAAAGTGAAAACTGCAAACTGAAAAGTGAAAGGTAAATGGCAATTATCATCTGTGTATTATTAGGTTGGTTATGGGCAGGTCCAGTGGGCTTGTTTATGGGGCTGCAATTGGGTTGTGTGATTTATTTCTTCCAACGCCTCATGAAGCGTTTAGCAGGTGCACAAAGCACATTCCAACACGCCGAATCATTCTACGAACAATATACTCCACCAAAACGGGAACCTGCATACGATATGCCCACTGCTTATGCGACCTTAGGTATATCGCCCAATGCGACCGATGACGAAGTAAAAAAGGCATACCGCAGAATGGCGATGGAGTATCATCCCGACAAACAGGTCAATGCTTCCGAGCAAGAAAAACAAGCAGCTGCCGAGAAGTTCCGCGCTGCCAACAAAGCATACGAACATATCAAACAACAACGAAATATAAAATAAAAATTAACTATGAAATCCAATATTGTTATCACGCACCAAGGGCTAAGCGTAGGGCGTCGCTATGAAATTGTGGTTAATGGACGGTTGGTAGGCATGATGTCAACACCGCAAGCACGCTTTACGCTCCCTCGTGGTGCGTATTTCTTAACCATTCGTAGTGGCAAATACCTGCCAATAGGCAAAAAAGGCAAGACTCTCGATTTTACTGTTTCTACGAGTACCACCTTTCTGTCAGAAGACAATGCTTACACGCATATCACCTTCTCGCGCTCGTGGCTATGGTGGATATACCGTATCTTCAAGCGCAAGAGTTACTATGATGTGACGGTCACTAATACGCAAGAAGCACCTGCCGTAGTCCGTCCGCGCAAGACATGGCTACAACGCTATATGGAGAAGCATCAGGATGAGATTCAAGCACGCCAAGAGGCAATGTGGAAGCAACACCAAGAGCGTGCCTTAGAACGCCAACGCCGTGCATACCAGCGCCAACTACGTCGAGAGGAGCGAAAGAAACGAAAAAGTGGAAAGTGAAAACAAGCCATTTGATAATCATCTTTATATGCGCTATTATTCTCATTGGCGCGATGGTGTGTGATATTGTTCGCAGAAGGCAATACAAACCTTCTGCGCAACTCCGTGAACTAAAGCAATCGCTATCGCCAGAGCACGCCACACAAGGCAATAGCATAGAAACATACACCAATATCTCCCAACTCATTCCTTCCCTCTTGCGCGACATTGACCGCGCGAAAGAATATGTGCTGTTTCAGTTCTTTAAGTTCGAGAAGGATTCGTTGGGTATGGTGGTGCGAGAGGCATTGATGAAAAAAGCCAACGAGGGTGTTCCTGTATTGGTTATTTACGATGCGTTTCCTGGCAGCATAGTCAATCATTCTTTCTTTCGCGAGATGAAACTATACGGTGTAGAAGTACATCGTTACAACCCCGTATTGCCTATTCCGTCTGCTTACTCTAACAATCGCAACCACCGCAAGATCGTGGTTATTGATGGGCATATCGGTTACATTGGCGGGATGAATATCGCTGAGCGTTATCTAAAGGGCGTACACAATGGCGATTGGCGCGATACACACCTGCGCATTGAGGGTGCGGTATGCCAACAATTGCAACGAGTATTCATGGACGATTGGCGCAAGCTATCCACAACTACACCACACTACACTACTCTACACCATGCTACACCTTACACTATACACCAAGCACCATGCCCCATCCAAATCGTTGCTTCCGACCCAGAGGACAGCACGCCACCTATTCTGCATGCCATGATACAGATGGCGGACGCTGCGAAGCAGTACCTATATATCCAATCCCCCTATTTCTTGCCACCGAAACAGCTAGAAGAAGCATTATGCGAGGCTGCCAAACGTGGAGTAGATGTACGACTGATGATTCCTAAACGGGGTGATCGATCTATCTTTATCTCATACGCTTCGCGTTCGTATCTCAAACCACTACTGGCAGCAGGAGTGAAAGTCTATTTCCATACCTTTGGTTTTATCCACGCCAAAGCGTGGGTAGCGGATGATAAGATAGCCACCGTAGGTTCTTCAAACATCGATTTCCGCAGTTTTATGCAAAGTTCCGAAGTCAACGCATTTGTTTATGACACTACTTTTGCTCAACAAATGCGGCAGATCTTCGAACAAGACATGCGGCACTGCAACCATATCCCGCAGGACTGGTGGCAACAACGCTCCATCAAAGAGCGATTGCTGCAAGTAATCGTTAAACCCTTTGCACATTTCATGTAACCTAAATAAACATCACAATTATGACAACTTCTACCTCTCAGCCTGAAATCAAGCAGGCACATCGCATTCAAACATCTGTGCTCAATGGCATAGAAAAGAAAGTACTTGTCAAAATGGCCAATCATCTTCCCTCATGGGTCACATCGGATATGCTCACCTTGACAGGCGTGTTCGGTGCGTTACTCACTGGCACAGGGTTCGTACTCACTTACTTTAGTTACCAATGGCTATGGCTATCCTCATTTGGATTGATAGTCAATTGGTTTGGCGACTCTTTGGATGGCACTCTGGCTCGTGTACGCAACACGCAACGCCCTATTTATGGCTATTACCTCGACCACAATACCGACCTACTCTGCCAATTAGCCATCTTTGGCGGCATTGGGTTATCGCCGATGATGAATATGGGCGTAGCGATGCTGGTACTGGTGATGTATTTGATGCTGGAAGTCTATGTGTCTATCAATGCGCACCTGAAGAGCGAGTTCCGATTGACATACGCCAAGATGGGACCTACAGAGTTTCGGCTATTGGTGATTATTCTCAATACCATAGTTGTTTGCTCACCTCATTTGCAAGCGTTTAACCGTTCACATGTTATTCTTGGCGTAGAAACCACCTGCCGTTTTATGGACTATGTGGGTTGCATTGTAGCAGCGATTATGTTCGTAATGTATCTATTCTGCTTTATCAAAGACGCACGCTATTTCGCAAAACTTGACCCAATGAAGAAGCATGAGTAATGTAGGAAAAATAAACCTTACTACAACGCCAACTACACTTCACTCTTCCTCTATTGCCGACTGATGCATGTCCATCAGTTTGTCATAGCGAACAAAGACAAAAATAGCCACCAACAGACTGCCTACCAAGTTCAGTATCATGTCGCCCATGGTGTCGCGCAGTGCCTCATGACCGCATAGTGGCACATCTTCCGCCGAAACAATAGACGCAGTAGTGGTGGCCATAAACTGCTGCGTATTCGTGCCCGCAATAGCATCATACGCATACTCGCATACCTCCCACACAGCGCCACAACTCAAGCCAAAGAGCAATACATAAAACGCGAGAAACGCCTTGTTTCTCAGCACAACCTGACTGCTATTTTCAAACATGATACTGATAATCCACAATCCCACAAACGCCAACACGCTGCCAGAAAACAGATGTAGCACAGAGTCCCACCAAGTGAAGCGACCGTAGAAGTTCAGTCCGTCGCCCATAATCATTGTCACAAAGCCAAAGAGCGCACACACCACAGTTATCAGTAGCGGAATGTGAATCATGAATCGCTTGCGCAGTAGCACAGGGATTGTGAGAATAGCCAATATCACGACATACTGTATCGCGCAGAAAAACAATGCATTAGCCGTAACATCTGGTTGATGCCACAGATATACTATATTGCCTGCACCAAAACCAATAGTCAAGACAAATAGCACCGTATAAATGCGTTTCAAACTATCGTGCAATGTGCGTTGTTTCTTGTTCTTCATATACTATCTCTTGTTTGTTTAATATCAAATCTATCACATCATCCGAAGTGTGCGGATTGCTATTCAAGCGTTGCTGCTGCAACATCCTATTTCTAAATGCTTTATCTTCACATAATCGCATAGCCACTGCTACTTGTTGGCTGATGTCAGTTGTGTGGTAAGACAAGCCATGATTATGAAAAAATCGCGCATTATAATTCTCTAAACCGGGAATTGGAGCGGTGTGAACTATAGGAATATTCTTGACTATTGCCTCGGTGGAAGTGATACCGCCTGGCTTAGTAAAGATTACATCCGAAGCGTCCATCAATAGCGACACTTGATCGGTGAAGCCCAACAAACAGAGTTGTTTATCATTGGCAAAGGTTGTTTGCAGGTTGTCATACATCTGTTGGTTGCGACCACAAACGCAAACCACCTTATCTTCCTTACGGATACGCATCAACAACTGATGCATCAGCGCGTCAAGATTGCCATATCCCATAGAGCCAGACATAATTAAATACCAATGTCCACTATTCGTAGTCCAATCATGAAGTCCGAGCGAATCTGCCAACAATTGGCGTGCTTGACGTTTGGGCTTCCGAGTGGTGAATTTCTGCTCATCTACAGGAATGCCTATCGGCACCAACTTCTCGCGTGGTACACCTTTCTCCACAAACTCCTCCACCAAATGCTCGTGCGGAATAATGTAGTAGTCCAAGTCTGTTTCTGATAAGAAAGGGATACAAGTGTAATCGGTCATTACGAAATAAGTAGGAATCTGCAACATGGCGTTGCGACGCAGAGCAGTCATAGCCTCAGCAGGAAAGAGGTGTACGCACACTACCACATCATACGCACCATCACGAATATGTTCGTACAAGGTATTAGCATACAAACGATTGACACCATAAACGAGCGATTGATGGAAATCGATATTATCGCTCACGAAACCACCAATCTTATACACCGTTTCAAATAATGCACCTTGTGTAGAAGAGACGTACGCATTAGCTACACGCTGCGATAGTTCATCGCTGACCAATGCCAATGTATCTTGGATATCGCACACTATACCGCGCCTATCCATGGCTATCTTCAGTGCCTTTGCACAGGAATTGTGCCCCTCTCCTGTATTGCATGAAAGAATTAAAATTTTCATAGTTAATAATGAATGGTACTACACATTGTAGAACAAAACCCGTGCCGTACGGTGTGCGCACTTCTTTTGTTAATAGATTTGTCGCCATTTGAACAATACTTTTGTTACCATT
The DNA here is from genome assembly GCA_045601825.1 of Paludibacteraceae bacterium. Taxonomy (GTDB): domain Bacteria; phylum Bacteroidota; class Bacteroidia; order Bacteroidales; family Paludibacteraceae; genus Colicola. The sequence goes on along the minus strand of JAZSAI010000002.1, from coordinate 93,079 downwards.
CAACAAATATCACTTCGAAGGGATACCGAACCCTTACCGAATGTATAAACTCCCTTTTTTGTTAATCACATAGTTTAAGTAGCTTTAGCTAATAATACACCAACTGCCTGACCTTACGGACAGGCAGTTGGTGTAAATATATCCATCTATTAGATTAGTAGGATGTGCGTTGGGTAGCAGCGTAGCTAATCTTCAGCGCGTATGCACGGCGAAGCTCTTGCTTAATATCTGCGATAATACCCATCTTAGTCTCCTTGTCTGCTTTGATTGACACTGTCATCAAACCTTGGTCAGACTCTTTCATAGAAGAACGCTCGTTGATGATATAATCACCAATCTCCTTAGCGTCAGCGAAAGCATCGTCCAATTGGATACGTGTCTCTGCACCGTATTGCTTGCGGAACTCAGCAGTAGGAGTACCTACATAGATGTAACGAACCAATGATTTCTTCTCCAACTTAGTCAACTCTGTGGCTTGAGGATTCTGGATTTGAACCTTGTAGGTAACCTCCTTCATAGATGTTACAGACATGAAGAAGAACAAGAGCATGAAGATAATATCTGGCAATGAACTGGTGTTCAGCGCAGGCATCTCACGTTTATCGTTTCTACGAATTTTTGCCATACTTATTTTCCTCCATAATTTTTAGGTTCAGCCTCAGAAATCTTTTGAGGATAAATCTTGGCAATCTTCTTTTGCCACTCCTCATCAAGATCGTTGTAAGACGTGTGGAAATACTGTTGTGCGCACTCTTCGCGCAATTCATTGTAGGCGGCTACGAGTTCGTTTTGCACCTCCAAATATGCTTGATATTGCGTATCAGCGTCGTTCTGAACGGAGATAACGTGATCTTTTGCATATTTAACCATGCCAAATGGAGCACCGAAATCCTCCTCTACCAACTTAGGCATATTGGCATCGTCGTTGGGGTTAGCAATAAACTCCTTCGCCTTTGCGCGCAGTTGCTTCACATCTAGTTCTTGACCTTGCACCAGGAGTTTGTTCTCCCAGTTGATCTTCACAACAAACAAGTTACGCTTGTTGATATCGGTGTCCTCTACCTTTTGGTCGGGTGGAATAGGAGGTGGCAAACGACGTGCCAAACCTTGATTCACATCCATAGAGGTGGTCACCAAGAAGAAGATGAGCAGCAAGAACGAGATGTCAGCCATGGAACTGGCGTTTATCTGCGGGATTTTCTTTGCCATAACTACAATTACTTTTTAACTTTAGTATAAATAACACCCCAAACCAAAGCTGCTACAGTAGAAGCGGTAAGGATGTAAACAAGATACATAATAGCATCGCTCATGCGAGCCATGTTACCTACGTTGTCGGTACCTTCGTAACCAAGGATCTCTACCTTCTCAGGGCTACCCAAGAACCAGCAGAGTGCGCAGAGGGCAACAGCACCTAGCACTACAGCTACAGATACGAGACCGCGCTTAGGATCTACCTTGAAGGTCTCTACAAGCTTAGCCAATACGAAACCGAAAGTAACAAGGATAACAAGTACTACGAGCGCGTAAATCCAATAGAGGAGCACGTTGGTGAACTTAGGAATATCCAAGAAGTCACCAGCTACCTCCAATGAACCTTCAGAGCCTCCAAGGAAGAACAACGCAGTTGCTACGATGCCTACCAACATGAGTACCCAGAGGGTTACTTTTGGGAATAATTTATAATTCTTCATAATAATCTATAATTTTGCAAGTTTAACAATTCACGTTCTGCACAATGCAAAATAGATTATTTCTTTTGTGCTGCGTCGTATTCAACCACGAGGTCGAGGAGGCTGATAGAGCTATCCTCCATCTCGTTAACGAGACCCTCGATCAAGCTAAGAATGTAGTTATAGAATACTTGAAGAATAATAGCGATGATCAAACCGAGAAGGGTTGTCAAAAGAGCGACCTTGATACCACCAGCAACGACAGTTGCAGAGATATCACCTACTTGTTGGATCTTATCGAACGCTTGGATCATACCGATAATGGTACCCAAGAATCCCAAAGATGGAGCGATAGAGATGAAGAGAGAAATCCAAGAGAGGTTCTTCTCCAAAAGACCGAGTTGAACACCACCGTAAGAAGCTACAGTCTTCTCAACTACGTCAACGCCCTCGTTGTAGCGGCTCAAACCTTGATAGAAGATACTTGCTACAGGACCACGAGTGTTGCGGCAAACTTCCAAAGCAGCCTCAATACCACCGTTCTTCAATGCTTTCTCAACCTCAGCCAAGAGAGCCTTGGTGTTAGTCTTGCTCAAGCTCAAATAGATGATACGCTCGATACAGAGAGCCAAACCGAATACCAAACAGATTAAGGTTGCAGCCATAAAGCCAGCACCACCTTCAATAAACTTAGTTTTGAGAGTCTTGTGGAGAGCCACGATAGCGCTTCCCTCAGCCTCTTCTACTACTTCTTCAGCCTCAACTACAGGAGCTTCAACAGCTGCAGAATCTACAGTTACTTCCTCAGCTACAGGAGCAGCCTCAGCTGCATCTTGAGCCATTACTGCAACGCTTCCGAAAGAAAACATTGCCAACACCGTTAGGGTTGCAAAAATTTTTTTCATACGATTTGTTTTTTGTGTATTAAATTGTTTATAATTATTTAATTCGCTTTCGCTCATGTTGGTGGCTCGCTGTGCGAGCGAAAATGGCAGCAGAGCTGCGAAATGTGGTTACGCTCACGCTTCACGAAAGTGGTTCACTTCGTTCACGTTACGTGAGGATTCGAGGGCACCGACCTCGCTACGCTCGCCCACCTCGAATACCCACAGTCTGCCGACGGCATCCTTGAGAGAGGGGGATTTCTTATCTCGGCTATGCCTCGAACGATTATTTCTTCGTAATCCCCACAGTCTGCCACGGGCATCCTGTGCAATCCTTTTCCATTGCCCTCTCTCAAGCAAGCTTGGACGAGTTCTCTCGGAAAAGTCTTGCGGAGAGAGGGGGATTCGAACCCCCGAAACCCTTTTGGAGTTTACACGCTTTCCAGGCGTGCCTCTTCAACCACTCGAGCATCTCTCCTTCGTCGCAACTGGCTTGCAAGAAGAAACTCGCCCTGCGAGTTTGGCTTGCCGCCGTTGCTCCTCTTAAATCGAACCCACGAGGTCCGATTTATTTTCTATTCGGTCCATGACCGACACAAGTTTTCAATGAACATTTTTGGCATAGGCGCGGAAGCGTTTTCGTTCGCGAGACGACACAATACGCCTAATGACCCGCAAAGGTACAAAAAATATTTGATATATGCACAATAATTTGCACTTTTTTTGTTTTTTTTCACAAATTTATAACAAAAAGTGCCTTTGCATTGGCTGTTGTTACCTCATTCACATGCTCTACAGAACATTGATACACCTCTGCCAATCGCTCCACTACATGCCACATCCACTTGCTTTCGTTGCGCTTACCACGATGAGGAACGGGTGCCATATAAGGAGCATCCGTCTCCAATACCAATCGCTCCAATGGTATACCTACCAAGTGCTCTGCCAACTTACAATTCTTAAATGTTAGCACACCACCAATACCCAAATAATACCCCATGTCCACCACCTGTTTTGCCACCTCATGACTGCCGCTGAAGCAGTGCATCACACCTTTTACTGTAGGGAACTCGCGAAGGATGTTGAGGGTGTCTTCTGTGGCATCGCGGCTATGAATCATCACAGGCAAATCATACTGCTCTGCCCAACGCATCTGCTCACGCAATGCCTCATGTTGCTGCTCCTTGAAAGTGGTATCCCAATGATAATCCAAGCCTATCTCGCCGATGGCGATGAGTTTTCTTTCGGATATAGTACACTCCGCTATTGGATATGGGACGCCCTTCGGACTATTGGACATACGCGCATCTACGGCGGCTTTCAGAACTTGCAGTTGTTCTTGCCAATCTTCCTTTACATTCTCTGGATGCAAACCCAATGCAGGAAAGAGATATTGGGGGGATTTATCACACACCTCCAATACATCATTAACTGAAGTCTTATCTACACCAGGCACCAGAATGGCTTCTACGCCATTCGCCTGTTGGTCAGCCAAAAAAGTGGCTAACTCTTCCGCATACTGCGGGTCATCTATATGGCAGTGGGTGTCGATCATTTTGTTGGTTCGCTGCGCTCACGTTGTATGCTTCGCGTTATTATGTTATTTGTCGCTGTACGACGTTATTTGCTTCGCGTTAGAATGCTGCTGTCGCCGTAGCTGAGGAAGCGGAAGTCGTGCGAGAGGGCATAGTCGTAGATAGTATGCCAATCGCCTCCTACAAACGCACTTACTAACAACAATAGCGTTGATTTGGGTTGGTGGAAATTCGTAATCAGTTGATCTACTACGCGGAACTGATATCTCGGCTTAATCATTATCTGCGTTTCGGCATGCAAGACGTCTTGCTTCGTACTATCCAAATAATCTACTATCGCCTGCAATGCTTCTCGTGTGGAAAGTGTATATTCTTTCTCGTATGGCTCAAATTGGGCGACAGTCAACTGTGGTGTAGCGTTGTGTAGCGGTTGTGTAGAATGGTGTAGCAGTTGTATGCCGAGGAAATATAGACTCTCCAAGGTACGCATACTGGTAGTGCCTACGGCTACAATATATCCGAGATTACGGATAATCATTTGAATAGTAGCTTTGGGTACGGCAATAATCTCCGTATGCATCGTATGTTGGTTGGCATCTGCCACTTTGACTGGCTGGAAAGTGCCTGCGCCTACATGCAGCGTCACTTCTGCCGTTTGTACGCCACGCGCGCGCAAGCCATTCAACACTTTATCCGTAAAGTGAAGTCCTGCGGTAGGGGCTGCTACCGAACCTTTAATACGCGAATAAACAGTCTGATAAGTAGTTTTGTCGCTCTCTTCGGTCTTGCGATTAAGATATGGAGGGATTGGCAACTCGCCTACAGCATCGAGAATCTCTGCAAAAGACCCTTTCCACTCCCCTTCAAGGGGAGAGTTCCATGAGAAGTGAACGGCGAAGGTGTTGCCTGTTTGTTCGCCTTTCTCGGCAAATAAAGTTACCTCTTCGCCTGAGGGCAACACGACAGGCAGAGACAACGCACCTGACTTCCATTTCTTAGCATTGCCAATCATACATTTCCATGTGCAGCCGTCTGTACTACCTAAGGATAATTGATAGTCGTGTGGCTCCAATGGCTCAAGGCAAAAAACCTCTATGCGCGCGCCGAGAGTATTGTGTAGCGGTGGTGTAGATGTGGTGTAGGGTTGTGTAGCGGTAGTTTTATGAAACTCTAGACGCGCTTGTATTACGCGCGTGTTATTATATATGAGTAGCGAGCCTATAGGCAGGTATTCGCCTACGTTATAAAAGCAATCTTCGCTCACTTGTCCATCGCGGTAAACAAGCAGTTTGCTCTGGTCGCGCTCAGCCAACGGATATTTGGCTATCCGTTCGTCGGGTAGGGGATAATTATATTCTTCTATAAGGATTTCTTCCATGATTTTCTGTCGCCACTAAATAGCACATATTGATTAAAAAGACAGTCTAAGTCTCCGTTGATGAGGCGAATACGCTTCGCAGGTCGTAGTCCCACACACTTGAGTGCCGCCTCGTTGCTAGAGATTATCCATGCGGTGGCACCACAAAATTGATGTTTCAGCGTTGTACCTATATCCTGATATAGTCGCAATACATCTTTATCTTGCGACAAACGCTCACCATACGGCGGATTCATCATCACGAGTGCGCTTTCCGTGTTTTTATCAGCAAGCCGTAGTTCTTCGATACGTATTTGCTTCACTTCTATATCTCGTTGTAGGTTAGCGGATTGCACATTTTTGATGGCAGTTTGTATGGCATAGAATCCAGCATCTGAACCATATATTTTATGGGTAAACTCGCGCTCACGACTATCGTCGCTATATACTTCTTCAAATAGGTCTGCATCAAAGTTTGCCCATTTCTCGAAGGCAAACCCCTTGCGATAGATACCTGGTGCTATATTGCGTGCGATAAGTGCCGCTTCGATAAGCAATGTACCCGAACCACACATAGGGTCGTAGAAATCGCTTTGTCCCTTCCACCCCGCCAGCAGTAGCATTCCTGCGGCAAGCGCTTCATTGATAGGAGCTTGAGTGTTTGCTACACGGTATCCTCGCTTGTGCAGACTCTCACCTGAACTGTCGAGCGATATGGTTACTGTGTCCCCTCCGATATGCACATTGAGGTAGATGTCTGGGTTGGTGAGTTGCACATTGGGTCGTACTCCACCATGCTCCATCCACCAGTCCACTACAGCATCTTTCACGCGATATGTGACAAACTGCGAATGGCGAAATAGGTCAGAATAAACTGTGGCATCAATCGCGAAACTGGTTCTAGTATTCATGTATTGTGCCCAATCTATTTGCTTCGCTTGCTCATAGATATCGTCTGTCTTCTTGGCTTTGAAGGTAGCAATAGGTACTAATATGCGCGATGCTGTACGCAAACAGAAGTTGGCGGTGTAGAGCATGCGTAGGTCGCCCGTAAAGGATACGGCACGGCGTTCAATCTGTACGTTGTTGGCACCTAATTCGATAAGTTCGCCTGCAAGAACTTCTTCTAAGCCCTTGAATGTCTTTGCCAACATTTGGAATTCTTTGTGCATGTTGCAAACTGAAATAGATTGCAAAAGTACTACATTTTTCTCACATGCGCAAGAAATCAACCACTTTTTTTTCAATAACCCTCAACTCTCAACTCTCAACTCTTAACTCTCAACTCTCAACTCTTAACTCTCAACTCTCAACTCTTAACTCTTAACTCTCAACTGCCTACTATCTTATTAATAGGTGATTAATAGGTTATTAATAGGTTATTCCAATACCTTCCACGCCACATCACCCCTGTCATCCAATAGCGCGCAGCGTCCCATAGCCCAATGGGCGTCCATTACCCATTAGCGAAGCGTCCCATACCCTATAGCACCACGGGCGTCCATTACCCCATAGCGCGGCATCTTTCTCTCCACCTTTGAATGGAAATTATCGAAAAAACGCTATTTTCTTGCATAATTCACAAATTTTTACTACCTTTGCCGGTCAATTGCGATAGAACACTTTTCTCTATACATCTAGGATATGAAAAAAATGCGATTTATACTTGCGTTGCTTTGTTGTTGCGTCTGCTTCACGCACCTACGAGCGCAGTCACTTACTGTGACACAGGACTTTAGGCCCATCCCGAATAGTTTGGTGATGGCTTCTTACAAAAACCAGTTCGGCAAATGGGAAAAACCCGATCTCGATGACACTTTCCCCTATGCCGTTGTTCGTGTGCGCCTTGAGGGTAATGCCCGTGAAGTCAGTGCGGCTAAGAAGCGTATTGGACTATATCTTGGCACCATGCGTATGGTGATGGATAAGTGTACAGATATCGAGAATGAGATTCTCTTCCTTATCCCTTCTGCAGCGGGGCATGTGGAGATTCTCTGTGGTGATGGTTGTGAGAAACAGACGATTATTGACCAAGTGCGTCTTAAGTCCAATACTGTGTATTATGGTAAAGTCCATTTCGTACCAGAACCCGATCCAGAGCTGGGAGGTGCTACGATTGTTCATACCGGACCGCAGTTCTATCCTTTCATGCTCACCGTCAAACCTACTAATGCGCGGGTGGACGTGATTGCCAATGGTGTGAGACAAGAGTGGATATTGGATAATGGAGTGGCTAACCTCACGCTTTTGGAGGGTAAGTATCGCTATACCATTTCTGCTCCTGATCATATCACCAAAGAGGGCTATCTCTCCGTGGATGCGATGCATAGCGATACCACTATCTCGTTGGTGTCCAAGTATGGGTGGCTCACGGTTAATAGCGATAGCACTGACCTTACCGAAGAGTCAATGGAACTGCAGCTGATGGGCAAGGAAACCCAAAACGTGGCACTCCCTATAGATAAAATGCGTTGTGAGCCAGGTACATATATTATCAGTATTCACAAGCGAGGCTACCTGACCTACAACAATGTTATTACCATAGAGGCGGGAGAAACCACCGTACTAGCTCCTGCTCTCACCTCTAAACACGCTGATAGGAAAAGGCCTACTCCTACGCCCAAAACCAAGCAACCTAAAACCGATTCCGAGCCACAACCTACTACACCTGTTGACCGCGTGACCAACACCATGCTGCTTGCTGAAGCTGGATTTACCCTGAATCCAGCATGGGGAGTAGGTCTGATGTTTGGTCAAACATATAATGGCATAGGTTGGTTCTTAAAGGCGCGCTCTAACTTCCAATTCCAAACTACTGCAAAGGATTTGCTGATTCAACAGGGAGGACTAGTCAACGGAGAAATGCCTTTCTACACTGGCGAGAAGAAAGCCACCGAGATGTTGGCGAATGTAGGTGTAGTATATGACTTCTTGGGAAAAAAGGAAAAGAAACATAAAAATACCATGCTTGGCATGTATCTAGGTGCGGGTTATGGTATGTACCAATCCGCATGGCAAATCAACGATGGTAGATGGCTCAAGTACGCCACTTCTACCAGTAGCGTCAGCTGCACAGCGGGCGTTATTGGCGCTTTTGCGGGAATCACCATCAGTGCGGGTGTTAGTACCATCGGCTTCAAATATATGGAAGCGGAAGTGGGTATAGGATATACATTTTGATAGGTAACACGTAAAGAGTAAGATTATGAAGAAGATATACAAATATATATTCGTAGGATTATCTACCATGTTGGCGTTGATTGCTTGCCAACGTGAGGAGGATATTGTTGTAGCTACATTGTCTGTGCAAAATGAGACTGTCACCGTGTCGCACAATACGGCTACTGTCGTATGCGATATCCAATCTGCTGCCACTATCAATCAGGTTGCGGTGAACTATAGTACCGAGGCCAATCTCTCTAATAGTGCCAATGTCAATACTGCCTATATGACGCTGCAAGATGACGGTAAGTATGGTGTTACTATATCTGACTTATCACCTACTACTACTTACTATTTCTGCTATACAATCTACAATAGCTTATCTGCCATGCAGTCGCCAGAGCAGCGTCAGTTTGCTACTACTGATGCACCATCTGTTCCTTCTGTATCTGTTGTTATACTATCTGATATTACCGCTAATTCGGCGGCAGTAACAGCCCAAATCAACGATGATGGTGGTTATGCTGTATCGGAGCGCGGTATCGTATATTCTACGGCACCACTACCTACCGTTGCCAACGCCCTCTATGTCCGTTGCGGTGAGGGTGCAGGCTCTTTCACATGTACAATCATGGATCTGCAACCTAATACTCGCTACTATGTTCGTGCTTATGCAATCAATGAGATGGGTATTGCCTATGGCGAGGCTGCGGAGTTCACCACCCTGACATTGCCTACTGTCACTACAGGTGCTGTTTCTAATATCACGTATAATTCTGCGACCGTTGCAGGTAATGTTACTGCTTCGGGAGGAGCCAATGTCACAGAACGTGGTATTTGCTATTCGCTTTCAGGTGTTCCTACTCTTGACAATATGTGGGCAAGTTGGATAAGTGCTGGTACGGGTACGGGAGCATATAGTTGCGAATTGGTTAATCTCCCTGCAGGTACTATCGTGTATGTGCGCGCGTATGCGGTAAATATAAATGGTGTCGCTTATGGAGAGGTCAAGCAATTTACCACCTTAAATCATATCCCAGTCGTGCAAACGGGTGAAGTTGTTTCTGTCAACTCCACTACGGCCACAGCCAAGGGCACGGTACTTTCCGATGGTGGTCACGCTGTCACTGCACGTGGTATATGCTATAGTACGACTATGAATCCTACTACGGCTGACAACGTAGTCACCGAGGGCATTGGTGTTGGATCGTTCACATGTACGTTGTCTAATCTCAAATCAGGAACCAAGTATTATATCCGCGCTTTCGCTACCAATACCGAGGGTACGGCATACGGAGAAATCAAAACATTCACAAAATAGAAAATCATATAAGCAATGAAACGATTAGTATATATAATGAGTGTACTGCTCTTTTCGGCAGTGATTAACGCAGCCACAACTGCTACTATCACCTACCAACTCAATGGTGGTGTGACCAACGACTATGGTTGGATGACCAAGAACGATATGTTCCAAGCATGTGTGGCAGATTGTGGAGCGACTGGTTTAGGGACATTAGAGGAAATAAAAGCGACAGGCGATCCATGCGTTACCATCCGTACCAAACTCACAGATGTGTCGGGTATGCTCAGCAATGCCAAGTGGGATTGGCTCGAAGCATATATTATGGAAGTGCAAAATGCATATGAAGGTGCAACAGCTCTTACTGAAGGTACAAACTCTGCTGCTTGGTGTTATGCGGTGGCAGCTTTCTTCGTGGAGGGTCAACGTACTGGTTGGCCTAAGTCGGCAGACTTCTCACAAGCGGGTAAGGTAGAAGCCTTTATGTCTGCTTGGAAGCACGCATTTGCTAATCCTACTACCACTACTTCCGAATTTGTGCTTAATACTCCTTACAAAGAAGGAGATACTTTTGTGGGGTGGTACGACAATGCAGCAGGTACAGGCACACCAATTACCACAATACCTGCAGGATATAGCGGCACGTTGTATGCAATCTGGGAAAGTACAATACCTGAAGGGCCATCATATACAGTTGCAGGTGCACCTGAGATAGTTTTCGGTACAGATTGGGATCCTACTAATACCGATAACGACATGGTAAAGCAAGCGGACGGCACCTACAAATGGGAGAAGACAGAATTGGAACTAACTGCTACTACTGTTGAATTCAAAATTTGCGAGGACCATGGTTGGGATGTGTCTTATCCAACAACAACCTACGAGTTAGCTATCCCTGAAAGCGGTATCTACACCATTACTATTACGTTTGATCCAACCACAAAAACTATAGATGCCACTGCCACTAGAACGGGTGGTGAAGTGATAATCCCTACTGTTGTTATCACTGGTGATATGAATGATTGGAGTATGACGAAAGATGTGTTTACAATGGCTGCTGATGGATTGACCGCTTCAATCACTCTCAACCTTGAATCTAAGAATTATGGTTTTAAGATGATTATTGGAGAGACTTGGTTTAGTGATGGTGCTACTATCACTCGTGAGAATAATTCTGTAGTCTTCTCTGGCGATAACAGTATGAAGAACTCTACTTTCTCTGCCGACATAGCGGGTGAATATACGTTCACTTGGACATATGCCACCAGGACGCTAGTTGCAACTTATCCTGTTATCTCAGAATCATCGGAGCCAGTTTATGAGGAGAATACACTCAACCCATTCGCATTCGACCTCTCTTCTGCTCTTTCTAATGATACCGCTACCCTCACGGTGAACTATTCGTTGAATAATAGCAGAGCTACTTCTGTTAATGTAGTGGTTTACAACGGCACAAAGGTGGTTACTACCGTTCCAGGTACTACTACTATCGGTAAGAACACCGTTGATATCGCAACTGCTAATTTCCCTACTGGTGTCAAGTTGACATGGGCTGTAGTCGTTAATGGTACTTCTGTCGCTACTCCTACGCAAGAAGCGAAACTCTATAACTTCTATCACCCATCTACTATAGCCATTGATAATAATCCAGAGAATGAAACCTTTGGTCTGATCCTTGCTAATGAGGCTATGCATTCAGTGAAGGATCTAACGGGTTACGTTAGTTCGGGTTATGGTGCGGGTATTTATGCGTTTACTCCTTCATTCGACCCTATTCCCAATGGTGCTAATCCTGGATATAATGGTGGTATCGAATTCACCAAAACTCGTGCAGACGGTACAGGCACTGCCTACGCTCCACGTCGTATCCGTATCTCTGAGGACGGTCGTATCTTCGTTACTTCTCTCAATACCGACGGTAACTACCTCTGGGAGGTTAACCCTGCTAACATGAACGAGTGGACTCCTGTATTCCAAGGTACATTGAATGATAACAAAGAGTTGATCTCTGCTGAGGGTAGCTTCATCGCAGCTCCTAACAACGGTTTCGACGTGAAGGGTGCTGGCGAGAACTTGCAACTCATGATGTACTCTGTAAACCTCCCAGGTATCACAGGTGCTGCAATGAGTGGCTTCCGTTGCGATGAGTACAACCTCGGTACTGCAACTTCTTGGGCTACTGCTCCTTCTAAGAACTGGGTTCTTGGTAAATATGCTATCAACTATACTGGTACTCAAGTTGTTTACGATAACGAGGGTGGTGTTTGGATTGCACAATATCGTGGTATAGCTTCTGATTCCAATCCTGGTCTTGTACACATCAATGCTAGTGGAGTAGAGGATGCTAAGCTCGTTTGGAACAATGTGCGCAATGCTGGTATTCGCTTCAACCACGACTTTACCAAGTTAATCGTTGCTGGCAATAATGGCACTACCAAGAAAGCCACTCTATATGCAATTTCTAAATCTACCTCTGGTGCTCCTGTACTAACAGAGGAGTTGGTAATTGATATGACTATTCTTGGTAACAACATCAGCGACTTTGCATTCGACTACGCAGGTAACCTCTACTCTTGTAGTAATTCTAACGAGAAATTGGCAGCTTGGACTATGCCATATAGCGGCAAAGTTGAGACACCTGCCGCCTCTAAATATGCATTCACTATAGGCACTGCTCCTAAAATTGAGTGGATAGAAATGTCTCTTGAGATTACCAACTTGACTACTGATCAAATGCAAGTCGGCGACCAAAAATTCTTGCAATTATCAGGTCGTAATGACATGGATGATGCAGACGTACTGCTCTTCCTCAATAACTATACAGGCGAGGAAAAAGCATACGAAGTAAACGCAGAGAACTCACTCATTACTTTTGGTAGTCTCGAACTCACCGTTATGGATGGTTCTATAACCAAGTCTGTTGATTCTAAATGGGGTGATGTTTACGCAGGTGTTGTACACGCTTTTGTTGAAGAGCAAGGCGAAGTAATGTACGTTGCATTTGAACTCACAATGTATTATTATGATACTGCTCCTATAGCAATCGAAATCGAAAACGTTACTATCATTGTCAATGAGGAAAATGCGATTGCTACTTTCGCTGCTACATGGGAAGGTACTCCTCTTTCAGTTGAGGTATCTAGTTTCAAAGAAACTGAATCTGCAGAATACTCAGAGTGCTGGCTCACTATCGGTGATGATGTCAATTGGGTTGATGCTGCTACTGGTTCTGTAGCTATAGTTATCACAAATGGTATTGCTACTCTTGAAGGTGAATTTACTAGCTTCAGTACTGGTAAATCATATTCTGTAGTTCTTTCTGGTACAATGCCAGGCAAAGAAGAATCTGAACGAAAGGATTTGACGGGCTTAAGATTCTATATCAACCCTGGTCATGGTAGCTTTGGACCGAATGATCGTCCTATGGCTACTATCCCATATCCAAATCTGCCTACTACAGGTATGCCTGATACCTGCGGATTCTATGAGTCAAATACCAACCTACAAACGGCATTGTACTTGGGCAAAAAGCTTGAGGCTGCTGGTGCTACTGTACAATTCTCACACACAGAATGCGGTCCTTGGGACTACGAGAAAGCAAACGGCGACTACCCTGATTATACATGGGCTGAGTACCAAAAACATCCAGACATTGAGAAATACAACCGCGACCTCGCCGAAATATGCGAGGAAGTCGAGGCAAATAATATTGACTACTTTATCTCTATTCACTCGAATAGTGCTACAGATGGTAGTACTATTAACTACCCATTGATGCTCTATCGTGGACCTGATGATTATGCAAACGCCAATTCTACAAATGGAGCAGAGTATGTAGAAGGCAGCTATGAGAAAGCAAGTGCTTGCTACTCAGAAAGACGCAAAATCATGACAGCGGGCATTGATGTGACTTCTAATTCGAATACTTTCATTCGTGGTGATAGAAGTTACTATGGTACTTCAACTAATAGTACTATCAATGGTAAAACTTATACTGGCTATATGGGTGTACTGAAACATGGCGCAAGTGGTTTCTGTTCTGAAGGATATTTCCACACCTATCAACCTGCTCGTCACCGTGCGCTGAACGATGACTATTGTCATATGGAAGGCTTGGATTATTACCGCGGTATAATCAACTACTACGGAGCAGACAAAGAAACTGTAGGCTATATCGTGGGTACAATCAAAGATAAGAATAATAAGATGAACCATAGTCTCTTCAAGTATGCAGACAACACCAATGACCAATGGGTGCCTTGCAACGGCGCAGAGGTCATATTGAAGAAAGGTGGCAAAGAGGTGAAGCGTTATAAGGTGGATAATAATTACAACGGTCTGTTCATCTTCAAGGATTTGGAACCTGGCAATGACTACTCGTTAGATGCTACTTGCGATGGCTATCAAGCATTGGCAGCGGAGTACAAAGGCACATTCTCCGTAAAAGCCAACGAAACCACATACTCAATGATTTATCTTGAAGAAGGAACAAACACTACCCCAGGCATCACCTACCAACTCAATGGCGGTGTAACCAACGACTATGGTTGGATGACCAAGAACGATATGTTCCAAGCATGTATGGCAGATTGTGGAGCGACTGGTTTAGGGACTTTAGAGGAAATAAAAGCGACAAGCGATCCATGCTCTACTATCCGTACCAAACTGACAGAAGTGTCGGGTATGCTCAGCAATGCCAAGTGGGATTGGCTCGAAGCATACATTATGGAAGTGCAAAATGCAGATGTAACTGCAATCCAGCTTGAAGCGGGTGTTACCTCACCAGCTTGGTGTTATGCGGTGGCAGCTTTCTTTGTGGAGGGTCAACGTACTGGTTGGCCTCAGTCGGCAGACTTCTCACAAGCGGGTAAGGTAGAAGCCTTTATGCCTGCTTGGAAACACGCATTTGCTAACCCTACCAATCCAACTTCCGAATTTGTGTTGAATGCGCCATATAAGGAAGGTCATCTATTCAATGGTTGGTACAAGAACGCTAGTTTCACAGGTACTAATGTAACCTCAGTGAATGCTTCCACTACAGGTACACTCTATGCAAAATGGATAGAATACATACCTACAATCGCAGAAGTACACGCGATGGCAGATAATACCGAAACCAAGGTGTCGGGTGTAGTTAACTTTATTTCGGTAAAGAGTGTGTATATCCAAGATGCTACAGGGGGTATGCTTGTTTACACCACAACCACGCCTTCTTGCAATGTAGGAGATAAGATTATTGTTAAGGGAGTTAGAACGACTTATGGTGGTGCGCCAGAGGTTAAAAGTGCTGTTATAGAGTCTGTAACAACGGCAGCGCTATCCGAACCGATAGTTTTATCTTCTCTTGCTGAGTTAGTCAATGATACGCAATTCAGATACTTTGGCTCTCGTGTGAAACTATATGGATTAACTATAGAGTCGTATGATGCTTTTAATAACCCAACCCTTACCGATGGTACGCATAGTGCGATATGCTACAAAATGGTACTTGATCCTACCGTTTATCCCGTGGGTAAGAAAGTGAATATCACTGCCGTAGCTGGTTGGTACAATGGTTTCCGATTTGTGGGTGATCCTGCGGGTATTGAGTTTGTCACCACAGGGGCAAAAGATACTTATAGTTATCCTGTCCGTGAGAATAAATATACGCTGACCAACAACTGGATTTTTTCAAATACGAAGGGCAACTTTGTAGACAACAAACCAGGAGCAGCGAGTGGTTCTGTTCGCGGCATGGCGGCATACAATGGCAAAATGTATTTTATCAATCGCGAAACGGCTTCTCTTACCGTTGTAGATGGTGCTACAGGTGAGATGCTTGATTCAATCATGATTACAGGCGAGCACCTCTTTGAGAAACAGGGCGAAGATGGCACTTGGTCTGTTGGTTGTACTTTTGGATATAACGACATTCATTTCGATGATGCGGGTAACTGCTTGATAGGTGGATTGGTGACTTCACCGCAACAAAATTTCTATATCTATAAAGTAGATTTAGCGACAGGTAAAGCTACCGAAGTCATCAACGAATGCCTCGCTGATAATACAGACATGGCTGGGCTGAATGTTCGTTTCGATGCCTTTGGCGTGGCAGGTGACATCACCAAGAATGGTGTAATCATGGCTGCAAGCTCCTCAGATGGATGGGATGTCTGCCGCTGGATTATCACAAATGGCAATGCGGGTCAATCAGAACTGTTTCAGTTGGATCCGCCTAGTGCATCTTCTTCTCTCTTTTCTGATGCTACCAGCTTGGGTACATGTGCTAGAATCTTACCACAAGATGAAGGCGGAACACTCTTTTATGTGGATGGCTTTAACACGTTACCAATGTTGTTTTCTGAAGACGGATGGGTCGTGGATGACTTTATTAACTGTCCAACAGGAACAACGGTTACGAATAAGACAGGGGATGCGATAACCATGAATACAGGTCATAATGGTGTAATAGAATTCCGAGTGGGTGATGAATACTTCCTCTTATTGGCCGCCACGAACACTGCGCATACAGTTCCTTCATCCTTTGCGCTCTACAAGTTCAAAGATGCCTATCGCGCATTCTCCGATATGGAACCACTATGGTACTTCCCCGCTGAGGGTATGGGCAACGCACTCAATATTACTCGTACTGCCATACCAGCGGTAGAGGTGGTAGGCAATAAAGCCATAATCTACTTGTATGGGGCTGAAAATGGCTATGCTTCTTATACACTTGATGTTAAGTCGGGCAGCAGTAGCCCTGAAACAGTAAATGAATACGCTACCATCTGCCATGGCGAAACATATTCGTGGAATGGAAAAGAGTATTTTGCATCGGGTAATTACACCTATACGTCAGGAAATACGACCTATGTATTACATCTCACAGTATTACCTTCTCCTACTCAAGAAACATCCAATATCATCTTACAAGAGGACCAACTTCCATACACATGGCAAGGGCAAACAATCACTGAGTCAGGCGTCTATACGCATACTGAGTACGATGAATACGACTGTGAACGTGTTATTCATACCTTGTATGTGACAGTGAATGCCGCAGGAGTGAACAATCAATGTGGTGATGACCTTTATTGGTCGTATAGCAATGGCACATTGATTATCTCTGGTACGGGCAGAATGTACGATGACCCATTGCTGCAGTCCTATCGCAATAACACATGGTTCCCTGGTCAAGTACAACAGGTGGTATTATCCACATCGCTCACACATATTGGTAAGGTGGCATTTGCCGATTGTTCTAAATTGCGACAGATTTCCATACCATCTAGCGTCAATAGCATTGGAGACGGTGCTTTCGCGTATTCTGGATTAGAATCCATTACATTGCCAAGCATGCTTACTTCTATGGGCGAGCAGGTGTTTGTGGGCTGTCAGAGCTTGACTTCTTTCTATGCTACCGATGCGGATGGCTTAACAAGCAATAGTTTACCATTCCTAGGATGCAATAATTTGCAAACCGTGGAGACTTCCGCTGCCGTATGGCATTGCGAGGCATCTGACCCTATTGCAGAGCAATACTATGGCGTGCCAAAAGCAATCAATCATTTGGTCATTACCGATGGCGAACTGACTGCCAAAGCTATTGGATATATTCATCAAAGTCACCAATCCTTGAAGTATATGGATTTATCCAAAGTGGATAATACTGCGATTGACGCTGAGGCATTTAGCAACTATCATCACCTCGAAAACTTGGTACTGCCTAATAACTTGCAACGTATCAATAAAGCAGCATTCAAGAATGCATATTCGTTGACCGTATTGAAACTCCCAGAGTATGTCAACCATATTCAGTCAGAGGCATTTGCTAATTGCTACCACTTAACTAAGATATATGTGGATGCATATACTCCTCCTTATGTAGAGAACTCCAATGCGTTCGAAGCGGTTAATCGCTACATACCAGTATATGTGCCAGAAGCAGTGGTAGAGCAGTATAAGAATGCAGATGTATGGAAAGAATTCTATATTCTACCTAATACGATTGATGATGTGGATAATATCTTGATTAATCAGCAACAAGATGTGCAAAAAGTCATGATTAATAACCAAGTTGTCATCATACGTAACGGGCATGTATATTCTATCCTCGGTCACGAGATTAAATAAATTGATAGTCCGTGAAATACTTCTCCAAACTCGGGTAGCATTGCCCGAGTTTGTTGTATAAGGAGAGATTCGTGGTGTCGCGATCCGGGACACAGATGATCGTTGGATTCGGGACTCAGGACACAGATGATTGTTGGATTCGCGAGTCCTACAATTATCGGCTGACACGAATATAAAGATAAATACCTATAGCAAGGAAGATGAAATTCGGTAACCAAACACTCATGAATGGCGACATCACTCCATTGACAGAGAACGTGGTAGATACAGTGGAAAAGAGAATGTACAAAGCACTTAGTGTGATACCAATACCTAGGTTCTTACCCATGCCACCGCGTACTTTCTTCGAACTGAGGGTAACGCCCAGCAACGTCATAATGAATGCACCAATAGGACTAGCCCAACGTTTCCACCACTCCGTTTCAAAAGCTTGCACATTGCCTGAGCCACGCTGACGTTGACGGTCAATATACTCTTTGAGTTCGGGATTGGTCATCATTTGTGCATTCTCAGCCGTATAGAATAGTTCTTTGGGTAGTACAGGGATAATGGTGTCCAAGCGATTGCCACGCGAGAGCGTTTCGTGCATACCATCAAAATCGCGGCGGACGTATTTATCTAGATGCCAATTGTAGGCAGAGTCGTAATGGATACGGTCTGCCGTAATACGCATGGTGAGTTGTTTACCTTCGAAATGCTCTAGCGAAGCACGGTAGCCCATATTGGTGCGTTTTTGGAAACTCTCAATATAGAGAATCGTACCTGGTTCTACCTCCATTTGGATATTGCGTGCATTCTCGCGCGTGAAACGCTGGATGTACTTGTCTTGGAACGTGAGCATTTTTTCTGAAGCAGGAGGAATAATATAACCTGTTAATGCGAAGGACATGATAAATAGCAGTGTGGCGCTAATGGCGTAGGGTACCATCAATCGGTGGTAACTAACACCACTGGCCAAGATGGCAATGATTTCGCTATTACCTGCTAGTTTGGATGTGAAGAATATTACAGAAATGAATATGAATAGTGGGCTAAACATATTCATGAAGTAAGGTACGAAGTTGAGGTAGTAATCAAATATTATCTCGCGCAAAGGTGCTTGATTCTCGAAGAAGTTATCCAATTTCTCCGTCAAGTCGAATACCACGGCAATACTCATAATGAGCACAATCGAAAAGAAGAATGTGCCGAGAAACTTGCCTATGATATATCTGTCAATGCGTTTCATATTTTTGGTATAGGGTAATGGATATTGGGTTAGAGGCGTTGCATAAGGCGAGGGGTGATGTCGTCTTTCCACGCTTTGAAATCGCCTGCAAGTATATGTTTGCGTGCTTCACCTACTAGCCATAGGTAGAAGGCAAGGTTGTGGATACTGAGTATCTCTAGCCCAAGCATCTCTTGTGCATGGATGAGGTGACGAACATAAGCACGAGTGTAATGATGATCTACGAAACTTGTGCCATATGGGTCAAGTTCGGTGAAGTCGTCTTCCCACTTTTTGTTGCGTAGGTTCATCACTCCGTTCTGCGTGAAAATCATACCATTACGTCCGTTGCGCGTAGGCATTACACAATCGAACATGTCCACTCCACGTTCTATTCCTTCGAGGATATTCCAAGGTGTACCCACTCCCATGAGGTAGCGTGGTTTGTTGGCAGGAAGGATGTCATTGACCACTTCAATCATCTCGTACATCTGTTCGGTAGGTTCGCCTACTGCGAGTCCACCAATGGCATAGCCATCTCGATCAAGGTCGCGTAGCCGTTTGGCAGCTTCTTGACGAAGGTTGGTATATACGCAACCCTGCACGATAGGGAAGAGGTGTTGCTTGTAACCATAGAGGTCGGGAGTGGAGTCGAAGCGCTGGATACAACGATCCAGCCAACGATGAGTACGCTCCATAGATTTTTGGGCATAGGTGCGATCAGCAGTACCTGGACAGCACTCGTCGAAAGCCATCATGATGTCTGCACCAATCTCACGTTCGATATCCATGACACTCTCTGGAGTGAACATAAGTTTACGTCCATCAATATGAGAGGAGAACTGCACTCCCTCTTCGGTCATTTTGCGGATGTCGGTGAGTGAGAAGACTTGAAAACCTCCTGAATCTGTGAGTATAGGACGTTGCCAACCTTCGAACTTGTGCAAGCCACCTGCTTTGTGCAGGATCTCTGTGCCTGGGCGAAGGTAGAGGTGATAGGTATTGCCTAAGATGATTTGCGCCTTGATGTCTTCCTCAAGGAAAGTGCGTTGCACACCTTTGACAGTGCCTACGGTACCTACAGGCATAAAGATAGGGGTTTGTATATCCCCGTGGTCAGTATGCACCACGCCCACGCGAGCGCTCGTGTGAGTATCCGTATGTATTAGGTCAAAAAACGCCATTACACGAGATGATTGTTGGTTGGGAAAATGATGGAAGGTTTGAATGCCTTCGTTTCTTCAGGTGTCATCAAAGCATACGCCATGATGATAACAGTATCTCCAACGTGGACAAGATGCGCTGCGGCACCATTGATGCAGATACAGCCACTGCCGCGTTTGCCAGGAATGACATAGGTCTCAATGCGAGCACCATTGGTATTGTCCACAACCTGCACGCGCTCTCCTGCATAGATGTTCGCTGCATCCATGAGGTCTTCATCAATAGTGATACTGCCGATATACTCCAAATTGGCTTCGGTGACTACTACGCGATGAATTTTTGATTTTAAGATATTCAAAAACATAATACTACGTATATTCTATAAAATCGGGTGCAAAGGTACGAAAAAAAATATAAACATGCAAGAAAAAAGTGTTTTTTGTGCGTTGTAGTGAGTTCGAATAGAGAAATAATTGCAGGGAAAGGGATAGTGATGTTTGCCACGGGCATCCTGTGCAAAGATTACAAAAAAAACAAGTCCAACAAGGACTTGTTTCATGTTTTTTCTTTGCGGAGAGAGAGGGATTCGAACCCCCGGAGCCTCTCAGCTCAACGGTTTTCAAGACCGCCGCAATCGACCACTCTGCCATCTCTCCAACGCATTCAAAACACGCGTTTTTCCAAAATCGGCTGCAAAGGTACAACAAATTTTGGATATACGCAAATTTTTTGCAAAAAAAATGTTTTAATGGGTGGTATTGTGTAGCAGTTGTGTGGTGTTGTGCAGCAGTTGTGTAGCGGTTGTGTCGTGATGGTAATCCTTCGGCGAAGTTGGCTGTATGTTACGTTTATCCTACGTATATGTTACGTATATCCTACGTATATCCTACGTAAATGGTACGTAATTGATAAGGCATAACAAAAGATAAAAAATGGGGATTTCGAAGGTGAAAAAACGAGGTTTTTCAGTAGCGAAAAATGGGGTGTTGAAAAGGTGTATAAGTGGTTGGAGTTGGTTGATTTATGGCAGAAGGGTGGGGGTGAAAAAAATGGCAAAATAGGGGTGAATTTTGCAAAGTCGAAGTAGCAAAATAAAAAAAGTAAAGAAAATTTAAAGATTTTTGCAGAAAAATGGCACTTTTTCCGTCGAATATTTGGTCAAATCAGAAAAAAGTAGTACCTTTGCATGCTTTTTCGCGGCACGCGAGTGCGCACGCACATGATGTGCGAAGCGCAGGAGGTGAAAGCTGAAAGGTGAAAAGTGAAAACGAGAAAGAAACTAACAAGTTTAAATTAACATAATTATTAACCAAAATTAAAAAAGTTACAATGCCTACAATTCAACAATTAGTTAGAAAAGGAAGAGCAGAACTTATCGACAAGAGCAAGAGTCCAGCATTGGACAGCTGCCCACAACGTCGTGGCGTGTGTGTACGCGTTTACACAACAACTCCTAAGAAGCCAAACTCTGCTATGCGTAAAGTAGCACGTGTTCGCTTGACAAACCAAAAGGAGGTGAACGCTTACATCCCAGGTGAGGGTCACAACTTGCAAGAGCACAGCATCGTTATGGTGCGCGGTGGTCGTGTAAAAGACCTTCCAGGTGTACGTTACCACATTGTTCGTGGTACATTGGATACCGCTGGTGTAGCAAACCGCTTGCAACGTCGAAGCAAATACGGCGCAAAGCGTCCTAAAGCTAAAAAGTAATCGGACGGCGCAAGCGCCTATAGGACGCGCCAAGGCGCTATAGGATATAGGACGCTTCGCTAAAGGTGAAAAAAGTTCTGACGAAACAAAAAAAACTAACTAAAAGTTCCATACGATGGGACAGATTATTAATGGGTTGATCGGTTGAGTAAGTAGATGGAGTAAATTTGAGAGTTTAAAGTTTAAGGTTTAAAGTTTAAAGGCTGGGGTTGAAGAAATCTGCTGAAGTTAAGACAATCAACAAAAAAACAAAAACAAAACAATGAGAAAAGCAAAACCAAAAAAACGAGTAATCCTCCCAGATCCAGTATTTGGTGAGGTAATGGTGGCAAAATTCGTAAACCACCTTATGCTCGACGGTAAGAAGAATACCGCATACAGCGTATTCTACACCGCTTTGGAGACTGTTGGTAACAAGATGAAAGGTGAGCAAACTCCACTTGAAATCTGGAAACAGGCTCTTAGCAACATCACTCCTTTGGTAGAGGTTAAGTCAAAACGTATCGGTGGTGCCACATTCCAAGTGCCAACTGAGATTCGTGCTGACCGCAAGGAGTCGATTTCAATGAAGAATATGATTCTCTTCGCTCGCAAGCGTGGTGGTCACTCTATGGCTGAGAAACTTGCAGCAGAGATCATGGATGCATTTAACAACCAAGGTGGTGCGTTCAAACGTAAAGAAGATATGCACCGCATGGCAGAGGCTAACCGTGCATTTGCACACTTCCGTTTTTAATCGCTAATTAGACAAGAAGATGGCTAAACACGATTTGAAATTAAACAGAAATATCGGTATCATGGCTCACATTGATGCTGGTAAGACTACTACCTCTGAGCGTATTTTGTTCTACACCGGTTTGACTCACAAGATTGGTGAGGTGCACGATGGTGCAGCAACTATGGACTGGATGGAGCAAGAGCAAGAGCGTGGTATTACAATTACCTCTGCTGCTACCACTACCTTCTGGAATTACAAGGGTGACAAATACAAAATCAACTTGATTGACACCCCGGGCCACGTTGACTTTACCGTTGAGGTGGAGCGTTCACTCCGTATCTTGGACGGTGCTGTGGCTGCGTTCTGTGCAGTAGGTGGTGTACAACCACAATCTGAGACTGTATGGCGTCAAGCTGATAAATACAATGTACCTCGTATTTGCTACGTAAACAAGATGGACCGTAGTGGTGCAAACTTCTTTGACGTAGTAACTCAAATTAAAGAGGTGCTTGGTGCAAATCCATGTCCAATCCAAATTCCTATCGGTGCTGAGGAGACATTCAAGGGCGTTGTTGACCTTGTGACTATGAAGGCATGCATCTGGAATGATGAGACCATGGGTTCTGACTACAGCGTTGAGGATATTCCTGCAAACCTCGTAGCAGAGGCAGAGGAGTGGCGCGACAAAATGTTGGAGACTATCTCTGAGTTTGATGATGCGTTGATGGAGAAATACTTTGATGATCCTTCAACCATTACCGAGGACGAGATTCGTGCTGCAATCCGCAAAGGTTGCTTGAGCATGCAAATGTTCCCAATGGTTTGTGGTTCTTCATTTAAGAACAAAGGTGTGCAAACTATGTTGGACGCAGTTTGTGCATACTTGCCAAGTCCAATGGATACCCCTATTATAGACGGTACGGACCCACGCACGGGTGACGCGATCACGCGCGAGCCAAAAGAGGATGATGCTCTTTGTGCTTTGGCATTTAAGATTGCTACAGACCCATATGTAGGTCGTTTGTGCTTCTTCCGCGTGTATAGCGGTAAGTTGGATGCAGGTTCATATGTATTCAACCCACGTTCTGGTAAGCGCGAGCGTATCTCTCGTATCTTCCAAATGCACTCTAACCACCAAAACCCAGTAGAGACAATCGCAGCTGGTGATATTGGTGCAGGTGTAGGTTTCAAAGATATTCGTACAGGTGACACATTGTGCTCTGAGGACAAGCCAATCGTATTGGAGTCTATCGAGTTCCCAGCACCTGTGATTGGTATCTCAGTAGAGCCAAAGAGTCAAGCTGACCTCGACAAACTCGGCGTAGGTTTGGCTAAATTGGCTGAGGAGGATCCAACCTTTACTGTTAAGACTGACGAGCAAACAGGTCAAACTGTGATCTCTGGTATGGGTGAGCTTCACCTTGAGATTATTATCGATCGTTTGAAACGTGAGTTTAAGGTAGAGTGTAACCAAGGTCGTCCTCAAGTAGCATACCGCGAGGCAATCTCTGCTCCAGTAGAGTTGCGTGAGACCTACAAGAAGCAATCAGGTGGTCGTGGTAAATACGCTGACATTATCGTTCGCGTTGAGCCAGCAGACGAGGGCTTCGAAGGTGGCTTGCAATTTGTTGACGTGGTTAAGGGTGGTAACGTGCCAAAAGAGTATATCCCAGCAGTAGAGAAAGGTTTCACAACCGCTATGAAGACTGGTATCTTGGCTGGTTATCCATTGGATACCTTGAAGGTTACTTTGGTGGACGGTAGCTTCCACCCAGTTGACTCTGACCAACTTTCATTTGATATCTGCGCACAAATGGCGTTCAAGAGCGCTTGCGCTAAGGCGAAACCAGTATTGATGGAGCCAATCATGAAGGTGGAGGTTGTAACTCCAGAGGAGAGCATGGGTGATGTTATCGGCGACTTGAACAAACGTCGTGGTCAAGTAGAGGGTATGGATACCGCTCGTACTGGTGCGCGTATTATCAAGGCTAAGGTGCCATTGAGCGAGATGTTCGGTTATGTAACCGCATTGCGTACCATCACTTCTGGTCGTGCGACCAGCAGCATGGAGTTCTCTCACTATGATGCAGTATCTAGCACTATCGCTAAGACAGTTTTGACTGAGTGCGGTGGTCGTGTAGATCTTGTATAAGAAAGAATTTAGGTCAAGGACCAATCTTCCAATGTGTTGGTCCTTGGCTTGAAAAAATAACCAACCGAGTTCGAAAGTTCGAAAAGGTTGAGCAAAGGGCCGCTCAATACTTCAAACCTCTTCACTCACGCGTGCAAGTGCGCACGCACCCGCGTACTTAATATAATATATACGCTGCGCTGTAAAAAGGTTCCGAGGTTTCAAGGTTCCGAACGCGGCATGTGTGGGGTAGGCGGATAAGATAAGTAAAACCAAGGCGCGAGTCATCTGAGCAAATGACTCTTTGGGTGTGCGAGCGCCAAGGATAAGGTAAAACAACATTAAAAAACTAAAGACAATGAGTCAAAAAATTCGTATTAAACTGAAATCGTACGACCACAATTTGGTTGACAAGTCAGCTGAGAAAATTGTGAAGACCGTAAAAGCAACAGGTGCAGTAGTAAGTGGTCCAATTCCATTGCCAACTCACAAGCGCATCTTCACAGTAAACCGCTCAACTTTCGTTAACAAGAAGAGCCGTGAGCAATTTGAGTTGTCAAGCTACAAGCGTTTGATTGACATTTATCAATCTAACCAAAAGACTGTAGAGGCATTGATGAAGCTCGAGCTCGCAAGTGGTGTGGAAGTAGAAATCAAGGTTTGATAAACAAAAAGACCACTTCCCGCGGATAGACAAGGTCGAAAGACACGTAATCCCGAGGGCGAGAGTGGAGAACAATAATTATTAACAATTTTAATCACAGCAAAAAAATGCCAGGATTATTAGGTAAAAAAATCGGAATGACATCCGTTTTCGGTGCTGATGGCAAAAATATCCCATGCACCGTGATTGAGGCTGGTCCTTGCGTTGTTACCCAACTCAAGACAGTTGAGAAGGATGGCTATGCTGCTGTACAAGTTGGTTTCATGCCAAAGAGCGAGAAGCACACCAACAAGGCAGAGGCAGGTCACTTCAAGGCTGCAGGTGTACAACCAATGCGTCACTTAGCCGAGTTCGATGGATTCGAACAAGAAGTCAAACTGGGAGATACCTTGACCGTTGACATGTTTGAAGAGAACACTTATGTTGACGTAGTAGGTACTTCTAAAGGTAAAGGTTTCCAAGGTGTAGTTAAGCGTCACGGCTTTGGTGGTGTAGGTCAATCTACCCACGGTCAAGATGACCGTTTGCGTGCTCCAGGTTCAATTGGTGCATGTGCTTACCCAGCTCGTGTATTCCCAGGTACTCGCATGGCAGGTCACATGGGTACAGACCGCGTAACTGTACAAAACCTTGTAGTATTAAAGGTGATTCCTGAGTACAACTTGATCATGGTCAAGGGTAGTATTCCAGGTGCTAAAAATTCAATCGTTACAATTAACAAATAAGAGGTATGGAACTTAGTATTTTGAACATGGCCGGCAAAGAGACCGGCAAGAAGGTAGTTCTGAATGATGCTATCTTCGGTATCGAGCCTAACGACCACGCCATTTATTTGGATGTAAAGCAATATTTGGCAAACAATCGTCAAGGTACAGCGAAATCAAAAGAGCGTAGCGAGAATGCTCACTCAACCCGTAAGCTCGGTCGCCAAAAAGGTGGTGGCGGTGCTCGTCCAGGTGATTTGAAGTCTCCAGTTCGCGTAGGTGGTGGTACTATTTTTGGTCCAGTTCCACGTGACTATGGTTTCAAATTGAACAAGAAAGTTAAACAATTGGCTCGTCGTAGCGCACTCTCTTTGCGTGCTCAAAACGGTCAAATCGTCGTAGTTGACGCTTTGCAATTTGATGCTCCAAAGACCAAGGCTATGGTAGAGGTAATGAACAACTTGCAAGTAGCTGGTAAGAAGGTATTGTTCGTGTTGCCAGAGAATAACTACAATGTTCTCAAGTCAGCAAGCAATATCGAGCGCACCAACGTGGTGACTGTAAATGAACTGAATACATACGCAATCATGAACTCAAGCGCAGTGGTTCTCGTAGAGGGCGCATTGGCAGCAATTGAGGCAACTTTAGCATAAGGAGGTTACAACTATGGCAATTATTTTAAAACCAATCGTCACTGAGAAGATGACCGCCGCAGGCGAAAAGTTTAACCGTTATGGTTTTCAGGTAGTTCGTACTGCCAACAAGGTAGAAATCAAGAAGGCAGTAGAAGAATTGTACAATGTACAAGTGCTTGATGTAAACACATTGATCCAAGCTCCAAAGACCAAACAACGCTATACTAAGAGCGGTTTGATTCGTGGTGCTAAGCAAGCTTACAAGAAAGCAATCGTTACATTGAAAGAAGGTGAAACAATTGATTTTTATAGCAATATCTAAAAATGGCTGTACGTAAATTAAAACCCTCTACACCGGGGCAAAGACACAAAGTTATTGGCGCATTTGATACAATTACCGCAAGTGCACCAGAGAAATCTCTTGTGTTCGGTAAAACCAAGACAGGTGGTCGTAACCATCAAGGTAAGATGACCATGCGTTATATTGGTGGTGGACACAAGCAGAAATATCGCGTAATTGACTTCAAACGTAACAAAGATGGTGTACCAGCAGTAGTAAAAACTATTGAGTACGATCCAAACCGTTCGGCTCGTATCGCACTCTTGTTCTACGCTGATGGCGAAAAACGTTACATTCTTGCACCAACTGGTTTGCAAGTAGGTCAAACAGTAATCTCAGGTCCAGATGTGGCACCTGAAGTAGGAAATGCTCTTCCAATGGCTAACATGCCTCTTGGTACGCTGATTCACAACATTGAGTTGCGTCCAGGTCAAGGTGCATGCATGGTTCGTTCGGCAGGTGTGTTTGCACAATTGTCTTCTCGCGAGGATAAGTATGCAATCATCAAGTTGCCTTCAGGCGAATTGCGCAAGGTGCTTGCAGCATGTAAAGCAACTGTTGGTGTGGTTGGCAATAGCGACCACGCATTGGAGAAGAGTGGTAAGGCAGGTCGTAGCCGTTGGTTAGGCCGTCGTCCACGCAACCGTGGTGTGGCAATGAACCCAGTAGATCACCCAATGGGTGGTGGTGAAGGCCGCGCATCTGGTGGACACCCACGTTCACGCAAGGGCTTGTTAGCTAAGGGCTACAAGACACGTGCTCCAAAGAACTTGAGCAATCAATACATTATTGAAAGAAGAAAAAAATAACCTATTAAATTAAGAGAAATTATGAGTCGTTCATTGAAAAAAGGACCATTTATCAACGTAAAGTTGGAGAATAAGGTGTTGGCTATGAATGAGTCTGGCAAGAAAGATGTTGTCAAGACTTGGAGCCGTGCATCTATGATTTCTCCTGATTTCGTAGGTCATACTATTGCAGTTCACAATGGAAATAAGTTCATCCCTGTGTACATCACTGAGAACATGGTAGGTCACAAGCTCGGCGAGTTTGCTCCTACTCGTACATTCCGTGGTCACTCGGGTAATCGTTAATCCATGAATCATTCAAACAACAAATTAAATTTTAGAATTCAAAATGGGTGCTAGAAAACATAATGCAGCTGAAGCAATGAAAGAAGCTCGCAAGAGCCAATACTTTGCAAAGCTTAATAACGTTCCTACATCTCCACGCAAAATGCGCCTTGTTGCAGATATGATTCGTGGAATGGAAGTGAACCGTGCACTGGGTGCGTTGCATTTCTCTACCAAAGAGGCATCACGCTCCCTCGAGAAACTTTTGAAATCTGCTATCGCTAACTGGGAAGTAAAGACCGGTAAGAAGGCAGACCAAGAGACTCTGTATGTAAGTAATATCATGGTAGATGGCGGTATGATGTTGAAACGTCTGTTGACCGCTCCTCAAGGTCGCGGCTATCGTATCCGCAAACGCTCTAACCATGTTACTATTTTTGTAGATACTAAGAATACTAACGAAGCTAAGTAATTAACAAAATGGGACAGAAAATTAATCCAATTAGTAACCGCCTAGGTATTGTACGTGGTTGGGATTCCAACTGGTTTGGCGGTAAGAACTACGGAGATACAATTCTTGAGGATACCAAGATCCGCAAGTACCTGAATGCCCGTTTGGCTGAGGCTAGTATTTCTCGTATTGTTATCGAGCGTACTCTGAAACTTGTGACTGTAACTGTCTGCACTGCTCGCCCCGGTTTCATCATCGGTAAGGGCGGACAAGAGGTTGACAAATTGAAAGAGGAGTTGAAGAAAATCACCAAGCAAGATGTGCAGATCAACATTTTCGAGGTTAAGCGTCCTGAGCTTGATGCTACTATCGTGGCTAACAAGATCGCTCGCCAACTCGAGGGTAAGATTGCTTACCGTCGTGCTGTGAAGATGGCTATCGCTTCTACCATGCGTATGGGCGCTGAGGGTATCAAAATCCAACTCAGTGGTCGTCTTAACGGTGCTGAAATGGCACGTAGCGAGATGTACAAAGAGGGTCGTACCCCATTGCACACTCTCCGTGCTGACATCGATTATTGCCACGCAGGTGCTCTCACCAAAGTAGGTATGATTGGTGTAAAGGTTTGGATCTGCCGTGGTGAGGTTTATGGCAAGAAGGATCTTGCTCCAAACTTCACACAAAAGCAAGAGGCTGGTCGTGGCGATCGTCGTCGTGATGACCGTCGTGGTGGTTTCCGCAGAAACAAAAAACAATAATGTTTAACCGATTTGTAGATTACAGTTATGTTACAACCAAAGAAAACTAAATTCCGCCGCTGCCAAAAAGGCCGCATCAAAGGCAATGCACAGCGTGGTACTGAGCTCGCATTTGGCTCATTCGGTATCAAGAGTCTTGGTACCATCTGGTTGACAGGTCGTCAAATCGAGGCAGCTCGTATCGCAGTAACTCGTTACATGCAACGTCAAGGACAAGTATGGATCCGCGTTTTCCCAGATAAACCAATCACCAAGAAGCCTTTGGATGTCCGTATGGGTAAAGGTAAAGGTGCTCCAGAGGGATTCGTAGTACCATTGGCTCCAGGACGTATCATCTTTGAGATTGACGGCGTATCATACGAGGTAGCTAAAGAGGCACTTCGTCTGGCAGCTCAAAAACTTCCTATTACAACCAAATTTGTCGTAAGACGTGATTACGACCCAACCCAAAATGTATAATCAGGATTATGAAAACAGCTGAAATTAAAGAATTAACAACTGCTGAGATCCAAGAGCGTTTGGCTGCTGAGAAAGAGGCACTCGTTCGTATGAAATTGAATCACAGCATTTCTCCGCTTGACAATCCGTTGCAGATTAAGGTGGCTCGTAAGACAATTGCTCGCCTTGCAACCGAACTTCGTCAAAGAGAATTAACAAAGTAAAAAACGAATTGACATGGAAACAAGAAATCTAAGAAAAGAGCGTCAGGGTATTGTCGTTTCCAACAAGATGGACAAGACTATCGTAGTTGCTGTTCACTGGAAAGAGAAACACCCTATTTATGGCAAGTTTGTCAATAAAACTCGCAAGTTCCATGCTCACGACGAGAAGAATGAGTGCGGTATCGGTGATACAGTACGCATCATGGAGACTCGTCCATTGAGCAAGACTGTTCGTTGGCGTTTAACTCAAATTGTAGAAAGGGCTAAGTAATATGGTACAACAAGAATCAAGACTAGTAGTTGCGGACAACTCAGGTGCTAAAGAGGCATTGTGCATCCGCGTTCTTGGCGGAACCAAAAAGCGTTACGCCAGTTTGGGTGACACCATCGTAGTAGCAGTAAAAGGTGTAATTCCTTCTTCTGATATCAAGGACGGTACTGTAACACGTGCTATCGTAGTACGCGTTAAGAAAGAGGTTCGCCGCCCAGATGGTAGCTACATCCGCTTTGATGACAACGCATGCGTACTCGTAAACAACGCAGGTGAGATCCGTGGTTCACGTATCTTTGGCCCTGTGGCTCGCGAGTTGCGTCAAACGAACATGAAAATTATTTCTCTAGCACCTGAAGTGCTCTAATCATCTAAATTCTACAAATATGGCAAAATTACATATTAAGAAAGGTGATACCGTATACGTGAACGCAGGTGCTTCTAAGGGCAAAACCGGCCGTGTGTTGGAGGTGCTCGTAGAGAAACAACGTGCTATCGTAGAAGGTGTTAATATGGTATCAAAGAGTACCAAACCTAATGCAAAAAATCCTCAAGGAGGTATTGTTAAACAGGAGGCTCCTATCCATATTTCTAACCTCAACCCAGTTGAGGACGGAAAACCAGTACGCGTAGGTCGCGTATTGAAGGATGGTAAGCTTGTCCGCGTAAGTAAAAAATCTGGTAAGGAGATCTAACAATGAATACAGCAAGTTTAAAACAAGATTATCTAGAGCGCATTGTGCCAGCTCTGATGAAGGAGTTTAACTACACTACAGTAATGCAGTGCCCTAAACTCGAGAAGATCGTTCTCAACCAAGGTCTTGGAGATGCTGTGGCTGACAAGAAGCTCATCGATGTAGCTCAACAAGAGATGACACTCATCACTGGTCAGAAAGCCGTTGCTACTCTCTCCAAAAAGGATATCGCAGGTTTCAAGGTTCGTAAGAAAATGCCTATTGGCGTGCGCGTAACTCTCCGTGGTGAGCGTATGTACGAGTTCTTGGAGCGCCTCGTTCGCGTGGCTTTGCCTCGTATCCGTGACTTCAAGGGTATCCACAACAAGATGGATGGCCATGGAAACTATACACTTGGTATCCAAGAGCAAATCATCTTCCCTGAAATCAACATTGATAACATTACCAAACTACTCGGTATGAACATCACTTTCGTAACCACCGCAAACACCGATGAGGAAGGTTTCGCATTGTTGCGTGAGTTTGGATTACCATTCAAAAAGTAATTAGACTATGGCAAAAGAATCAATGAAAGCCCGCGAGGTAAAACGCGCAAAACTCGTAGCTAAATACGCAGCAAAACGCGCTCAACTCCTCAAGGATGGTGACTACGAAGGTCTCCAAGCATTGCCTAAGAACGCTAGCCCAGTTCGTTTGCACAACCGTTGCAAGATCACTGGTCGTCCAAAAGGTTATATGCGTGCATTCGGCTTGAGTCGTATTCAATTCCGTGAGATGGCGTCTGCAGGACTCATCCCAGGAGTGAAGAAAGCAAGCTGGTAAACCACTTTGAAATTCGCCCAGAGGACATAAGTGCCTCTGGGGAATAAATAAAATTAATTTATTAAATATTGTCCCGAAAGGCGGGATTAATTTAACAAAACATTATGACAGATCCAATCGCAGATTATCTGACTCGACTCAGAAATGCAATCAAAGCTGGTCACCGCGTAGTAGAGGTGCCTGCTTCGAATCTGAAGAAAGAGATCACACGCATCTTGTTCGAGAAGGGCTACATCCTTTCTTACAAGTTCGTGGAGGATGGCCCTCAAGGCACTATCAAGATCGCCTTGAAGTATGATCCAGTTAACAAAGTTAACGCCATCAAGAGTTTGAAACGTGTATCAACCCCAGGTCTTCGTCAGTACGTTGGCTATCGCGAGATGCCACGCGTGCTCAATGGTCTCGGTATCGCAATCCTTTCTACATCTAAGGGTGTGATGACCAACAAAGAGGCTCTTGGTATGAAGCTCGGTGGTGAGGTTATTTGTTACATCTATTAATTAAGGAGGAACTGCTATGTCAAGAATTGGAAAATTGCCTATCGTTATTCCTGCAGGTGTAACTGTAACAGTTAGTCCTGAGAACCTCGTGACCGTTAAGGGTCCTAAAGGTGAACTTCAACAACAAGTTAACCCTAACATCACCGTAACCGTAGAGGATGGTGTACTCACCGTAACTCGTCCAAACGATGAGAAGCAAAACCGCGCTATGCACGGTCTTTATCGCGCGCTCATCAACAATATGGTTGTAGGTGTAAGCGAGGGTTATAAGAAAGTGCTCGAACTCGTCGGTGTAGGTTACCGTGTTGAGATGGCTGCAGCTATGCAAAATACTCTCAACTTTGCACTCGGTTATACCCACCCAATCTATCTCCAACTCCCTAAGGAGGTTAAGGTAGAGACCAAGTCAGAGCGTAACCAAAACCCTCTTGTTATCCTTGAGTCTGCTGACAAGCAACTTATCGGCCAAGTATGCGCTAAGATTCGCTCTTTCCGCAAACCAGAGCCATATAAGGGTAAAGGTATTAAGTTCCAAGGTGAAGTTATTCGTCGTAAAGCTGGTAAATCGGCTGGTAAATAATTAGAAAGGAATAAGTTATGAATCAGAAAATTGCAAGAAGACTTAAAATTAAAGCATCTATCCGTACACGTGTTTCGGGTACAGCTGAGCGTCCTCGTCTGACAGTATTCCGTAGCAACAGCCAAATCTACGCGCAAGTTATTGACGATTTGCAAGGTAAAACACTTGCATCTGCATCTTCGCTCGCTATTAAAGATAAAATGACCAAAACTGAGAAGGCTGCTCAAGTAGGCAAGCTCATCGCTGAAGCTGCTAAAGCTGCTGGCGTAGAGGCTGTAGTATTTGATCGCAATGGCTACCTCTATCACGGTCGAGTTAAATCATTGGCAGACGCTGCCCGCGAGGCAGGTCTCAAATTCTAAAACAAAGAGACTGTTATGAATCGAGTAAAATCAACACAAGACTTGGAGCTCAAGGAGCGCCTCGTTGCAGTCAACCGCGTAACTAAAGTTACGAAAGGTGGACGTACTTTCACATTTGCAGCCATCGTTGTTGTAGGAAATGAGGCTGGTATCGTAGGTTGGGGTCTTGGTAAAGCTGGCGAAGTTACCGCAGCTATCTCTAAGGCTACAGAATCTGCAAAGAAGAACCTTATCCAAGTACCAGTACTCAAGGGTACTGTACCTCACGAGCAATACGCTAAGTTCGGTGGCGCTCGCGTTTATCTCCAACCTGCATCTCACGGTACCGGAGTAAAAGCCGGTGGTGCTATGCGTGCCGTATTGGAGTCAGCTGGTGTAACTGACATCTTGGCTAAATCTAAAGGTTCTTCTAACCCTCACAACCTCGTTAAGGCTACTATCGCAGCACTCGGCGAAATGCGCGATGCTCGTACTGTAGCTCAAAACCGTGGCGTGAGCTTATCAACAGTGTTTAACGGTTAATAATTTGTGAAAATCATGGCAACAATTAAAATTCAAAAAGTACGCAGCACAATCGGCTGCCCACAAGTGCAAAAGGATACTATGTTGGCTCTTGGTCTTCGCAAGATGAATGCTGTAGTTGAGCATGAGGCTACTCCTGCTATCCTCGGCATGGTAAACAAAATTAAACACTTGGTTAAAGTAATTGATTAATCTTTAAATTTTAGCAAGCATTATGGAATTAAATAATTTAACGCCAGCTGCTGGTTCAGTAAAGACCGCAAAACGTATCGGTCGTGGTCCTGGTTCAGGCCTCGGTGGTACCTCTACTCGTGGTCACAAGGGTGCTAAGTCACGCTCTGGTTACTCTAAGAAAATTGGTTTCGAGGGTGGTCAGATGCCTATGCAACGCCGCTTGCCTAAGTTTGGTTTCCAAAACATCAATCGTGTAGAGTACAAAGCTATCAACCTTTCTACTCTTCAAGCACTTGCTGAAGCTAAAAACCTCGAGAAAATCGGCTTGATCGAACTCCACGAGGCTGGCTTCATCAATAAAACACAATTGGTGAAGATTCTTGGTAACGGTACCCTTACTGCAAAATTGACAGTAGAAGCTAACGCTTTCAGTAAATCTGCTGAGGCTGCTATCACAGCTGCTGGTGGTACTATCAACAAAATCTAATTAGTATGCGTAAGTTTATTCAAACAATCCAAAATATCTGGAAGATCGAAGATCTCCGTAGCCGATTGGGAGTAACACTTTTGTTTGTGCTCATCTATCGTTTTGGTTCTTTCGTAGTACTTCCTGGTATCGACCCAACAGCCCTCACCGCTTTGCAAGCGCAAACAGCGGGAGGTCTGATGGCACTCTTGGATATGTTCTCAGGTGGCGCCTTCTCCAATGCTTCTATTTTTGCATTGGGTATCATGCCTTACATCTCTGCATCTATCGTAATCCAACTGCTCACTATCGCAGTGCCTTACTTCCAAAAGATGCAAAAAGAGGGTGAGTCTGGTCGCCAAAAGATGAACCAAATCACTCGTTACCTCACAGTGGCTATCCTCCTTTTCCAAGGTCCTAGCTACTTGGTTAACCTCTCTGTGCAAATGGCACAAGCGGGTCAAGCCATCTCTGTAGGTTTCAACTGGTTCACCATCTCTTCTACTATCCTCCTCTGCGCGGGCTCTATGTTCGTGATGTGGTTGGGTGAGCGTATTACAGACCGTGGTATTGGTAATGGCATTTCCTTTATCATTCTTATCGGTATCATCGCTCGTTTCCCTGCTGCTATCATCCAAGAGTTCTCTTCACGCTTGAACGAAGGTGGTGGTTTGATGGTCTTCATCCTTGAGATCATTCTCCTCTTGTTCGTGTTTGCATTTGCTATCCTCCTCGTACAAGGTACACGCCGTATCCCTGTACAATATGCTAAACGCATGGTGGGTAACAAGCAATATGGTGGCGTGCGCCAGTATATCCCTCTTAAGGTGAATGCTGCGAATGTGATGCCTATCATCTTCGCACAAGCTATCATGTTTATTCCTATCGCACTTGCTGGATTCTCTACTTCAGAGAGCGCTAGCGCTTTCACTCGTGCTTTCATGGATAACGATGGTTTCTGGTACAATGCTGTATTTGCAATCTTGATCATCGTTTTCACCTATTTCTACACCGCGATTATCATCAACCCTGTACAAATGGCTGAAAACCTCAAGCTCAACAACGGCTTCATCCCTGGCGTTAAACCAGGTAAGAAGACTGCTGAGTATATCGACTCTATCATGACACGCTTGACATTGCCTGGCTCTTGCCTCTTGGCTATCATCGCTATTTTGCCTGCTTTTGCTCGCCTTGCTGGTGTGAGCATGGGATTCGCGCAATTCTTCGGTGGTACATCATTACTCATCATGGTAGGTGTTGTCTTGGATACGCTACAACAAATCGAGAGCAAACTCCTCGAGCGTCACTATGATGGCTTCTATGAGTCAGGTATGCGCATCAAGGGTCGCTCCGCTATGGCTTATTAAGAAGAATGATATACCTAAAGACTGATGAAG
This sequence comes from Paludibacteraceae bacterium, assembly GCA_045601825.1. Taxonomy (GTDB): domain Bacteria; phylum Bacteroidota; class Bacteroidia; order Bacteroidales; family Paludibacteraceae; genus Colicola. Next base: position 57,047 of record JAZSAI010000002.1, on the reverse strand, counting down.
AAGTCGAGCTGATGCGTCGCAGTAATGACCTGCTCGGAAGGACTTTGGCCGAAGTGGCCAAAGTCATCCGACCAGGAGTTACTACTGCGGAACTGGACAAAGTGGCTTATGAGTTTATCTGCGACAACGGAGGTGTTCCTTCTTGCCTCGGATACGAGGGTTATCCTGCCACCTTGTGTACATCAGTCAACGAGCAAGTCGTACACGGTATCCCTTCTGACAAGGTGATATTGAAGGACGGCGATATCGTTTCGGTGGATACAGTGGTCAAACTCAATGGTTTCTGCGCAGACTCAGCATACACCTTCCCTGTTGGCGAAGTTGCTCCGGAGGTGTTGCAATTGATGCGCACAACCAAGGAGGCGCTTTATCTCGGCATCGAACAAGCAGTCACAGGACGCCGTCTTGGCGATGTTGGTGCTGCCATACAAAATCATTGCGAGAAAGCAGGTTATTCTGTGGTTCGCGAATTTGTTGGACATGGCATCGGGCGTGATATGCACGAGGAACCTGAGGTATGCAACTATGGACGTCGTGGCAATGGTATTGTACTCAAATCGGGTATGACACTGGCTATAGAACCAATGATTTGTCTTGGACGTCGCAATGTCATCATCGAAAGTGATGGATGGACAGCGCGTACTGCCGACCGCAAACCTGCGGCTCATTTCGAACACAGCGTATGCGTGCGCAACGGCAAGGCAGACATATTGTCCACATTCGACTATATTCAACAAGTATTAGGAGATCGTTTTATTTAATATCAACCAAAGTATTATGGCAAAACAAGATGCAATTGAAGTAGATGGAACCGTAACCGAGGCGTTGTCCAACGCGATGTTCCGTGTACAATTAGAAAGTGGTCATGTCATCATCGCTCACATCTCTGGTAAGATGCGTCAGCATTACATCAAGATTCTTCCTGGTGACCGTGTGAAAGTGGAGATGAGTCCATATGACCTCACTAAAGGACGTATTTCGTTCCGTTATAAATAACAAACTCTAAAACTCTATTAAAATGAAAGTTAGAGCATCTGTAAAAAAGCGCAATGCGGATTGCAAAATCGTACGCCGCAAAGGTCGCTTGTATGTAATTAACAAAAAAGAACCAAAAATGAAAATGCGTCAAGGATAAGCATTTCATAGAGGTAAACATTTAAAAACAATATCCTTAAGTAATTAATTATGGCTATAAGAATTGTCGGTGTAGATTTACCACAAAACAAGTGTGGCGAAGTCGGTTTGACTTACATCTACGGAATAGGTCGTTCAAGCGCAAAGAAGATCTTGGCAGAGGCAGGCGTTGACCCAAGCATCAAGGTACAAGATTGGACGGATGACCAAGCAGCTAAAATTCGTGAGATTATCGGTGCTAAGTACAAAGTAGAAGGTGATCTCCGTTCAGAAACACAACTTAACATCAAGCGATTGATGGATATTGGTTGCTACCGTGGTGTGCGTCACCGTATTGGTCTTCCATTGCGTGGTCAATCTACCAAAAACAACGCTCGTACGCGTAAAGGTAAAAAGAAAACTGTTGCTAATAAGAAGAAAGCAACGAAGTAATCAACCCAGTAATATCTATCAATTATGGCAAAGAAAACTGTTGCAGCTAAGAAGCGCGTTGTAAAGATTGACGGTGTTGGTCAACTTCACGTAATGTCTTCTTTCAACAATGTGATTGTTACAATCGCTAACGGCGAAGGTCAAGTTATCTCTTGGTCATCTGCTGGAAAAATGGGCTTCCGTGGCTCTAAAAAGAATACTCCATACGCAGCTCAAACTGCTGCTGAGGATTGCGCAAAGGTCGCTTTCGATCTCGGTTTGCGCAAAGTAAAAGCGTATGTTAAAGGTCCTGGACAAGGCCGTGAGAGCGCTATCCGTGCGTGTGCTAACGCAGGTATCGCAGTAACCGAAATCGTTGACGTTACTCCTATGCCTCACAATGGTTGCCGTCCTCCTAAACGTCGTCGTGTATAATTGTTTAACTATTAAAAACGTAAGAAAATGGCAAGATATATTGGACCAAAATCACGTATCGCACGTCGTTTCGGAGAGGCTATCTTCGGCCCAGACAAAGTGCTTGACAAACGTAACTACGCTCCAGGACAACACGGTGTAAACCGTCGCAAAAAAATGTCTGAGTATGGTACTCAGCTCGCTGAAAAGCAAAAAGCTAAATACACCTATGGTGTACTTGAGCGTCAATTCCGTCTCCTTTTTGCTAAGGCATCACGTATCAAAGGTATTACTGGTGAGATCCTTCTCCAACTCTTGGAGTCTCGTTTGGATAACATCGTTTACCGTCTAGGTATTGCTCCTACACGTGCTGCTGCTCGTCAATTGGTTAGCCACCGTCATATCACTGTAGATGGCAAGGTGGTAAATATCCCTTCATATGAAGTAAAACCAGGTCAAGTCGTAGCTGTTCGTGAGAAAGCAAAATCGCTTGAGGTAATCGCTGCTTCTTTGGATGGTTTCAATCACAGCAAATATAGCTGGCTCGAGTGGAACGAAGCTGAGAAAGCTGGTAAATACCTCAATATCCCACAACGTGAGGATATCCCTGAGAACATCAAGGAGCAATTAATCGTCGAGTTGTACTCTAAATAATAATTAAATTCATGGCAATATTAGATTTTATTAAACCTGAAAAGGTGATCATGTTGGATTCGAGTCGTGATCACGGAGTTTTTGAATTCCGTCCACTCGAACCGGGTTATGGTATCACAGTGGGTAATGCTATCCGTCGCGTGCTTATAGGTTCGCTCGAAGGCTTTGCTATCTGCTCAATTAAGATCAATGGTATTGATCATGAATTTGCTACTATCCCAGGTGTTATCACCGACGTGACCAACCTTATTCTCAATCTCAAACAAGTACGTTTTATCCGTAAGGAGGGAATTGAGGCTTCTGAAGAAACTATCCGCATGCACGTGAAGGGTAATACTACTCTTCTCGCGGGTGAACTCAATAGTTATCTCCAATCTTTCGACGTACTCAACCCTGAGTTGTTGCTCGCAGAAATGGACGAAACTGCAGACTTCGAGATTGAAATCAATATCAATAAGGGACGTGGTTACGTATCTGCTGATGAAAATCATCAAGCTAACGATGCTATTGGTGTATTAGCTATTGATAGTATCTATACACCTATCCGAAACGTGAAATATAGTATTGACGCATATCGTGTAGAACAACGTACTGACTACGAGAAACTAACGCTCGAAATCACAACAGATGGCTCTATCACTCCACAAGATGCGCTCACTGAGGCTGCGAAACTCCTCATCTACCACTTTATGCTCTTCTCAGAAGAACGTATCGTAATTGAGGACCAAACTAAGCCTGTAGATAATGCACTCAATGAGGAACACCTCAAAATGCGTCAATTGCTCAACCAACGACTCATTGATATGGATCTCTCCGTTCGAGCACTTAATTGCTTGAAAGCAGCGGAGGTAGATACTCTCGGTCAACTGGTTAAATACCACCGATCTGACCTCTTGAAGTTCCGTAACTTCGGTAAAAAATCACTCACCGAACTTGATGAACTCCTTGAGAAGAACGGACTCGCATTCGGTATGGATATTAGCAGATACAAACTTAATGATTAATTAAAAAAGTAAAACAAAAATGAGACATAATAAGAAATTCAATCATCTTGGTCGTAAAGCAGCGCACCGTAGTGCAATGCTTTCAAATATGGCTTGTTCGCTCATCATGCACAAGCGTATTAAGACCACTTTGGCTAAGGCAAAAGCGCTCCGCATGTATGTAGAGCCACTCCTTACCCATGCGAAAGAGGACAGCACTGCTAACCGCCGTCTCGTATTCGCTAAATTGAAACAAAAAGAAGTTGTTACCGAGCTCTTCCAAAACGTAGCAGAGAAGATCGCTAACCGTCCAGGTGGTTACACACGTATCCTCCGTACTGGTTTCCGTCTTGGTGATGCTGCTGAGATGTGTATCATTGAACTCGTTGACTACAACGAGAACATGCTCAAAGCTCCTAAGGCTGCTAAGAAGACCACACGTCGTGCAGGTAAGAAAGCCGCTCCTAAAGCTGAAGCTCTGGTAGAAACTCCTCCAACTGAAGTAGCTGAGTAATACTACTTGTTTGATACGTCTAACAAGTTCGACTTCTACAAAAAAAATCGCATCCGTTTGGGTGCGATTTTTTATCACCTTTCATCTGCTATCTTTCGCTTTCCTCTCATCTTTAAAATTGACTCGTTTTTTGAAAAAAAATAAAGAAAATTGTTCAATAAACTTGTATATTTCAGAAAAAATAACTAACTTTGCACGCTGTTTGTTTTTTAAAGATAACTAGAAATATGAAGAAAAATGTAATTTTATTAGTATTTTCTTTTGTTTTTGCATATTTTTCTGTGCAAACGTCTGTCGCTGAGCAACTTATAACTGTACCGTACTCTATGGGATTCGAGGAGTCTGATAGCATCGAATTGGGAGAGTGGGTACTTAATCCTGGTCCTAATGCTACGTATTGTACCGATCAATGGACTGTAGGCACTGCTATTAAGAGTGATGGAAGGCAGTCATTATATATCTCCAATGATGAAGGCGCTTCGGCTAGATTTGGTGTTGCTCAAAATGTTCAATATGCCTATCGTGATTTAAAACTGCCTAAGGGTATATACGAAGTGTCGTTTGATTGGGCATGTTTGGGCAGTGCAGACGCAATGTTGTATGCAGGTGTCGGTCCTGCCGCCAACATTAGCTTGACGGCCAATAATAAGAATGCGGTAATACCCAATAATGTGATGTCGTGGTGCAAAACATTGGGAAAAATGAATGGTAGTTCGTTATGGAAGAACTCTTCAATCAACCTCAACTCTAATGGTACTACCGTATATCGTTTATTCTTTGTATGGTCTTCATCTAATAGAGATTCTACTATCGCTATGCCGATGGGAGCATGTGTTGACAATGTGCAGATATGTTCAGCAAACTGTGCAAAACCTAAGAATATTCAGGCCACTTCTACTTGCGACTCTATCATGGTGACATGGGAAGGTACTAGCGAAAAATATAGTTTTGAATACCGCAGACGTGGTAAGAAATGGAGTGTTCCAACTACGTATTATTCAGAGTCTTGCGTACTGACTGGTATAGACGAGGGGTTATATGATTTCCGTGTAAGAGGTATTTGTAATAATGTAGATACGAGTGCTTATACGTATTTGAGTTCTTTCTCATTGTTCTGCCCAGAAAAGCATTGTATCAACTATGTGGCGTTGGATGATTCGCTCAATGTTACATGTACTTTTGGTACTTTTGGTGCGCCAGAAGCTAACGTAGGGGTAGTGGATCTTGGAGCAGAAAATAAGTATTCGCGTCACACAGTCAATTGGGAACCAGATATGTATGATCCTCGCACATGCAATCAATTGCCATTGATACCAGAGGGAGAATTAGCTTCGGTACGCCTCGGTAACTGGAATAATGGCGGTGAGGGCGAAGCTATATCATACACCTATGTCGCTGATATAGAGAATGCTGCAATCTTATTGTTAAAGTATGCTGTGGTATTGGAGGATCCTGGACACGGAGATAAAGATAATCCTAAATTCAGTTTGGAGATATTGGGTGAAGATGGCGAGTTACTTTCTCCTACATGTGGTGCCGCTAACTTTGCAGCCGACGCTAATCGTCAAGATTTAGGATGGCACACTTGTTCTAAAGCACCAGGAGCAACGTCCGTTATCTCATGGAAAGAGTGGACAACGATTGGTCTCAACCTTGCTGAAGTAGGGGTAGAAACGGGTGATGTCCTCACTATCAAATTGACAACGCGCGATTGTGCATGGAGTGCACACTATGGATATGCATATTTCACGTTGGGTTGTGCTGCGGCTAAAATTTATGGTACTAGTTGTGGTAATGAATCAAAACTCTCAGTAGAGGCACCAGAAGGATTTGCATACGAATGGTACAATAAATACGATAGCCTGGTTTCTACTTCTAAGCAACTTTCAGTTGATCCTTCGGATACAACTACTTATCGTTGTCACTTGATGTTTATTGAAAATCCGGAATGCGATTTTAATCTTTATACTTCGGTATATCCTCGTTTCCCAATTGCTGATTTTGAATATTCTTATGAGCCATCCAATTGTGAAAACAGAGTTGTTTTTACCAACCGTAGTCATATCCTAACCGTTTTTGATGGTGATACGGTGCATCGCTACGATGAAAATTGCGAGGATTACACATGGGTGTTTGGAGATGGAGAAGAGAGTGCACAAGCTAATCCCACTCATGTCTTTCCGCAAGAGGGTGGCGTATTCCCAGTTACTCTCTTTGCTGCAATCTCTGAAGGAGCTTGTGTGGGAGATACTACTATCTATATCAACGTACCTGCTATTGGAGATACTGAACAAACCATTGATTCCACTATATGCGATGGAAACTATGTGGTCTTTGGCAAGTACTACGCAGCCGAAGAGCGTTTATATTACGATTCTCTCAAGAGTGTAGCAGGGTGCGATAGCGTAATTATATTAGATTTGAAGGTAAACCCTGTGTCAAAGACTTATTTGCCAGATACCACTGTTTGTGCTGAAGAGCCATTGTGTATTGATGGCGACTGCTATAAGCATAAAAAATCAGGTGAGTTTGTCCGCTTCTTGACCAACCAATATGGTTGTGACTCAACGGTTTGGATGTATGTGAATATGTTGGATTCGGTTCTGCCAACCCTGCAAATCACCGAACCTGTGGATGAAGAGCATTTGGGTACTGTGACTATTTCAGGTACAGGTTATGACTATTATTATTTTAATGGTGAGCGATATGATACTACTACCACCTATTTCTCTGGTCTGGGTGGCGGCATCTTGGACTTCCAGTTCTTCAACGATTTTGGTTGCTCTGTTCAGATTTTAGACACGATGAACTTTGAATGCTTGGGTGTCACTCTGGGCGAGTTGAGTTTTGAGTGTGTGGGAAGCAACTATTTTGTATTGCCTTTGGTTGTTGATTCGGGTATTCCAATCTCCTATTCATTGTTATTTGATTCTGTGGCATTGGCTGCTGGATTTACTGACCAACTATCTCAACCTATTAATAGGGAGACTACAGAGATTCTTATTCCTCTGCATCAAGATGTAGTTCCAGGTAAGTATAGGGTGCAATTGGTATTTGCTAATGCTCTGCCAAAATGCGAAGAGGTAGCACTTGATTTGGAGCTAACAGTCAACTTCAGCGCAAATATGATCTTCCAACGTTGGAACGATGTGTTGTCCGTAGTGGCTCCTGAGTACAACTATGGTTTCCTTTTTGATAGTTTCCAATGGGTGAAGAATGGAGAGAAACTGGAAGGTGCTACTCGTTCGTACTACTACGAAGAGATGGGCTTAGACTTGGAGGCAGAATATCAGGTTGAGGTAGTGTTGCCTAATGGCGTAGTGCTTACCACCTGTCCTTTTGTCCCTACGCCTTATACTGAACCACAGCAATCACCGAAAAAGATTATTGAAAATCAGCAATTGATAATCATACGCAACAATGTGCGATATAATGCACAAGGTGCTATGATTCAAGAGAATAAGTGATTTTAGGATGGCAATAAATTAGTATTTTATACGATGAAAAAGATTCAAATTATATTGGTTGTTTTATTGGCGTTGTTTATTGTTCCTGCTACCGCTGCGCCTAAGAAATATAAGAAGAAAAAATCAGCTGCGGCTAAAAATGTGACCTACAATCCTGCACGTGTACACGATATACACAATATTGCAGTATGGGGCGGAGCTGGTTATTCTGGATTACTGAATAAATATCCTGCTGCCACTGGTGGAATCAACTTTCAAGGAGATTTCTCAAGCAAGTTCATTGGCGGTGGCGGTGGATTGATAGGTGTTGGCTATGAATATAAGTACAAACGACTGATTTTATCTGTAGGACCTGAATTCAAATTATTCTCATCGCTGGATAAATTTGCATTGGAGGGTCCATATATTCAACCAACAGGTGAATATTCTCAGTTAAAGAACTATTATCTATCTGCAACCCAAGAGAATCAATTGCTTGGACAACTCACCTTGCCTATTTTATTGGGTGGAACATTCGATATGGTGTATTTCAAAGCAGGTGCCAAGATTGGGTATTCTCTCCTGAAGAATTATAAACAAGAAGGATTGCTCACCACTTCGATTACCGACCCCGAAGCTTATGACCCAGACTGGTTGGATATTCATTCGCATGGTGCTGTCACAGACCTCCCTTTTGAGACGAAAAGTAAAAATCCATTTGGACTGGATATAGCGTTGACGGCTGAAGTGGGCGTTAATCTGGACCAATTATTGGATGTGAAATGGCAAAAGAAGAATGAGGCGAAAGAACGTCCTTTGAGAATGCGCGTAGCGCTGTTTGCTGATTATGGTGTTTATAATATGTCGATTGCCGATGCTGCGACTCCTTTTGCCTCCACTACGCCAAAGGATATCACCACTACATCCTTGCATCAATCCGAATGGGCACAATCGTCTCTGAATAGTTTGTTAGTGGGTGTGAAATTCACAGCTATGCTACAGATGAACAAAGAGAAGGTGCTTAAAAAGCAAAATCCAACTCTCTATGTATTTGCTGTTGACCAATATACTGACAAGGCTTTGGCGGGTACAGTAATAGAAAGCACGAATACAGAAACGGGAAGAATTCGCAAAAGAACGGCTGATTCGCGAGGTAGAGCTACGCTACGATTGCCTGAGGGCGAATACACTATCAAAGCGTCTAAGAGTGGATATATTACTCGTGATGACATAACGGTAGAGCACCACGAGGATAAGGAGGAGATGACAATAGCTCTGCAACCAGTACCTGTATATACTGCGTTCGTTCGTAATGCTAAGACTGGCAACTGGCTTGCTACATCACTTTCTTTTGTGGATATGAATACCAACAAGGTTGTGGCGCAAGCTACTACGGATACAATCACGGGTACTTATTCTATTGCTTTGCCAATGCAAAGTACCTATCGTTTGCAAGTGACTGCTACAGACTTCTTTGCTGCGGATAAAGTAATCATCGACCTTGCAGCAATAGATACGATTGATTTGCAACCAATTGAGAAGAAAAAAGCGATCGTATTGCATAACCTATATTTTGCATCGTTCCAAACTACTATTCTTCCTGAATCAGAACCTGCGTTGCAACAGCTTTATGATATGTTGATAGAGAATCCTTCGCTACGTATTCGCATCATTGGACATACGGATGATGTGGGTACAGATGAGGATAACCAAGAGCTTTCTGAAGGACGTGCACTCAGCGTTCGACAAGCAATGATGGATCGTGGAATCAGTCCTGATCGTATTGAGTATGAAGGTAGAGGTGAGAAAGAACCTGTGGTACCAAATACTTCAGACGAGAATAGAGCAAAGAACAGACGTGTAGAGTTTGTAATATTGTAAAATACATATAATATAATGAACATAGTAAAACGAAACATAGTCATCGTATTCATGGCGTTGTGTGCTACTTTAGTGAGCGCACAATTGCCTGTTTATACTTGTGATTTCGAAGATTCTGATGAGTGCGAGCAATGGGTGCTGAATCCGAATAAGACGAAAATACAACTTGAAAACAACTGGTTTATTGGCGAACCAGGAGATTTCTCCGAAGAGGGAGTGAATGGTTTGTATATATCTTCTGATCGAAATGGAAGCGAACCTATCTATTCTGCATATAATACGATGTTTGTGACAGCAGCACGCGAAATGCCCAATTTGCCTGCTGGTAACTATCGTTTGTATTTCGATTGGAAATGCGGAGGCAAGTCCAATGGTGAGGGATTGTATGTATGTTGGGTGCCAGTAGATGTAGCCACCAATAGTGCGCCTAGCGCGGGTGATAAACCGGGCTGGGTATCCACGTATCAATGTGTAGATAATCTTGATACTGACAGCGTATTTTCTAAAGAGGCATTGTGGACTGTAGGGAAAGTAGATATTCAGCATGATGGAACACCGCATAAGTTGGTCTTTCTATGGTATTCTACCCAAGGTACTGTCGCACCTCCGTCAGCTTGCATTGATAATCTAGAGTTACGCCCAATGGGCGATTCCAATGCTGCTTGTGCTGCACCTACCAATGTGACGCATACTATGTTGGGGGAGGCTGTCGAACTGAAGTGGAAAGGTAATGCTGATTACTATGATATTCGTTGCTACGACAATATTACCGATAAATGGTTGAATGTTAGTCATGTTACCGGGAATCTATGCCTCATACAAGGTCTTTCTGAAGGTGTACAAACGTTTATCATACGTGCGTACTGTGGAGAAACGTCGGCTAGTGACTATGTTCAATATACGCAACTCATTTTCCATAAAGGTGTTAGATGTATTGATTATATGGATATTAAAGGGAAATGCTATACTGGAACTTATACGACACGCGTCAAAAATCAACGCCCGTTCTCTACCTTAGAACAAGTGGATTATGGATATGATGACCCACGCAGTAAGCATACTTTGCACTACATACCTAATGAGTATGATGCGCTGACCAATTACCAATTACGTACTTGCCCTGAAGGCTACTTGGCTTCGGTACGACTAGGAAACGCTGATGCAGGTGATAGATCTGGTGAGGCCATCGAATATAAGTATAAGGTGCAAGATGGTGCCACATCTGTCTTGAAAATTAAATATGCTGCAGTATTATCTAATCCACACCCTGAGACTCCAGATCAAAATCCTCAGTTCTGGTTGGATGTATGGTGTAATGGCAAGGTAATTAGCAACGACTGTGGATATACGTTCTTTACCGCGGGCGATAGCGATGCGTCTGGCTGGCTAGAAGGTGCTGACGGATGGCTCTATAAGGAATGGGCTGAACATTCTATCAACTTAAGAGACTATGTGGGTGAGACGCTCACCATCCGATTGGTTACTACCGATTGTTCACCTGGTGCGCATACTGGTTATGCTTATTTTGTACTAGATTGTGAAGATGGAGGTATGTCTGGTCTCAACTGTGGCGAGGATAACCCCACTACGGAATTTGAAGCACCTAGTGGCTTTGATTACGTATGGTATCCAGTGGATAATCCGTTGGATACGATATCCACCGACCAACATTTTCATATTGATCCTCTAGATACTACGGTCTACAATGTCAATGTAATTAATAAGAATAATAAAGACTGTTGGTACACACTCTCTGCTGTAGGAAGACCACGTATTCCAATGCCTAAAGCTACGTATAGTGCTGTGGCAGAACGCTGCCAAAATGTGGTGACGTTCACCAATCATTCTTGTGTGTACTTGCAAAATTTGGTTACAGAAAAACTTGACCCTACCACAGAACCTGTCACTTCGCTCTTCTGGGATTTTGGTGATGGTTCTACCGAAACTTCTTCTACTGAAATAGGCGGACAGATTCAGCACTTATACCCTCCTGAGGGCGGTAGATATGTTGTGAAACTCTCTGCTGGTATCAGCCATGATGCTTGCGTGGTGACCGATTCCTTTATACTCCAATTGCCCGACTTATCTACCCCAATTACTGAAATCCATGAGGATGTATGTAAAGTCGATTACCCATTTGGATATCCTTATGCGGGTGTATGGCTATATGAGGATGTGGACTCTGTATTTACGCTTATTGCTCAAACTACAGGTTGCGATATCCTTTGCCATCTGGTGCTGAATTTCCACGATGTAGAGTACTATACCTACAATGATACCATTTGCCAAGGAGATACAATGGTCTTCTTTGGTAAATTGCTTACTCAAACAGGACAATATTTGGATACCATAACGACTACTTATGGTTGTGATAGTATTGTAGAACTCAACCTACATGTGGAACCAATGTTGCAAATCAATCTACAAGATTCATTGGTGGTTTGTTTGGATGACAAGGTGCTAGAAATCCCTTACGAAGTGGTACAAGGCAGAATGGACAGTGTTGTCGTGACGTTTGATTCTGTGGCATGCAATGCAGGTTTAGCTCCGAGATATGCGTTTGATAATACGGAAATACCTACTATCGAACTACCCGATACAATCGTACCTAATTTCTATTCCGCCATCATTTCTTATGTACATCCATATTGCGATGTAACGCCAGATACCATATCAACAGAGGTGACCTATTCTACTGCTATTGCGATAGTAAAAACAGATATGTTGGCTATTCAGAACCAAGATTACAACGGTGGTTTTGCATTCGATTCTATCCAATGGTACAAAGATGGACAACTCATTCCAGATGTGACGACCTATAACTTGGCACTATCTCCTGAAGATATTGGTCACGTATTCTCGGTGAAGTTGAGCCGAGAGGGTGAGGATATCATGATCGGTAGTTGCCCTATTGTATATCTGCCTACTGGTGCAGATGCGGTGACTATCCCTGCGATGAATTGGCCAGTAGATGTATATACTATTTTAGGTGTACATTTAGGAGAAATGAGTTTGCCTGAATTTACTAATATACCTTCGGGTATTTATTTACTATCAGATGGAAAGAATACTGTCAAAGTTATATTATAAACTGCTCACCATATTGATTGGATTATCATTTGCTCAGTGGGCAAATGCAGATGTATATCGCTCTATTTCGAATAATAAAACAACTCATTACCTAGGTTTCTCTATCGGTGGTGGTGAGGCCAGTCGTATAGCGATTCATAACAACGCGCTCAAGAATAAAGCGGGTGGGGGAGCATCGTTTGCGCTTCACTACGAAATGCAGTATCGTACATGGTTTTTCGGATTGGGTCTGGAGGGCGCGTATCAGCATTTGCACGACCAAGTCTTTGGCTTCTCTGATAGCTTGCCACGAGTGGATATAGATGGCGATATGTTGCTCTATGAGTATGTACATACTGCTTATCAAGAGAAAAATCATATAGCTAGTTTGCGTATTCCTCTTTATTTTGGTAAAAACTTCGGTGGGGTCTATACGTTGTTGGGTGTGTCATTCGAGATTCCAATCAAGGCGCAATATAATGTGGCTACCACAATGTTTACGCGTGGAACCTATCCTTGGTCACAAGTCCCCGTTGTATCAGAAGGCACCAATGACTTCTCTTCACTTGGTATATATGCTCAACAAGATTACACCTATATAGATGAATACGAAGCGGATGTGCATATCACACCATTCATCGAAGTGGGATATGAGTTTTATCGGACAGATAGGGTGAATATGCGTGTGGGGGCATATGCGGCATATGCACTACCTATAGTTACTGGCGAAAAAGTACCATTGGCAGATTATTCGGCTATAGATATTAATCCTCGTACACAAAACCTTGAGAGTTTGAAGCAACAGATTCGTTGGAATCCTCTCGTGCAGTCAGATAAGTACCCTGACACTCCTTACAAACTAGAGGTGGGCGTCAAACTGACCATGCTATTTAATGTTACGGTAGATAATAGCACATGTATGTGCATCAAACAATAGTTAGTCTGTAAAATGAGGTTAACTTTAGTATTAACAACTCTAAAATGAAAACATTATGAGAAAAAAATGTCTACTTTTCCTACTCTGTATGTTGACTACAGCAGTAGTGTTCGCAGGCAAAGAATCCTCTTATGTCTTGTATGAAGGCTTTGAGGATGGTGTCGTGCCCGCGACTTGGACACAAGAGTACATCTCAGACATGCAAGTGCCTTGGGATGTAGAACAAACAGGTACGTCCGCCTTTCCCGAGAAAGCATTCGAAGGTAATGGATACGTGGCTTTGCGCAATGCTACCGGACAAACCCAGTATTTTACTACCATGTTGGTGACTCCTGTCATTGATTTGAGCAATGTCTTCCAACCTATCTTGATCTTCTCACGCGTACAGATGCAATATGCTGGCGATGTGGATCTTTTGCGCGTCTGGTATAGAACATCTGCGGAAAGCAGATGGGTGGAATTGGAGCAATTCAACACCAAAACCGTAGGTTGGGAAACAGACACCATCGCGCTCACAGCACCTACCGCTACCTACCAACTCGCCTTTGAAGGCGTAGATCAAATGGGGCGTGGTATTGCTCTGGACGAAGTGATTGTACGTCCTACTCCCACCTGTGATGATCCTAGCAACATTACTGCGGATGGTTTGACATCCAGTAGCGTTACCTTGCGCTGGAATGGTTCTTTGGATACGGATAGCTTCAACATTGTTTTGAGCACCACACAACAAACCGACCCTACCACTCCTGTGGATATTGTCAAAAACGAGTTTTCAAATGAATTCCAATGGGTTGCTGAAGGACTGGAGCGTAACACATTGTATTATGTGTATATCCAAGCATATTGTGGCTCTTCTGTTTCAGAGTGGACTGAGTTTTCTTTCCGCACCAAAAACTTGGCTACAATCCCTTATGAGCAAACTTTTGACAAAGAGTACGTACAAGGCTACGTATCCCATGTGGATTATTGGACACACGGAACAAGTATCTTGAAAGATGATGGCTCAATGGCATTTATGCCTTTTGTCAACCAACATATTTCTGTGGGAAGTTTGAAGCAATATTCTTACTCTCAAACCACTGCTTTGGTATTTGCTGGTGCTAACTCTACTTCTACTGATATTCCTGCAGGTCACTATGTATATGCTGCAACACCAGAAATGGATGTGGATAATGTATCTAAATTGCAAGCCATGTTCTGGGGTACATGCTACGATTATGTGGGAGCTGATTATATGAGCGGTTTGGTAGTGGGTGTGATGACCGACCCTGCTGACTTTTCTACTTTTGTTCCTGTTGACACTGTATATGCAAAGGAGTCTCGTACATATGAGCGCTTTATCGTATCGTTCGACAGCTATAAAGGTGAAGGCAAGTATATCGCATTTGCATCTAACTTTATGGAAAAGAACAATATCTTCTATATGGATGATCTGACCATCTCCGAAGCACCTGCGTTGCGAGATGTGACCAATATAGAGGTATTGAATCGCCGTGGCGCACGCTTTGACATCACAGCCGATCTTAATGGTAATGCACAAGTACAACTAATCGTGACTCGCGATACTACAGATATCAAAACAGGTTCTATCTTCTTCGATCCTCTGCAGTTACCTGCAGAATATCAATTTGTTAACAAGGTTTTGAATGCGAGCGATTTCCCATATACAGTAGAGTTGCCTCAAGGCGGCTGCTTAACCCAAGTGTATATGCGTCCTACCGATGGTACCAACTTTGGTAACTTCACCTTGCCTTTCAAGGTGTTAGTACCTATGAAGTGGGAAGAGGGAATGCTTGTGACATTCGAAAACACCGAGACAAAAACTTGGCAACCACAACAGTTGTCGAATTTCACACAATCAACCAATTCATATACTTTCCCATTCACCGTAATCAGTACGCCACAAAACTTCTGCAGTACTGTTCCGGGCTATCCATTCCCATATTCTACAACAGGTGGTGGATACGAATCCAATGGCCACATCATTATGGGTAAAGAGTTGCAAGAGTTTGCTGAGAATAGTATCAGATGCAAGCAAGAGATAGGTGACTATATCGCTTTGCCAGAGGTAGAGCGAATTGATAGTATGGCGATAAACTTCTACATGAAGGGCTATTCTGAGTCCTATACGGATATTTCTAGTGTAGCTGTAGGTGTGATGACGGATCCATTTGATCCTACCACATTTGATACAGTGGCTATCTGCAATCAACCAGAATCCACGTGGGCACCATTCATGGTTTCTTTCCTTGACTATAAGGGCAAGGGACGCTTCCCCGCTATTATGGTGGTGGATGCAAAGAATAAGTACCATTATTCTTCTACATCAGGATCAGGTGGCTCATATAAGACCTATAAGACTTCCTATCTGAGATTGGATAATGTATTCTTGGAGAAGATAGGTGCTTGCGTCATCCCTTCTAATATCGAGGCAGTGCCTTCACACAACGAGGTAGAGATTACATGGAAGGCCAATAATATGACCCAATGGGCGGTGAACCTATATGCAGATGCTGATGCTACCAACAAGATTGATTCTGCTATTGTGTCGCAACCTTCTCATAAGTTTGTTGGTCTGGATCCTCATACTACTTACTACTATGGAGTATCTACCGTTTGTGAGGATGACGTGACTGAGGCATTTATCTACAAGTTTACAACCAACTGTTTGCCAGCTGAGAGTCTGCCATATATCGTTGACTTCGAAGATTGGGTAGGCTCTTCGTCTGATAGAACAATCTCACCTAACTGCTGGACAATACCAAGATGTGTATATACCTATAGTAGCAGTAGCTCCTATTATCCTTATGTATATAATTCTGCATCTTATGCATTCGATGGTACTAAGTCGTTGTATTTCACCTATGGTTCTGCAAGCAGTAGTGCTACCCATGACGTGTATGCAGCTCTGCCATTGATGAATGATACGCTGAATGAATTGCAACTCCAATTCTATGCTAAACCTGGTGGTTCTGCTTATGTAGGTGACACCTTATATGTAGGTGTGATGACTGATCCTAACGATATTAGTACCTTTGATACTGTATCTATTTGTCGTCTGACAGAGAATGCATATATTGAGTTCATCGTACGCTTTGATACCTATAAGGGCGAAGGACAATATATTGCTTTCATGTCACCTCAAGCAAAAGCAAGTCGCAGTGTGTATATTGATGCAGTCAAAGTGGATTATCTCTCCGACTGCGAGAAGATCCAAGGTGTAACCGCACGTAATGCCACCATGTCTGGAGCAGATGTGTATTGGCAAAAAGCGAATGCTACTACTTGGAATGTATTGCTCACGACCGACACAATGACTTTGGGCTCAATCGTCGAGGTGGATGGCGAAAAGGTATTGTCAATAGATACCACCACTACTATGCCATTCCATATTGACAATTGTCCTACTCCTAATGAGCAATACTATGTATATGTTCGCGCCGTATGCGACGAGGATAATCTAGGTGAATGGTCACGTCCTGCTACATTCAAAACCACTTGTATCCCTGTATCTGCAGGTGACTTGGGCGTTATCGACTTCACTAACAAAGATGAATTGGATTGCTGGACAGTAGGTGTACGTGAGGGTACTACTGCCAAACCTTCGCGCAATACGAATAGCTATTTGTACATGTTCAACTCTGCTACTTCGGATGGTGCATATGCTATTATGCCTCCATTGGATGTGGATAGCATCACGCGTTTGCAAGTTAGCTTTGATGCTCACGGTGGTACGGGAGCTGCATATCTGCGCGAAGTGACCGTAGGTGTCATCTCCAATCCTTCTGATTTGTCCACTTTCGTGGCTATTAAGAAACTGTCTTTGAACAAAGTTTCTGCTACTACTGCTGCTACGGGCTATGGCTTCGACGAAGCGGCTCGTTATACGGTGCGCTTCAACAATTACTATGGCGACTACAACGGCGACTTTGGTAAGCAAATCATGTTTATCTCTGAATCTGGCGATCTTGCCAACTATGTCTACATCAAAAATATCAAAGTAGATACCATTGGCTCATGCATGGAACCTGTAGAATTGAACGTAGTGGAGACTAACACCTATGATGCTACGATTGCATGGGAGAACATCGCACCTGCGTACCAAGTGCAATTGTTGGCAGAGGATAAAGAGCAAATTGTGGCTGATACTATCGTTACCGATACGGCTAGCGTTAAGTTGACCAATTTGGAGATGCTCACCACCTACTACGCGCAAGTACGTGCTATCTGTGCAGAAGGTGACACCAGTATATGGTCCAACATGATTGCCCTCAAGACGGTATGCCCTGTGGCTTATCCATTGCCTTATAGCATGGACTTTGAGGACTATGCTACTGGCGCAGGTAACTTGCCAGACTGCTGGGAGGGCTACACGAATAGTTCGACCAAGTATCCTTATGTATATAGCACAGCCAAGAAAGATGGTGCTAGAGGATTCTATTTGTATCGCACTACATCCTACAGCAGTTATGCAGTATTGCCTAAGTTCGACGCTAAAATATCTGCATTGATGCTTTCGTTCGACTATCGCAATGCTAGCACTTCCAACAACGCATACTTCGTTGTAGGTATTGCTACCGATATTACTAGCATGGAGGGTATCGATTCTACACTCACCGTAATCGACAGCGTGGAGATTGTCAAGTATGCTTCGCCTAATAACGTGTGGAACTACTATTCTAAGACCTTGGATGCTTACACAGGACCTGATGGCTATGTGGTACTGATTGCACCTAAGGCAGATGCTACTGCAAACAATGGTGCAATATATATAGATAATGTATATGTAGAGAAAGCACCTACTTGCTTCCGTCCTATCAACTTCGAGTTGGTTACCACTTCTGCCACAACGGCTACATTCACATGGGAGCCATTCGGAAAAGAAACGGCTTGGGATATTGCCTATGTGCTCAAGGATGAAGATATAGCGAATGCTACTATTGTGACCTTGGACTCTACTAAGACTACTATCACTGGTCTCCAACATAGTACTGAGTATGACTTCTATGTGCGTGCTAACTGTGGCGAAGGAGATGTGTCTGGTTGGTCTGAGGCACTGACAATGAGTACCCTTTATCTTGTAGAGTTGGCTGATGCTAATTGGAATTTCGACGACTATACTACCCAGTATCAAAGTCCATTGAGCACAAGTGCTACATACAAGAATGAGAATGGATGGATTGTGGGTAATAAGAAATCTCCTACTTCTGTATCTTATGTGCCTTATAATAGGAAGAATACCTACAACTCTACTACGGGCATCATGAATGCCCACTATGCTAAGTCGGACAGTTGCGCTATGTACTTGTATTCTAGTACAGCAAACAATGGTGCATATGCTATCATGCCTGAAATCAATGCTAACTACGATAGTTTGCAACTCCGTTTCTATGGACGTGCTCTCTATGCTACTAGCAGCAAGGTGGAGAATAGAGACTCTATTTATACCGTTACCTATGCGCAAGGTTCTTATCCACACGCTGTGAAGGTTGGTACTCTCACCGATCCTTACGACTTATCTACTTTCGAGTTGCTGACCGATTATACATTCCAACCGGTTACCGACAAGAATGTGGTAGAAGGTGGTCACTGGGAAGAAGTAATCGTACCTCTCTATGGCGCAAAAGGTAAATACATCGTATTCCTCTCTGAATATGATGCTACCAACCAAGTTTATATCGATGACGTAGTAGTAGAGAAAGAGACCGGATGTAATATGCCTACCCTCATCACTACTGAGAACTTGACCTACGAGTCTGCCACTTTCACATGGAAATCTAGCAAGTCTAAATGGCATGTGAAACTCATTGATGTGGAAACCAACGGTGTTCTAGAGACAGATACTGTAGAAACAAGCTCTTGGTCAACCAACCAATTGCAACCTACTACCGAGTATATCTTCTCCGTTAGTGCAATTTGCGCCGAGAATGAGACTTCATCATGGAGCAGTACCTCATTTATGACACCATGTAAGCCAGTTGATGACTATACCAACTTTGTGGTTGATTTCGAAACTAACCTCATAGGTAACTTGCCAGAGTGCTGGGAGGAGGGTAAACTCACCGTGAACGGTACTTCTACCTCTTACATAACCAAGGTGATTAACAATACTACTTCATACCAATATTCTCGCAATCGCAAGGAGGACAACACCGAGGCTGCTGCTTTGCGCTTGTATAACTATTCTACCACTTATACCAATTCGTATGTCGTACTACCAGAGATGACCTTCGATTTGGATAGCGTGAGCTTGCACTTCTGGGCACGTGCTGCATACTTCTTTACAAGTACTTATTCAACACAAGCAAGTAGAAACCGACTCTATACAGCTAATAATAACTATCAAAAGACTATTGTTATAGGTGCGATAGCCAACGTGGAAGATCCTACTACTTTCGTTCCATTGGATACGTTCACCTATTCACAATCTTGGTCTGCTACAGCAGGTGTATATGCTTACAACGATGAGACAGGCAATGAGTACTGGGAAGAGGTACTGATCCCATTGAAGGAGTATAAGGATAAGGGTCGCATTGCTATCTTCTATCCAGATAATGGCAAAACATCTTACTTCTTCATTGACGATATGGAAATCGTACCTGGTGATTTCTGCTCTTCTGCTACCAACTTGCGTGTTACGAACCTTACCTCCAATTCAGCTACACTGAACTGGGTAATATTGGGTAACGATAGCGTACAGTTGCAACTTGCTTACAACGATGAGTTCAACGAGGAGGAATTGCTACTTGATACCACCTTGGTGAACGCTGGTGGTAAGTTCGAGTTGACAGGTCTGGAGTCAGGTCGCGACTACTACTTCCGCGTGCAACACTTCTGCAGCGAGGAGGAAACAGCTGAATGGGCTACGAGTGGTCTGTTTGTAACTGACTACGCCGTTCGCTTCTTCGAGGACTTCTCAGAGTTGCGTACCTATCCAGTAGATTGGTCACGTGCTAACAGCGTGCCAGAAAAGATATTCAGTGGTGAAGCGGAATTGAATTATGTGGCAGAATCTATCACTGCTAACTGGAAACGTTCGGGTTGTGTATTTGCAGATAATGCTATTTCAGCTGCTACTTCTACAGGTACATCTTCTACCAACAACTACTGGTTGCTCACACCTGTTATTGACCTTACTCAACTTGAAGACTCTGCGCTGATGCTGTCATTCGAGATGGGTCTATCTGCTAGTGGTTCAGCTGAATCTATGCCAAATGCTACGCTTGAAGATGATAAGTTCATCGTGGCGGTATCTGTGGATGCTGGTGATACTTGGTCACAAACTAATACCACTTATTGGTCTGACGCTGAAGGTGATAATGCGGCATTCTCATATGCTAAGATACCTCATATGGGTCAGTTGTACAATGTTGATATGACACAATATATTGGTAAACGCATCAAGATCGCATTCATCAACTCTTCTACCAAAACTAACTCACGCAATACAATCTATCTAACAAATGTATCACTCAATAGTATCGAAATCGAAAACTATGAGGCTACTATCTGCCAATGGACTGACTATGCTGATGAGAACTTCGTAATTGATGCATATGATTTGAATCCTGGTGAAACAAGCGTTTACCAATCCTATGTACAAGCTAGAAACAACAGTGAAATCGACAAGTTCACTACATTGACACTTAATGTCGTAGAAGACACTGAAACTACGCTCCTAGCTACTATCTGCGAGGGTGAAGATTATATGGATAACAACTTCAATATCCTCAACGCTTCTAAGTCTGCTATTTACAAGCAAAAACTCCAAGGTGTGAATGGCTGTGACTCTGTCGTTGAACTCAACCTCACCGTGTTGCCAAGACTCCGTAGCGAAGTAACCCAAACTATTTGCCAAGGCGACTTCTTCGAGTTTAATGGTGTGAAATACTACACCAATACTGTGAAGTCTGATACCTTGACATCATTGGTTACTGGTTGCGATAGTATCGTTACGCTGTACCTCACTGTCAATGCTATCCTTGAGGGTGATTCTGAGGAGCACCTCTGCCCTGGTGGAGCGGTTGAATTCGGTAAATTTGGTACCATCACCGAGCCAGGTATCTATGTAGATACTTTGAAGAATGCACTTGGTTGCGACTCTGTGGCTACGCTCAGCGTCTTTGTTCACGACAATGTGGCTACCACTGTACGAGCTGCTATCTGCCAAGGCGAAAGCTACTCTGAGGATGTATGGGCAGGTTTGACCAAAGCAGGTGATTATCCATCTAAGCAAGAAACTGTTTGGGGATGCGATAGCATCGTTACGCTACACCTCATGGTGGCTGACGAGAGTATGACTATCTATGATAACATCTCGCTTGAAGAATTGCCATACGTGCTCAATAACCAAGAGTTGTTGCCTGCAACTACTGCAGAGGGTACATATACACGCGTGATTGACCTTGGTTGCGGACCTATTACAGTGGTTATCACAGTAGGGCTTGGATCTGATGTCAATAGCGTTTACCAAAATAGCCTTGCTCTTGCTCCTAACCTCACAACGGTTGGTCAAGAAGTGGCTGTATATGGCTCATTTGCTCAAGATGCTGTGTTGGAGGTTTACCACACTACTGGTGCACTTGTTTATCGTTCAGAGAATACCAGCGTTGTTCCTGGTATGCCAACAGCAGGTGTATATATGGTAACGGTGAAATCTGACAACCAAATCTTCCAATCAATGCTGATTGTTCGATAAACTTCTAATAGATAGTTTAACGATATTCCCATGGAAGGCTGCCATCATGGCAGCCTTCTTTGTTTATTACCCTTGGAAGTAGTCATTTTCTTTTTCGCTACCTTTTCGCTACCTTTGCGCTACCTTTGCGCTACCTTTGCGCAAGGGGAGAAGATAGCGGAGGTCTTTTCTTCAGTGTTCCCACAAAGTGCTTTTGTTTATTTCCCCGTTAGGGTTCATACGAAGGGCTTGCGAGTTCTATTCAAAATAGGGATGGAACGAAAATCCCACTCAGCCTGCGATGGACTGAGTGGGGATAGATAGTGTGTTTTCTATAAATGCTATTGCTGCTTCTCTACGCGGATAGCAAATCCACCTCCTTTTGCCATAGGGATAGAAAGCGGTTGAGCATTGCGATCAACCAAGATGGTATCAATGATAGTGGCATAAGGATTGGTTTGCCAATCTGCGTCGGCAGCATCTTGATAGATGATGGCTTGATACCTGCCATCGTTCAGAAACTCTGACCAACGTATCTCGGCAGTGCGAGCTTGTTCATCGGTTACAGCGCCGATATACCAATTATCCGTATTGCGCTCTTGGCGTGCCATCACAATATAGTCGCCAATCTGACCATCAAGCATGATAGAACGTTCCCAATCGCATGGTACACGGCGAATAAACTCAAACTCATCGGGGTGCAACATATAGTTCTCAGGTAAGTCGCACGCCATCTGCAATGGCGAATACAGAACGACAAAGAGCCCCAATTGGTTGGCGAGGGTAGCATGTACGCGTGTGTTAGGATGCACAGGGTTGTCGAAATTGAATACACCTGGCGTATAGTCAGCAGGTCCCGCGAGCATGCGAGTGAACGGCAGCACAGTGACGTGTTCGGCAGGGCTACCTCCATCCACTGACCATGCATTCCACTCTTGTCCACGAATACCCTCTTGTGTCATAAGATTGGGGTAAGTGCGTTGCAGTCCTGTAGGCATGACTGGCTCGTGGTTGTCAATGCTGACTTGGTACTTGGCTGCAGTCTCAATGACCTTGCGGTAGTGGCGTACGCCCGACTGTGAACGGTTGTATTGTACGCCATCAATGGTTTGGATGGTAGGTGCGACATAACCCGTTTTGACCGCATGCATACCATGCTGCTGCATATAGGCGAAAGCAGTATCTAATTGACGTTGGTAGGAAGCTGCGTTGCCTTGCGTCTCGTGGTGGAAAATAATCTGTACGCCACGTTGATGGGCATAATCGGTGAGGTATTCGATATCGTAATCAGAATAAGGTTCGGTAAATGAGAATTGTGCTACTACATCTTCCTTTCCCCAGTCTTCCCAGCCGATATTCCAACCTTCTGCCAACACGCCTCCAAAACCATTATCAGCAGCAAAGTCGATATA
Source organism: Paludibacteraceae bacterium (assembly GCA_045601825.1). Classification (GTDB taxonomy): domain Bacteria; phylum Bacteroidota; class Bacteroidia; order Bacteroidales; family Paludibacteraceae; genus Colicola. The sequence goes on along the minus strand of JAZSAI010000002.1, from coordinate 33,515 downwards.
GCGTTTCATATTCTCGGTCGTAGCACCGTGTAGTGGTCCTTGATGCCACGTCATCGTCTTGAGGTGCATACCCCACCATATACCGATGAACTTCATAGGTTTGATCCATGATGTATCTTCAATCTTGCAAGGTTCGTTGAGGTTGAGCAGCATGCGCGATTCTACGAGTCCGCTAAGCTTAGAGGTGAGCACCATCATGCGCCATGGTGTGGCGAAAGGCGTGGTGATATATGCTGCATCGCCAGACTGCCATGGGGTGAGGAAGGTGCGAAGTTGTCCGTTGGCATAATAGTAGTTTTGCGCAGGATAGTCATAGAGCGCTGCCTCGTGCATCCATGCATATAAACTATCTCCCCACTGCAAGGTAATAGGCGAACAAACAGTATCGAGTGTGTTCATAGGTGCAGGTTGCCAAAGTGCCTCATAGTACTCTGTTTCCCAAGGGATGGACCATACCGTAGGTGCCTGCGCGAACTGGTAACTAGTACATTCTTGCATTAGAACGGTATCGGTCAGCTCGGGTAGGATGTAACGCATAGCCCATCCATCGTTGAAGGCACGGAAGCAAATCTGCATCTCTACGCCTGAGCTGTGGCTAAGGAAGAGCGACAACTGGTTGTATTGATTGACAATATAACGATCTTCTCCCCATGTAGTTTCCCAAGTTTCGTTGTGTCGATGGCATTGGGTACGTTGAAGGGTAAACCCTTGTGACAAGTCGGTTTGTGCAAATTGCAGCCCCAAAGGAGAAGGAGTGATGACTTGTTGACCATTGAAAGATACTTGATACATAGGTGTGCCATTGACATCCATAGTACACTCAATGATTAGATTACCATCGGGCGAAGATACAGATGTGGATGGTTCACATGCGCAAAACACCATGCACATGACCATTCCGAATATAAATTGACTCTTTTTCATACTTCACTAAACTAAATCCCTGGATATCCTTTTGATTGGGTGATATTACCATTGCGCTCGAGCTCTAACTGTGGAATAGGTTGCACATAGCTTGGTTCCCCCTTCCATGTGATGGGGCCGTGCGATGTTTTCTCGTAGTAAGCGGCCTCTGTGTCACCATTTCTGTAGCGACGAATATCCATCCACCATTGCCCCTCAGCAAAAAGCTCCGCCCAACGTTCGTATTTGAGTGGATCGTTGGCAAGAGGGTCGTTGGCGTAGTAGGCACGCGTGCGGTCGCTGAGCGACTTGTAGTCGTACTCGGAACTACTGTGAGGATCAACGCCATAAGCACGGCGGTGGACCTTGTTGATATACTCCAGTGCGGTAGCAGGTTCGGTATCTGCCAGCAGTTCGGCATAGAGTAGGTATATATCTGCCAGACGCACGATATAGAGGTTGCAGTTGCTTGACTCGTTGAGTCCGTAAGGTGGTGCGCCCATCTCTATACCACGCGTGTTGGTGTACTTGCGATGTTGCCAACCGAGTACTTCTGGGCGACTATTGCACTCTGATGAGCGGTCATAGACGGTGATACGTCCTTTGCCATCAACATATTCATCTACATAAGGTTGTCCTGCACAGAGCATGAGACGTGGGTCCACCTTTGACTTGTCGCGCTTGAGAGCCAATGCTTCGGCACGGTAGTTAGGTGTAGCTATCATGTATGGATAGTTGTCGAGTGAGCGAGTACCACTATAATTATAGTTCGGGTTGAAAGTGAGACGTGGTACGGTATCGCCATAGAAATTGGCAAATCCGAAACGTGCGATATTCTTATCGTGCACATAGTTGTTGCCCCATTGCGATGACTTCTTGGAAATGATGATATCATTCTCTTGCGTGAGAGGATCCACTTTGTCCTCTTTGCCTTTGCGGAAACGAATATCCAAATCCACATACCAAGGGGCATATACCATTGGCATACCAGAACCAGTAGTGTAGTTTTCCCATGGACCATCTTGGTTAGGATTGGAAGTCATGGTGAGCTCGTAGAGTGACTCCTCATTATGTTCGTTGGCTTCGTTGCCATAAAACATATCTGCATAGATATCATAGGACACTAATTGTTTGCCGCTATTGAGAATAATATCCTCCATAAGTGTCTTAGCCAAAGACTTATTTTCGGGGAAGATATAGAGCGATTGCATATACACTTTAGCAAGCAATCCTTTGGCTGCCCATTCGGTAGCACGAAAAGTGTCGTCGTTGTAGCCCTCTAACAATGGTATAGCCAGCTTGAGGTCGTTGATAACAAATTGCCACGTATCCTTGACGGTGGCGCGCTCCAGCTTCAGCGCTTCTACATCGGAGATAATACGATCAATAATAGGGAATCCCAATGCATTGGCATCCAGTTCGAAGAATATCTGCGCATGCCAATATGCCAATGCACGATTAAAGTAGCATTGTCCCAGCGCATAGTCGAGTTGTTCTTGCTCGTTTTCTTTGCCATAGTTCTTGCGGTAGAACTCGATGCCCTCGATACCTGTAGAAGCCAGTTTCATCCACTTACACAAATCGGTATAGGTGGTAGTGATATAGCGTGAATCAATACTAGTATAGTTATCCTGAGAGGTAGCACGCTCGTCGTATGAGCCATACAAGTCTGTAGTATGATCGTAGAGCCATACACCCATAGGGAACCAATAGAAGGCATACATACCGATGCTATGGCTTTGGGCGTATGCCGAAGTAACCAATTGGTCCACCTGTGCCATCGTTGCGGGGAAATTATCGGTAGATAGGGTCTGAGGGTTGGAAATGTCGAAAAAGTCGGAGCAACTGGTCAAGCCAATCAATGCTGCGAAGAATAGACTAACAAGATTCTTTTTCATGACTGTAAGTATATTAGAAGTTTGTTAGAAAGATAAGTCAAGTCCAAATGAGTACAATCTAGAAGGCAAATAGCGATTTTGGTGATCAACATTGTACATCAAACTATTGCCGCCAATCTCAGGATCCACTCCTGAATACTGGGTGATGGTAAATAGATTTTGCGCTGAGAAATAGATGCGCAAGCGTTCCATCTTGGCTTTACGGCTGTACTTCTGTGGTAGTGTATAACCGATGGATAGATTTTTGAGTTTGAGGTAGTCGCCTTTTTCTACCATATACCCTGATACGGTAGAGTAGTTGCGGTTAGCAGCACCATCTCCTATGACTTTACCATCAGCATCCAGATAACCCACACGTGGATTCTCTGTGACGGTAGTGTTGTCTTTGCCGAAGCAAGAAGTAGTGAAGATGGCCGCGGTAGTATTGTCGCTCATAAACATGTGTGTATATGGCTTTACGAGGTTCATGATGTCGAATCCAAAAGCACCAGAGAATACCATGGATATATCGAAGCCCTTGTAAGCGACTGAAGCGTTGATACCCAGTGTCATCAAAGGCCATGGATTGCCAATATACTTGCGGCTTGCCGCATTGACCATGCCCTGTCCATTATCATCATAAATAAGGTCTCCTACGCCCGTATTGGCTTTTTGATAGTAGATACCAATCTCCTTGCCGTCGGCATTGAGTGGCTGTCCGTTCTCAGCATATCCGTAGGGGTGGTTAGGATTGTTTTTGCGCCATTGCTCCAGAGCGTATTGGTTGTATTCATCCACTTGCTCTTGGTTTTGGAAGATGCCAAGTACTTCATAGCCATAGAACATAGACATAGGGTGGTTGTCCTCGGTACGCGCCAATAATGGCCATGCTGCATCTAGACCCTTGTCGATGATGCTCGCACCTGGTTTGTCGCCTACTTGCTTCACCATATTTTGGTTGAAGGACATATTGACGCCCACGCTATATTGTACTTCACGGCGTTTGTCCTGCCACTGCAGCGTGATTTCGTGTCCTTGGTTCTGTACCAATCCTGCGTTGAAATATACAGGAACCGTATTGGCAGGATCATCCGAGCTGAAGTAATAGCTCATACCACTAGTGAGACAGAGCGAGCCCTGATAGAGCATATCGCGGGTTTGGCGGTTGTAGTAGTCATAGGTAAAGGTCAGACGATTCTTGAAGAAACCTAAATCAAGACCTATATCCGTTTGATTGACTTCTTCCCATTTGAGGTCTTCGTTACCCAAAATGGCAATCCACGCTCCTGTCTGGCCAATGGCACTATTGTCGAAAGCATGGCTCACACCACTAAGCGAATAAATAGAAGAGTACATGTATTGTGGTATATTATCGTTACCCAAAATACCCCACGATGCACGAAGTTTGGCGTTGGATAGCCAATCGGATGCATTGTCCTTAATCCAACTCTCTTCGCTCAAGCGCCAACCCACATTAACAGATGGAAAGAATCCCCAACGATGTTTCTTGACAAATCGGTCGGACGCATCTGCACGGAAGTTAGCAGTAAGCAGGTATTTGCCTTGATAATCGTAGTTGATACGGGCGAAGGCTGAGCCACGACGTTCTTGTGGAATACCATCCGATGCATCCTTGGTAGCCCCAGCCGTAGCGAGAGCGATGGATTGAGCAATGGGAATAGAGAAACCATAACTATTGACAGAGAGGTCATAGCCGTCATATTTCCACCATTCGGTACCCACCATGGCTTTGAAGCTATGATCGCCCCACTGTGCATCATAGGTCAATACGGAGTTGAACATTAGGCGTAGATTGGTACCAGCGTAGGAATCCAGTTGTCCACCATCAATACCCACTTGTACGGGACCAAAATCTTTGTACTCGGTAAAGAAGCGTTTGGAGTATGCACCCAACGTGGCAGAACCAGTGGTATGCCACGTCAGTCCAGGAATAAATTCTACATTAAGGTAGGCTTGTGCGTTGAGGTGGTAGTTCTTGTCCTGAATATCGTGGTAGGCAGCTTCAAGACCTGCGAAGTTAGGACCAGATCCCACGGACATAGGTGTCTGTGCATAATCACCGTTTTCATCCAGAACTTCTGCCACAGGTACGGTGCGGAAGGGTACCGTATGATTGTAAATAGAAGAGTTGGTAGAAGGGTTGGACGATGTCATGGCACCATAGATAGATTCGCCAATGGTGACATGTTTGCCAATCTTATGGTCGAGATTGGTACGAAAAGAATAGCGCTTTGCGCGCGTGTCTAGATATGTACCCTTCTCATCTAAATAGCCGATGGAGAGGAACATTTTAGTTTTTTCGCCACCGCCACTAACCGAAACGTTGTATTCTTGTTCAATACCTGTGCCGAACATCACGTCCATCCAATCGGTATTGGGCAGTTCTTCGATAGATGAAGCTCCGAGTACGTCAAGTGTGCTACCTGTACCCCAGATATCACGTGCACGTATCCAATCTTCGGTACCGAGGAGCTTGATGTTGGATGTGATATTGCGCCATCCAACGCGCGCATTTAAGTCCACTTGTGTGCGTTGGCTTTTGCCTTTCTTGGTGGTGATGAGAATCACACCGCCTGCAGCTTTCGAACCATAGATGGCTGCTGAACCAGCATCTTTGAGCACTTCGATGCTTTCCACATCGCGCATATTGAAGTTGAATCCCGTAGATTGTGCCACACCATCCACTACGTAGAGGGGTGCCATACCATTGAGCGAACCTGCACCACGTATAAGGATATCAGCTGATTCACCTGGCGAACCACTACCCTTGGTTACGGTCACACCTGCTGCCATACCCTGCAACGACTCGGCTAAAGACTTGGACGAGAAATCGGCAATATCCTTGGCAGAAACGGAGGAGATAGATCCTGTAACATCGCTACGGCGTTGGGTGCCATAGCCGATAACTACCACATCGTCCAGCAGTTCGGTATCTTCGGTCAATACGATGGGATAGATGGATTTGCCCTCTTCCACTACAATAGTTTCGGAACGGTAGCCTACATAGGATATTTGAATCTTTTGACCATCTTGAACGTCCATGAAGAACTGGCCATCCATATCCGTTACGGTACCGTTGGATGTGGACACTTCGATGATAGTGGCTCCGATGATGGGATTGCCTGTGACGTCGGATACTGTACCTTCGATAGGCTTGGCATGGAGATGCCAAGCAAGAATGAGCAGTAGCAGGGTGCAGAGTGCTCTGTGCAGTGTATGATTCATACTAATTTAAGGGTATATTAGTTCGACAATACGCGCGGGTTGCCCGCACATAGAAAAATAGGATAATCGGGGCGGTGATACCGCCCCGATTGATAGAATAGAATGTCAGATTACTTAACTTGTGCGCCCAATGCGTTGTATTTCACACCATTGTGCATGATGTACATTTGACCATTCTCGATGAACTTAGCACCTTGTTTCTTAACTTCAACGTTCTCTACAGCAGTTGTAGAAGCATCTACGCAAGGAGCTGCAAAGCCCATCTCGCCACTACCATAGATACCCTCTTCGTAATCATCTGCATAGAATTCTGGAGAGGTCTTAGCGCCTGTATAAGGAGCGAATGCGAACAAGCAGTCAGAACCTGGAGCTTGGGTTACATCCACAGGTTGTTCTTCCCACATCCACCATCCTGCACCAGGGTTATCCTCGGTATATTCGAAACCAAAGATTTGACCATAGATGTAAAGTATAGAGTCTGCCTTCAAAATCTCAGCAGCCAATACATCTTTATTAACGAAGATTTGTGCATAGTTTACGGTCATACCCCAGATATTGCCTTTGATTTGTTTCATACGGTTGGTCTCACCACTAACATCACCTTTGCTAGTCCATTTGTTGATAGCAAGCCCACGGCTTGCACCTTCAGCAGCTGGAGTACCTTTGAGGAAGTCCTCTAACCATGTACCAGTCACGTCCACAGCGAAAGTGAAAGTCTCATCTGCCTCCATGTCATTGGCAGCAGCAAATTGATCAGCTGCGCAGTCATACTTCACGATGTAGCGACCATCGGCACCCACTGGGTTGTTCAAAGTGTGTTGCGCCATTGCGCCCATGCTCATAAGAGCAGCGGCAAGAATAAGAGTAAATTTTTTCATTGTGTTGATAATTTAAAAGGTTAATAATTGTGTTTTAGACAAGCTAAATTTTGTCTTTTGACGATGCAAAGTTATAAGTATTTTGTCGGTTTGTCAAATAATATAAAAAAAATATGGATAAAAATGCGATGATATATATATACTATTATTCTTAAGAATAATAATCTATTTTTTTGTTTAGAAAAAAATATAGATATATTATAAAAAAATAATTGGTATATTTTATCTAAATAACCTCCTCTTTTCCCCTCCGATTTTTCTATTTGAAAAAAAATGATTACCTTTGCCCTCGCAATCAAAAATCTCTCATTTTACCAGTATGAAAACCCCACGAATTATGCTATTTGGCTTGCTATCTTTGGTAGCTAGCTGTAATGTGGCTCAATCTCAAGGAGTCACAGATGTTTATGTATTTGCTACGGACAGTTTGCAACGCGGATACTACAACCGCCCTTACGAACGCTATGAGGCAGAGCCCAACTATTGCTCAACCAATGGCATCTTCTTAGAAGCAACGGATGACCAACGCCTCCTGCAATCAGAGGCATCGCATCAGCAAGCGGTACAGCTGGTAGAAGCCAATGACTATGTAGCATGGCGCGTGAATAATCCTGGCGATGGACTTACCATGCGCTTCTCCCTACCCGATAGTGAGGAGGGGGTAGGGACCAGAGGCAATGTGCATATCTATGCTAGTGATGAAAAAGTAGGTGAATTGACTCTAGATAGTTATTGGGCTTGGCAGTACTGTACGGGTACTTATCCTGTAAACACCCCTATTGCCAATTGCGTGATACGCATGCGATTTGATGAGATGCATGTGCGTCTCTCGCGACCTATAGCACAGGGTGAGCAATTGCGCGTGGTGAAAGCAGACGACAATACCATACCTTATACCATTGACTTTGTAGAACTCGAAATGGTACCTGAACCAGTGACATTCGAGAGTATAGAGGGAGATAAAGTGCAGTATGATGGCACCAGTCTGCAAGATTTTGTTAGCAAACATCGCGGAAAAACAATCTATATACCCGCAGGGAAATGGGATGTAGCTAAACGTATCTATATCAACTATGATAATACGCACTTAGTAGGTGCAGGTATGTGGTACACCGAGATATTCTTTTCGGCACCTTCTGACAATAGTGCTACCTACTCTCAACGTGGTTTTGAGACCAACCGTAGCAATATCCGCATCGAGGGGATGTATATCAATACGATTAATAATCAACGCTATTATAATAACGATAATTCCAAGCAAGTGGGTAAAACATTTATGGGCTCATGGGGAAAGAACTCGGTGATTCGTAATTGTTGGACGGAGCACTTTGAGTGTGGCGCATGGATAGCGGATTACTCAGCAACAGGCAGCGAGAATCTGCTAGTAGAGCATTGTCGCTTCCGTAACCATTATGCCGATGGTTTTAATGCTTCGCATGCCTCTATTGGACACACTATCCAATATTGCTCATTCCGCAACAATGGCGATGACGATATGGCTTCGTGGACCACTGCTCGCATGTGTAAGGATGTGACCTATGCCTATTGCACAGCCGAGAACAACTGGCGTGCTTCATCGCTTGGGTTCTTTGGCGGAACGAATCACTATGCCCATCATATCGCTATCTTTGATCCATTAGAAAGCGGGGTTCGCGTCAATGCGGATTTCGATGGCAAAGGTTTTGGTGATGAAGGTATGATACGCCTGCATGACATCACTATCGTACATGCAGGTTGTAAACGCGGCACTAAAGGTACGTCGGGCGACTTCTGGGGAAATATGCAAGGTGCGTTTAATATTGGACCAACTGGCAGATATGTAGTCAAGAATATTCAAGTAGAGAATGTGGATGTTCTAGACTCTCGCCAACACGCTTTCTATATTGCTGCGGGAGCCAATCCGATAGAGAACCTTGTGCTGAAGTCTATTCATGTGCAAAAAGCCGCTACTGCCTTCTATTTTGCTAATGCGAAGGGAAATGCTACCTATTGTGATCTCCACTGCCAAGATGTAGAGAAGGAAATAGGTAGTTACCAAGCAAACTTCTGGAACTGGGTACCGGCAGCCGACTGTGGGGGAACAGACGTGGAAGAGACCATAGTGCCTTCGCTGAGCAATGAGCAAACAGCCTACGACATCATTGGGCGACCTGTAGCCAATATGCAAACGGCTGCGCCGGGCATATACATTGTGGGAAGTGAGCAACACGCCATCAAAGTAATGAAACCATGAGATATATTTACATAATATGTGCGCTGCTCTTAGCGCATGTAGGGCTGATAGCTAGTAGCGATAGCGATTTGGCTGCATTGAATGAGGTGCTGGCTGAGCGAGAGGTATATCAGCAGCAAAAACAGCAGCGTATTCAATTGTTGCAACAGGCACCGATGAACCACTATGATCGGTTGTTGGCGCTGACCGAAGAATATCAGTCTTACTCCTATGATACGGCTACGATATACGTGGAGAAACTCCTAGACGAGGCACTCCTCTCCAAGGAGAGCAATAAGATCGCGCAAGCGCAAATCAAACAGGCGTTTCTCTACCTTAGTTCGGGACTATTCAAAGAGAGTTCGGATATCTTCCAGGCAATAGACATCGCCTCATGCGAACAGGATATTCAAGCGGAATATTACATCCACTATGCGCGTCTGCTGTACGATATGGCGGACTATGCCCATGGTAAGATTAGTTATGAATATATCAACTATGGCAATCGACTCAGTCAAGAAGCACTGAAGCGCATTTCACCCGAAGACACCATTCGCTATTGGTCCACCGCGGCTCTCTATGCTATGAAAATGGGAGAGAGTAATTTGGCCATCCAGCGATTTAATCGCGTATTAGAAACCTCACAAATCACCGAACATCAGAAGGCCATTGCCTATTCTTCATTGGCATTCATCTATCAGAATATGGGCGACACCTTGCTTGCCAATCGCAATATCATATTGGCAGCGATTGCCGATATCAAGAGTTGTACCAAAGAGACTGTGGCTATGAGTATTGTGGCACAAAATGTGTTTGCACGCGGGCAAGTGACGGAAGCAGCGGTGTATATCCAAGCAGCATTGGACGATGCTACCTTCTACAATGCTCGACACCGACAGGTGAATATCAGCCGTGTGATGCCTATCATTGAGCAGCAGCAACTGATGATCGAACAGGAGCAAAATAGGCGTGTGACATGGCTCAATATATGCCTATATATTCTGATTGCGGGCATATTAGTGGCATTCGTGATGCTCTATAATCGTCACCGTGCACTCGTGAGAGCCGAGCAAAACATCCAATCTACCAACCAGCAACTGACCGAAGCAAATAAGATTAAAGAGGAGTGTATTGCTACGTTCCTATGCAACGAAAATTCGGTGTATAGTATATTCGAAAAATACCAACGCTATGTCAAACGCAAAGCGCAAGACAAACGTTGGGAAGAACTATTCGCTATCCCATCCTATGCAGATGTGCGAGGGTTGAAAAACAATTTCTACAAGCGATTTGATACGATGTTTCTACATATCTATCCCCATTTTGTGGAGCAATTTAATCTATTGCTCAAGCCCGAGCAGCAGATTCTTCTCAAGCCCAACGAGCTATTGAATGCTGAGTTGCGTATCTTTGCGCTGATTCGGTTAGGCATCAACGACAACGCGCAGATAGCCAAACTGCTCGACTATTCTATCAACACTATCTATACCTACAAAACGCGCATCAACAATGCCACCAATCTCACTGCTGAGCAGTTGATCCAAGCCGTGATGCAAATCAAATAGTGGTCTCGTTACTTCTCTCCCCTCCTCCATAAAAACCCCACCCAGCCCGTGAGAGCTGGGTGGGGGAACGTATTTGTGATACCGAATGCCGAGGCGATAACCCTAGTGAGGATTGTTATGGTCTATCAATCGCTCGGTGTGCGGCGCGTTGGGTGAGGCGCTTTTGCTGTGGGGTCATGTCGGCGTTCTTGTAAGGATTGCGTCGGCAATCTTTGCCTGTGAGCAGTTCGTACCATACGCATGCTGCGGTATAGCGCCCATAGACGTAGTTGAGGTGGTATCCATCTCGGCATAAGGTATCGCCGAGTTTGGTTTGACGCGCGAGCGTGATGGCTTTGCCACAAGGGATGAGTTTGAGCTCGGGGTAGCGTAAGAGTAGCGCAAGGGTAGCGGATTGGATACTATCATCCATGATTTGCTGGCTCTTCTGATAGCGTGGAAAGGCGGGATGCTTGGCGTCCTCAGAATAGGACCATGTTTGCATCCAGCAGAGTTGAGCGTTGGGTTGGTAGGCACGTACAGAGTCGATGAGTGCGCCGAGATAGGGCTCATAGGTGGACTGTATACCGCTGTCATGGCTAGCCTGTTGGAAGGATATATAGTCCCACTGGTCAAGCAAGAGCGCTTGGCGCAATGAATAGCCCTCGTGAGGAGTACGGATGCCCTCTTGGATATAACGGAAGCTGTAGGCAGCAGTATCCTTTATGAGGAAGGTGTGGTGCTGCTCTAAAGAGCAGCCTCCGTAGTATAGGTTGCCGATAATGATGGGCAACTTGCTGGCATCGCAAAGTGGCGCAAGTTCTTGTTCGACTGCATCCCAAGAGAAACTGTTGCCGATGCAAAGCACTCGGATAGTGTCGGATGCTGATGAAAGTATAAAGGAGCAAAAAGAAAAAAGAAAAGCAAAAAGAAGGCGTTTCATGGTACTGAAATGTTTGTAAAAAGCATATTTTTAGAATATAACGCTGCAAAAGTACAAAAAAAATTGTATATATGCAAAAAAAATAGTATTTTTGCGGCAGATAAATAAGATATGGTTATTAAAAAGACATTATTAGTTGCCTTGATAGGCTTGTTTTTGTCATCGTGCGGGAAACAGGGTGGTGATAGTATCTCGTATGATGTAGATAGCGCGCGTGTGGTGATAGAGGAAGCGATAGCGGATACAATCATCCCTGGAGCGGTATTGTGCGTGGTGGAAGATGGTGAGATAGTCTATACAGAGGCATATGGCAATCGTGCGGTGTATCCTGAAGTGGAAGCAATGACCGAAAACACGATTTTTGATTTGGCATCGGTGAGCAAACCTACTGGTGCTGGTTCGGCAGTACTGCTGTTGATAGCAGAGGAACGATTGTCGGCCGATGATAAGGTGTGTGAGTACCTGCCAGGGTACCATAGCGATGTGGATGTGCGCCATCTGATGACGCATTATTCGGGACTACCTGCGTATATGGGAGTGAAGGGATTGCAGTGGATAGTTGACAGTTTGCAGTTGACAGATCAGGCACTTAGAGATTTTATGATTGATACGATAGGAAGATGCCAACGTCCGAGTGGTGTGGGCGAGAAGTATCGATACTCTTGTCTAAACTTCATCAGTCTGCAGCGCGTGGTAGAGGCGATAGTAGGCACGGATATCAACCGTTATATGCGCACAGGGTTGTACAAGGAATTGGGTTTGCGTGAGATGGGTTGGCTGCCAGCAGATAGGTTGCATGGACGTATAGCTCCTACCGAGTGTATAGATGGTGTATGCTTGCGCGGCGAAGTGCACGACCCACTGGCACGCGTAATGATGCGCGGCGTGTCGGGTAATGCGGGCGTGTTTGCCACAGCCGAGGATGTGGCAACGTGGGCAATATGGTTTATGAATCTACCAGAGAAGGTACGTGCACAAGGGTGTAACGCGGGACTATGGACGGATAGTGTGGAGACTTCGACGGGCGCGCTGATTCAGAGTTGTCGCCATACAGGATATACAGGCACGAGTGTGGCGATATTGCCCACAGAGAAACGAGCAGTGGTGCTACTGACTAATCGTGTTCATCCCAAGGACGAACACAATTTGGGTGCACTGCGTAGGGTGATTAATGGATTGCTAGTGCCATAAAAAAAGCGGGACTTCCTACGGGAGTCCCTGCGCACCACTTGCAAAAGCAAAAACCCAAAACACATTTAAGCAAGCTTATGCGTTTTGAGTTTTCCCTTTCAGTACCGCGAGCGGGACTTGAACCCGCACAACCATCACTGGCCAAAGGATTTTAAGTCCTTCGTGTCTACCGATTCCACCATCGCGGCTTGAAATCGAGTGCAAAATTACTGTTTTTTTTGCATATACGCAAGAAATATGCTATAAAAAGTAATCTTTTTGCGAAAAAATCAGAAAATATTTGGTTATATCAAAAAAAAGCAGTAATTTTGCACTCGCAATTCGCAAGTTTGGTACCTTGCCCGAGCGGTTAGGGATCGGTCTGCAAAACCGGGGACGGCGGTTCGAATCCGCCAGGTACCTCTTACAAAAAAGAGCCGCTCAGTAGAGTGGCTCTTTTTTGTTGGACGCCCTTTGGGCTAATGGACGGCGTTCCGCCTAATGGATATAGGATATTGGAATGAAAGAGATAGAAGAAATAACGAGTCAGGAGTATAAGTACGGTTTCACCACAGATGTGGAGACCGAAGTGATTCCAATAGGCTTGAATGAAGATGTCATACGGTTGATTTCTGCGAAAAAGAATGAACCCGAATGGCTGCTGGAGTTTCGCCTCAAGGCATACCGCAAATGGCTGACTATGCCACATCCTAATTGGGCACATTTGACCATACCAGAGATCGACTTTCAAGCCATCTCCTACTATGCTGCCCCTAAGACACATACAGGCGATGAGAAAAAAGAGATAGACCCAGAACTCATGAAAACCTTTGACAAACTGGGTATCCCTCTAGAAGAGCGCGCAGCATTGGCAGGCAATATGGCGGTGGATGCGGTGATGGACTCCGTGTCGGTGAAAACGACCTTCCGCGAGACCTTGGCGGAGAAAGGCATCATCTTCTGCTCCATCTCCGAAGCCGTACAAGAATATCCCGAGCTGGTGCAGAAATACTTGGGTTCGGTGGTGCCAGCCAACGATAATTTCTATGCAGCATTGAACTCTGCCGTGTTCTCTGACGGGTCGTTTGTATATATCCCCAAAGGCGTGCGTTGTCCGATGGAACTGAGTACGTATTTCCGTATCAATGCGGGTAATACCGGACAATTTGAGCGCACCTTGCTAGTGGCAGATGAAGGAGCATATCTGAGTTACCTAGAAGGATGTACTGCTCCTATGCGCGATGAGAATCAGTTGCACGCGGCGATCGTGGAGATTGTGGTGCACAAGGATGCCGAAGTAAAATACTCCACCGTGCAGAACTGGTACCCCGGCGATAAAGAGGGTAAGGGTGGCATCTATAATTTTGTGACCAAACGCGGTATCACCCACGAGAATGCTAGGTTGAGTTGGACACAAGTAGAGACGGGTTCGGCAATCACCTGGAAGTACCCTAGCTGCATTCTGAAAGGTGATAACTCGAGTGCAGAGTTCTATTCGGTAGCGGTGACCAACAATTATCAACAAGCCGATACAGGTACGAAGATGATTCATATCGGCAAGAACACGCGCTCGCGTATCATCAGTAAAGGTATATCGGCAGGCAAAAGTCAGAACGCTTATCGCGGATTGGTGCGCGTGATGCCCAATGCAGATAACGTGCGCAACTATAGCCAATGTGATAGTCTGCTACTGGGCGATAAGTGCGGTGCACACACCTTCCCCACCATGCGCATACAAAATCCTACAGCCATCATCGAGCATGAGGCCACCACGAGTAAGATTAGCGAAGACCAACTATTCTATTGCCAACAACGTGGTATAGGTGTGGAAGATGCGGTAGGTTTGATTGTGAACGGCTATGCCAAAGAGGTGATGGATAAACTACCGATGGAGTTTGCCGTAGAAGCGCAGAAGCTCCTGCAGGTGAGTCTGGAAGGTAGTGTAGGTTAGTCGAAGAGAGTAGGCGAATCGTTGTCGAATCGCTTGAGGATATTGCGCATAAGCGTTTCGCGGATTAGGCGCGAACGATTCTTGACAGTATATTGGTTGCAGTAGCGCTCCAACGCACGCATCTCGCTATCGTTGAGCAAAATGGAAACACGATTTTTGCGAGGTTGCGGTTTGCTTTGGAATTTCTTGACTGCTTTCATACTACAATTCTTTCTACTATAATCAAAACAGGATGGCAATCTTCGCTCCTATGGCGATGAAGTTGCATCCTACGTGGTTGGTATATGGGATGTCATTGATGTATTCGGTGACGTCGGTTTGTGCTTGCTGCCACTCAGCGTAGATACCAGATTGCAGACTGGTTTGCTGATTGATGAGATAACTGCCGCCGAAGGTAGCCCCTACGCATATTCCGCCCTGTGTATGTTTGTTTGCCGAAAAGCCGTAGCCGATATTCATTCCTACCATAGGAGCATGCTTTTGGTCGGTGATTGGTGCGGATAGGTATGCTTGCAACGGTATGAACGAATAGGTGGTGCCGCTAATGGCCTTGGCGCGGTAGCCAATACCACCCCCAACAAACATACGTGTGCCCTTAATAGCGCGTGAACCAATCATAAAATCCGCACCAAATTGTCCGCCCCAACCTAATTGGGGAAGATACACGGCGCCTCCGTGGGCTTGCAGCGCGATATTGATTGGTCTGACGTTAGTGGCATAATGATCATCAGTCGTTGTAGGTTGGTGAGGCGCATTGTCATCTCGGATACTGACCACCTCTTGAGTGGGATATTGATAGCGCATGCCATTTTTGGCGCGGATAATCACGACTTCATCGTTTTGCAGCAGCAGTTCTCCTTTGATGGTTTGTCCAGAGCGCAGCGTAACTACCTCAGCCCATGTGGATACGCTGAAGAGTAGTAGCAGGAGTAGGATGAAGGTTAGTCGGTTCATTGTTGCTGGTGATGTATGAGTGCAAAATCAATGAGTTTGCGATTGATATCTACTTTGGTAACCCGCACACGGACAGGGTCGGATAGGGTATATGTGTTGCCACTGCGTGCAGCGATAAGGCAGTAGTTCTCCTCGTCGAATTGCATATAATCGTGTGGCTCGATGGTGCGAATAGGCACTAGTCCTTCGGTGAGTGTATCGGTGAGTTGGACAAAGAGTCCGAACTCGGTCACTCCACTGATGATGGCATCAAACTCCTCGCCCAGATGATTGCTGATCCAACGTGCGTGCATCTCTTTAATGGAATCGCGCTCCGCCATCTGCGCTGCCAATTCGCAGTCGGAACAGTGTACGCATGCTTGCTCTAGTTCCTCTTTGTCGCTGCGGCAGAGGGCTTTGGACTGCAAGAGGTATTTGGCTACAAGGCGGTGCACCATCATGTCGGGATAGCGGCGGATGGGTGAGGTGAAGTGGGTATAGTAGGGGAATGCCAATCCGTAGTGTCCGATATTGTCGGTGGAATAGACTGCTTTCGCCATGGAGCGAATGGTGAGCGTTTCTACGAGCGTTTGGCATGGGCGCCCTTGACAATCATCCAAGAGGGCGTTGATATGCTTGTGGGTGGTCTTGCTGTTGCTAGACAGTTTGAGGTGTAACCCAAAACGCTTGATGAAATTGCTGAGTTTGCCAATCTTCTTAGGGTCGGGATTATCGTGCACTCGATAGACAAAAGGACGGGCTGGTTTCTCCTTTTCGGAAGGGGGAAGTTCGGAGTCGGGAGTTGGGAGTCCTGATTTGCGTTTGCCAATCTCTGTGGCTACAATGCGGTTGGCGAGCAGCATAAACTCCTCGATGAGGTGGTTGGTGTCTAGCGACTTATGGAAGAATATCTCAGCAGGTTCTCCCTGCTCATCAAGGCGGAAATGCACTTCGGGTGTCTCAAAATTGATGGCTCCTCTGCGGAAGCGATCAGTGCGCATTGTCTGTGCCAAACCGTTGAGCACCTGCAATGCTTGAGATAGCGACTGGTTGGCTACTGTCTGACCGTCTAACATATCTTGTGCCTGACGATAGGTGAGGCGATGGTTGGAGCAGATGACGGTGCGGCAAATCTTGTGGCGTAGTACCTTGGCATTGGGGTCCATCTCCACAATGACCGACATACAGAGCTTGTCTTCGTTAGGGCGAAGGCTGCAAAGCTGGTTGCTCAGTCGTTCGGGGAGCATAGGGATGACCCTATCCACGAGATAGATACTGGTGCCTCGTCGATATGCTTCCTCATCTAGTGCCGTTTGCTCCTGCAAATAATGCGTGACATCGGCGATATGGATACCAATCTGGTAGTTGCCCGTGTCGAGGATTTGGAAGGAGAGCGCATCGTCAAAATCCTTGGCCTCATTAGGGTCGATAGTGAAGGTTAGGACGTCGCGCATATCGCGTCGGCGGAGCAGTTCATTGGCAGGAATAGCGGCAATGGGTAGGTGTTGTGCTTCGGCTTGTACCTCTTCGGGGAAACCAGCAGGTATGGTGTATTCCAACTCCTGTACGGCAGGAGTTGAAATACGTTTAGACGCTTGTTGGTTTCTCTGCTTGCGCTGCGTAGCTTGTTCGCGGCGCAGACGCTTAGCTATTAAATCTTTCGTTCTCATAGTGTATGTATTGGTTTACTACACCACTTACAAAACCTATGCCGAAGCTTAACCAAAGGTTAACCAAGGGTTAACGATTTATAGATAGAGGATAGCCGCCGACTGAGGTTCTACACGCACGGTCTTTTCTGCAATGCGTTCGCCGTAGTATGGGCACTCGCCATCCACGCATGCGAAGCGATATTCGCCCTCTGGCAATGCCACTTGTGCGCTACGTGTTTGACCATTGAGTATGACTACGATAGTCTTCCAACTATCGCCTACGGCTTCGCCGTTGAGCACGTATGCCACCACGCCCTCTGGCGCAGGCAAGAAGTGCAAGTTTTGGCGAACCAAATCCGCATCGCCCATGTGGAAAGCAGGGTGCGCTTTGCGCATGGCAATCAGACCTTGGTAGTAGCGGAAGAGATTGATGTTCTCTGCCTTGAGTGACCAGTCAATGGCGTTGATATCATCGGGGCTGCAATAGGAGTTGTGCACACCCTTCTTATCGCGTGCGATCTCCTCGCCGCACCATAGGAATGGCATACCTTGTGAGGTGAGTACGGCTGTTTGCGCGAGTTTGCTAAGCTTTTGCAACTCGCCTAGGCGCAGACGCTTGTTGGCTTTGAGGCGATCGGTGAGCATCATATCATCGTGGCAAGACACGTAACTGATACATTGAGTAGGTTGAGTAGTCCATGCTTGCTTAGAGTAGTTGACTTTGTTCATATCCACCTCTGGGTGTGCGATACAACCTACAAGACCAAATTTGATACTCTCCTCGTGTCCTTTCTCGCCAATGAGGAACGCACCCTTATTGTTGTCGGAGAATGGACCACGTAGTGCATCGCGCATATCGTCGCAGAAAGCACCGATATTAGGCAACTTTTGCATATTGGCTTTCATGCAGAGCGAATCGCCGTTGTACAGTGGCGCACCTGCAGCCCAACCCTCTCCATAGAGCAGTAGCGATGGGTCGATGCTGTCCATCATAGCACGTACCGCGTTCATGGTTTCTACATCGTGGATACCCATGAGGTCGAAGCGGAAGCCGTCCATGTGGTATTCCTCGATCCAATAGCGGCATGACTCGATGATGTATTTGCGCATCATTGCGCGTTCGCTGGCAGTCTCGTTGCCACAGCCCGAAGCGTTGCCGAGCTCGCCATTGTCATGCAAACGGTAGAAGTAGTCAGGACAGGTCTGGGTGAAATTACTGTTCTCGACATTGAAGGTATGGTTGTACACCACATCCATAATCACGCGGATACCTGCCTTATGCAATGCTTGAATCATCTGCTTCATCTCGCGGATACGCGTAGCAGGGTCGTAAGGATTGGTGCTATAGCCACCATCGGGAGCGTTGTAGTTCACTGGGTCATAACCCCAGTTATAGACATTGTCGCTGAGGCGTGACTCATCGACTGAGCCGTAGTCGTAGGATGGTAGGATCTGCACGTGGGTGACACCCAATTCCACGAGGTGGTCGATACCTGTGGCTAGTCCCTCGGCGGTCTTGGTGCCATGTTCGGTCCAACCGATAAACTTACCTTTGTTCTTTACACCTGAAGTCTCATGGATAGTCATATCGCGGTGGTGCATCTCATAGATGATCGCATCTTTAGCACCTGCGAAAGCAGGACGCACGTCCTCTGCCCACCCCTCAGGATTGGTGGTAGCGAGATCAATGATGGCTCCACGACGACCATTCACGCCCACTGCCTTGGCAAAGATACCTGGTGTCTCATGCAGTTTCCAACGAGAAGTAGGTTCTACGATTTGGAAAGTATAGAACTGACCATTGAGGTCGCCCTTAACGGTCTTGAGCCAACTGCCGTCTTTTTGGCGGCACATACGGAGTTTTTGCAATGGTGCAACAGTAGTGGCATCTGCATAGAGGTTCAGATACACGGTGTCGGCATTAGGGCTCCACACAGAGAAAGTTGTTTTCTCAGGGGTGTAGATCATTTCATCGAGTGAACCTTGCTTCACGGGATAATCATTGACGCTCTCGTAATGAGGTTTCTTAGCGCAGCAACCTGCTAATGTTGCTACCATAGTCATCATAATCAGTACTTTTTTCATATTATTCTAAATGCTTAATTCTTCATTCTCAATTGATAGAGGTCGGCTTTCTCGATTCGCTCTTGTGCATACGCTTTAGTCACCTCAAAACTCTTCTTTCGGCTTTTCGATGACGGCAGGTCAAACATCACGTCCATCATCACTGTTTCCATCAGTCCGCGCAGTCCGCGTGCACCGAGTTTGTACTCCAATGCCTTATCTACCACATAATCCAACATATCTGGCGCAAAGGTGAGCTGGAAACCGTCCATTTCCAGCAGTTTCTTGTATTGCTTTACAATGGCGTTGTTGGGTTCGGTGAGGATATTGCGCAGTGCCTGTTTGTCGAGCGGACGCAGGTAGGTCAAGATAGGCAGACGACCGATGATCTCAGGAATAAGACCGAAGGACTTGAGGTCTTGTGGAGCCACATATTGCAGCAGGTTGTCTTTGTCAATCTTTTGCGCTTTCTTCTGTGCATCAAAGCCCACCACCTGTGTGTTCATGCGTTGTGCAATCTTACGCTCAATACCGTCAAACGCGCCGCCGCAGATGAAGAGGATATTGCGTGTGTCCACGTGGATAAACTCTTGCTCAGGGTGCTTGCGTCCGCCTTGTGGGGGTACGTTCACGACCGAACCTTCGAGTAGTTTCAATAAGCCCTGTTGCACACCCTCGCCCGACACATCACGTGTGATACTGGGGTTTTCGCTCTTGCGGGCAATCTTGTCTATCTCATCAATAAACACGATTCCGCGTTGAGCTTTCTGCAAGTCATAGTCCGCATCTTGCAGCAGGCGAACCAATAGCGACTCCACATCCTCACCCACATATCCAGCTTCGGTCAGCGCAGTTGCATCCACGATGGCAAAAGGCACTTTCAGCAGTTTGGCAATCGTGCGAGCAAGCAGTGTCTTGCCCGTACCCGTAGAACCGACAAGCAGGATATTGCTCTTCTCTATCTCTACACCGTTGTCATCTTTGGGTTGGAGTACACGCTTGTAGTGGTTGTACACCGCTACGGAAAGGTAGCGTTTGGCTTCGTCCTGACCAATCACATATTGGTCAAGAAAGGCCTTAATCTCTGCAGGTTTAGGTAGGGTGGATAATTCTAGTCCTTCTATTTCTGGATTCTGTGCTTTCTGCACCTGCATCTCCATGATCATCTTGTGCCCTGTCTCGATACACTCGTGGCAGATATACACGCCTGGAATATCTGCGCGAAACAGTTCCTTCATCTCACGTCCACAGAACGCACATTTCTCTTGTTTCTTATTTCCCATTTTCTCTAAACACTAAACTCTAAACACTAAACAGTAGCGAAGCGTTCACTAAACTACTTCTTAGTATATACTTTGTCAATCATTCCGTAGTCCAATGCCTCGTTAGCGGTCATCCAATAATCGCGGTCAGCATCTTGGCGAATCTTATCCATCGTTTGACCAGAGTGATCGGAGATAATCTGATACAACTCATCTTTCAACTT
The DNA here is from genome assembly GCA_045601825.1 of Paludibacteraceae bacterium. Taxonomy (GTDB): domain Bacteria; phylum Bacteroidota; class Bacteroidia; order Bacteroidales; family Paludibacteraceae; genus Colicola. Next base: position 12,656 of record JAZSAI010000002.1, on the reverse strand, counting down.
CAGTATCTCGCGAGCAGTAATCTCAATATCAGATGCTTGACCTTGGATTCCGCCCAATGGTTGGTGGATCATCACGCGGCTATGGGGCAACGCAGCACGCATACCCTTCTCGCCTGCTACGAGCAGTACCGCACCCATGCTGGCTGCCATACCCGTACAGATGGTAGCCACCTTAGAGCCGATAAACTGCATCGTGTCATAAATACCCAATCCTGCATAGACACTGCCGCCTGGGGTATTGAGATAAATGCTAATATCGCGCTCTGAATCTACTGAATCGAGGTAAAGCAGTTGGGCTTGGATGACGTTGGCAGTATAATCGTTGACCTCGGTACCGAGGAAAATGATACGGTCCATCATGAGGCGTGAGAACACGTCCATCTGGGTGACATTCAATTGACGTTCCTCCAAGATGGATGGACTGATATAGCTCGCAGAGGCGTTCATCGCCTTCTCTACGTGCATGGAGTTCATGCCTTTATCAACGGCAAATTTCAAAAAGTCGTTCATAATTAGTGGTTTTTTACATTTAACCTGCAAAGATACAACAATTTTTGCACATATGCAAATTTTCGATTATTTATCGCACAGAAGACCACGGCATCCCTCTACGATGTCGCGGTAAGTAACCTCAAAATCGCCTGTGTACCAAGGGTCTGCTACGTCGCGGTTAAGAAAGCGGCGAATCTTGGGTTCTGGCAAAGCCGCATCTTGTTCCAAGAGGTCATTGCCCAGCACTCGTGCCAGGTTGCGGATATTGTAGTTCTCCATGCAGAGGATGAAATCAAAATGCGCGTAGTCCGCCAAGGTGATTTGTCGGGCATAGTGACGGGTGAAAGGTACGTTGTGTGCGGTGAGGCAGCGTTTGGCGGGTGGATAGATATCGTTGCCAATCTCCTCGCGCGAAGTGGCGCAAGAGTCGATTTCCCATTGATCAGATGCCCCTGCCTGAGCCACCATATGGCGCATTATCATCTCCGCCATCACACTACGGCAGATGTTGCCGTGACATACAAATAGTACTTTCATATCTTACTTGAACCCAAAAACAAAATACACGGCAGCCACAAGGCATAGTGCTGCTACGATGTGGTTCCACTTGATTTGCATCTGAAAAGTGATGACCGAAAAGAGGATAAACACCACAAGGGTGATGACCTCTTGCAAAATCTTGAGCTGCATGAGGGAGAAGGGGCCACCATTGCCCTCAAAACCGATGCGATTAGCAGGCACTTGCAGGCAGTACTCGAAGAATGCAATGCCCCACGAAATGGCGATTACTCCTATCAATGGGAGGGTTTTGAACCAAGAAAACTCAGCCATCTTCAGATGGCCATACCAAGCCAGCGTCATAAATACGTTGGACGCAATCAAAAGTAATATTGTGTAAAAATTTTGCATAATCTCTTTTCTTGCCCTTTACTCGCCACTTACTCCCATAGGAACTTCATAGGAACCTCATAGGAACCTCATAGGAACTTCATGCTATCATCTACCTACTTTCCTCGGCAAATAATCGGACTTAATATTCTCCATCGCACTAAAGATTGAATCACGAACATTGGGATTGAGTGCCTCTAATTGGGTGAGGAGCTGCTTCACCTCTGCGCGGTTGCTGGCTTTCTCGAGTGGGCATAGCTTAGTTTGCTTCTCATAACCGCTAAGTGCTGCATAGTGAGCAATGTCTTGTTCTTCGATGAGGCATAGTGGACGAATCATTTGGATAGGCATCTTGTCCATTTGCAAGAGGGGTGGAATAGTAGCCACACTGCCTTGGGAGATGAGGTTCATGAGTAGGGTCTCCACGAGGTCGTCTTTGTGATGCCCGAGGGCAATCTTGTTGCAACCCAGCTCTTGTGCCACATCAAAGAGCACTTTGCGCCTATACCACGAACACAGGAAACAGGGATCTTTCTCCTTTTGGATTTCCGATTCCCGACTCCCGATTTCCGTATCGCGTGCTATAAAAGGTACGTGCACGCGCGCGCAGAAGTCTTGGAGGTAACTGAGGTCGGAGTGGTAGTCGCGCTCTTTGACGCGCACGTGCACTGCGGTCACTTGGAAGCGTGGTACGTGAATCTGTGCGCGTTTGCCGAGCAGTTCGACCAAAGCCAACGAATCTTTGCCACCGCTCAGTCCGATAAGGATATGATCGCCATCAGCAATCAATCCATAATCGGCGCACGCCTTGTGGAAGCGCTTAGTCAAGCGAGTGTGCAAACGACCTAGTTCTTTTTCCTGTTGCGTTTTCATTTTTTTGTATTATTCCTGAGTCGGGTCTCTGGAATCGGGAGTCACGTTGTTCTATAACTGATTGCAAATACCCGAAATACTGTGCAAAGGTAGTGAAAAATCGGTATATATCACAAAAAAAGTCAATAAAAAGCACTTTTTTGTCATTTTTTTCGCAAAATATTTGGTCAGTTCAAAAAAAAGCAGTACCTTTGCACCCGCTTTCGGTTGGAGAGCGATGTTCTTTAATATTTTGCGGCAATAGCTCAGTTGGTAGAGCACAACCTTGCCAAGGTTGGGGTCGCGAGTTCGAGTCTCGTTTGCCGCTCTATAGAGATGAGCAGGACATAGTTCCTGCTTTCATTTTCTAAAAAGGTCTTTGAATACGGAAAAGAATCGGCAGTCGATACAAAAGTCGCTGACGCGACGCCCAAATGGCGGAATTGGTAGACGCGCTCGTTTCAGGTGCGAGTGTTGAGAGACGTGCAGGTTCGAGTCCTGTTTTGGGCACATCGCGCAGGTGGTGAAATTGGTATACACGCTACTTTGAGGGGGTAGTGGTCGCAAGACCGTGTGAGTTCGAGTCTCATCCTGCGCACAAAGAGAAATCCGAAAGGGTTTCTCTTTTTTTTTGTCATAGTGGGTTGAAAAATTGCAGATATGCAAAAAAAGCATTATCTTTGCAAACGAATTATTATCAAAATATATATGAAAAAGATTTCGATTTTTCTATTGCTATTGATAGCAGCAACGATGTCGGTACAAGGCGTGCCAAGCTCTTTTCCTCGTACGTTCTTGCTGGAGCACTTTACGAGTGAGAATTGCAATAATTGCCCTATGGGTATGAAATACATTGTGGAATATCTTAACCACCAAACTACTCCCTATATCTGGGTAAGTCATCATGCTATCTATGGCACAGATGAATATACCTTGGATGAAAGCAATGCGTTGGCAATGGACTTTATGGGCATTTACAATGTACCAAGTGTGGTGTTTAATCGCACAGAACAAGGTGGAAGATTGGAAGTGGGAGCTACAACGGATTTGGTGACTTGGGTAGAAGAAGACCGAGTGGCAGAAGGCGATACAGTGGCAGAAGCATCGGTAGAGATAGCGCACACGTATGACCCAAAGAGTCGCCAATTGGCTATAACAGTGAGTGGGCAGGTGGCCAATGTAGAGCGCAAGGAATACCTGTTAACTATTTTGATTAAGGAGAATCGATTGGTGGGTAAGCAGGCGGATCAGATTACATCTTGGAAGAAGGTCAATTGGCTAGAATATATGCATCCTCGCGTGGTGCGCAGTTTTGTGAATGGCACTTTTGGTGATACGGTAAAAGTGGAGAACCAAGCATATAGTTATTCGACAACTTACACGATGGATAAGGATTGGGTAGCAGAGAATTGCTGTGTGGTGGCATATCTGACACCGCTAGAAAAACAGCCAATTATCAACGCAGAGCAGGTGGCTGTGGTAGCAGGTACAGAAGGCGGCGAGCAGTATGGCCCGTATGGTATCACCGAAGCCAAAGGACCTAGCACGAGTATCAGTTTTGATAGTGTACATGTAACGAAAATTGCGAACAACGTATTGGAAGTTCGGATGGTATCTAATAAAACAATGTCTAGCTATGCGGGCATCTGCAAACAAGTAGGATATGTGTATGTCAATACCGCAGATAGCGTGCTAATGTCTGGTACCTACCCTATTCAAGATGGCAACCACGAGGGTACAATCACAGCGGGTTATCGAGTGGATGAGGAGGAGACTTTGGGAGGTTCAAGATTGGTGTATGCGCTATCCACAGATTTGAAGAACGGTATTGTGACTCCAATACATATGTGGCGTATGAGCAAGGGTGAGATGGTGCTGGATGAGAATGGCAATGTATCACTGACCTTCACGACATACAACGGCACGACGGTAACCGCGACGGCGGTGTATGATTTTTCTCCAGCGGCGGCAGGAGTGGAGGATGTAGAGAGTTTAGGAGTTCAGGGGTTCAGGGGTTCAGGAGTGAGAAAGGTGCTGCGTGAAGGGCAGTTGTTGATAGAGAAGGAAGGTGAATGGTATAGTGTACTTGGCAGTAAGGTAGCGCAATAGTGCGTTTATTGTGCGTTTATTGTGCGTGAATAGTGCGTAATTGACTAGGGGAATGATATGAAAACAGCGTGGTTGGAATGACCACGCTGTTTTTTGTTAGGGAACTAGTTGTACTAGTGAACTAGTAACTCTAGGGGCTCTAGGAGCACTAGGAATACTTATACTAGATCTTATTTTACAAGTGCGCCGTTGGCGTTGTAGGTTTCTCCGTTGCGGATAATGAGGAGTTGACCATTGCGGAGACACTTTTGTGTACCCACCTGTTCGGTCGTGATATCCTCTAGAGCAGTAGCAGCTGCATTGTAATGCAGAACGACAGGTACATCGTATGAGTTAACTGCATCTACCTCTACTTTCATCTTGCCATTGATATTCTCAACTATTACAGTACCATCTACGAGGCAATATAATTGCAGTGGATCAAGGTATCCCTCCGCATCCAAGCCGCAGAAGTATGATTGTGCAGGACCATCAGGGAGAACACCTTTGCAAGCTAGCACAGTACCAGACTCAAATGAACCATCTATAGGATATACGCCAGCAGGTACACCGATGACAGAGTCCATAGCGTCAGCATTAACATAGAAGTCCACGGCATAAGATTCATCGGCAATAATCAATCGGATCATACCATATCCTTCTATAAAATCTGTCACAATAACTTCTGCATCTGTAGGGAAGGTATAATCCATTTCTCCCTCTTCTGTATCAAATAGAATACGCTCACGAACAAATGTGGTCTTGAATGTCAGGTCATATTGCACTGCATTGTCACAGATAAATGATGCTACCGCAGTGAGGATACCATTTTCTACGGTAACGGTCATAGTACCCTTTTGTACGGAGAACTCATCGTATTTATTAGTAGTTGGATTCCACTCTTGGACATATGTGTCGATGGCGTAGAAGTCGTTGTGGTCGAACTTACCATCGTTGTAGAAAGTACCTTCGACGCTACCATTTTTGATACGTTCTACATTGACTTTTGCCGTTAACAAACCATCTTCACTCATACCATCCAGGATGAAGATGCCACCAGACAAGGCGTTAGTGAACTCTACTGCTTCTTCGTTGGCGAGTCCATCGAAGGTACAAGTAACGGTCTTAGTAGGAACAGGTACAGCGTAGAACATGGAGATGTTGTATCGGCATGAGTCGAAACCGAGTACGGAAGCAGTAAGGAAGGTAGTATCGTTGCGTTGGGAAACATTACCTGATACTTCTGCAAAATCTACAGCGATATCCTCAGGCAGACCATTCGCATCTTTCGTGTGGTGGGTGATGAATGTTTGTTCCATACCCAAATTGATGCGCTCGAAGTCGCCACCCATTTCTATTACTTGGTCAATCTTGAAGATGTCGAATGCTACCGAATACTCGCCATTGTAATTGGCTAGTTGTACCTCCTTTGAGCCGAGAGGGTCGATATAAAAATATGACTTCGCTGAATTAGGGAAGTTCAAATCGAGTTTTCTTGCCTCTATTACGCCATAAACAAGGTGCATGATATAGTATTTGTAATCGGTACCGAGCATTTCGATTTCCACTTGGTATCCCTGGAGTGAATTGCCAGCAACCTTGATAGAACATACCATAGAGGTAAGTTCTTTACCCGTTTTGCGATCCGTGAGATATGCATATGCTGTTTCGCCTGAATAAGTAGCAGGTGTGGTGATTAGTTTGTCATTGTATCCCGCCATGATCTCATAGTAGGCATTGCTAGCAGTGATGAGGATAGTGGCATCGGACATGCCATAACTATCGTCAATGAGCATGTTGTTGCATGTAAATTCTACGGTATCTGTAGGTACAATAGGTGCCTCCATAGCGACATTGTAGAAGCTAGCGTCAGTAGTCAACGCCTCGAACATGAATACATAGGAAACACCCCCCGCCTTATTAGGTGAGCTGTAGATAACACCCTCAAGATCCATAATCTCGTAGGATACACCGCGATGCACCAGTTTGGCATTTTCGGTATCCATGATTTTGTGGCTATAATAGCCAACAACACCTGTCTCGGTAAAGAAGGTCAAGTCCACATCCATGGTGTCGTTCTTACCAGCAATACGCACACGGTCTTCTTCTGGAGTTACCACACAGTTTAAGATAGCCACATCGTATTTGACTAGTGGTCGGATGATAGTATGCTCTGCGTGCACCTTGAAGTAACCATACTCTTCACCACCAATACCTTTGGTAACCAGCATAACGGCATCCAAGGTAAATTTAATAAGGCTTTCACTTAGTTTCTCCTCTTGGATTGTCAGTTCACAAGTTTTGTAGTAGTGGGTTTTTCCGTTTGCCTCTGGGAACATACACCAAGATAACCATTCGTCGAGGTCTTTCTCTGTGTAGGTACCTGCTGGGGTTTCAGGAGACGCTCCATAGATGTCAAAGATGAATTTGTAGCGGTCATTCTCAAGCGTGATATACCAATCGCCTCCAGTAGTATCCAATTCACCATATCTATTTGTGAATATTTCAACATCATAGTAGATAGGATCATCGTGGAATGATCTAAAGATGACTTCAGTCGTGTCATGTTGGGTCCATGTAGGTTCATCTGCAAGTGTAGCCTGCTGAGGCTCTGGTTGTTGAAGTGCCTTGATAGTGTTGCTCAAGCGCTCTGTAGCCATCAGCGACTTTAGGGCTTGTGGTTTGGTGGTCCATGTTGCTTGTGCAACTGCTGTTAGAGATATGGCAGCCACCATGATAAATGTGAAAAAGCGTTTCATTTTCTTAATAATTTATTGTTAGTTTATTGTATTTGTATTCCTTGTGCATTGTAATCGTGGTTGTCTTTGCGGATAATCAATTGTCCGCCACGAATGTATTTGTGGGTATTGGATATCGGAGAATAGATATTTGGGAGTGAGGTTGATATTGAACCATCGTAAATGATGTGTACGGGAACATCATAGGAATTGAGGGCGTTGACTTCGAGGTAGAGTTTGCCGTCTTTCTTCGCTACAGTCACCGTACCTTTTACCCACATATAGATATTGGTCAAATAACCTAGATTATCAACAGTTGCATAGAAAGGAGTAGAGATTTGGTTGTGGTCGTCAGGTCCAGCATTGCCGAGTACGGTACCTGGACGGAAGGACTTGTTGATTTTGTACTCGCCTTCAGGGATAAGGATATCCGTATCGGTAGAGTTCACGATAAAGTGCATCGCCATAAGGTCAGACTGGTCAGCTGCTCCGACAGCGAGGTATATCCATCCTTCCTCTTCGGATTTATCCATGGTAGACAGAATATCGGCAGCCGTATATGTTCGCTCTATTGAGCCGAAAGGCATATCGCCACGCAGGTATTCGCGCTCGTAGTGAGCGGTCATGGTGATATGATAGTATACGCTATCTGCACAAATGGCTTCAGCGACCGCGGTGATATTGCCATCCACGTCCATGGTGACTGTCATTTTTCCCTTCTCTAGTGGCATGATAGCTGTCACGTAATCACCCTCCATCTTGGCAATATAGGTATTGCGGTACTCCATTTCCATTCGTCCACCTTCAGCGCCGAACTTGCCAAACATACCGTCATAGACAAAAGTACCTTCAATATCTTCAGAGAGCGGGCTGAATGCCACAATATAGGTTGTATCCGATGATGGGCCATATAGTTGGTAATAGCCTTCTTCGTTGCGCAAATCTCCAAACTCTACTGGGAAAGAGAGCGTAACGGTGTCAATAGGTGTAGGCACTACGTACCACAACTCTATATCATAGAGCGTAGCATCCATGCTGATGAGCTCAGCTTGCATAATAGTGGTATCACCAAGTTGGAAGATACGACCATTGATGTCTGCCAATTCGGTGTATTTACCTGTAATAGAGTCTTTTACACCACAATAATCTCTATCCACATCTTGCAAGGAGAACGCGCTACCCATCTCCACACCGCGAATATTGATAGAAGCATAATAGTGCTCATCTTTGTTCTCGAAGAGCAGGTCATTGTTCATATCAGGGGTGAAAGTGGCAATGGCGGAGTGATTGAAGCGTACCATCACCGTATCTTGAGGCGTTGGCACGACATACGATAGATTTAGATTATATACCACATTATCATCGCCTCGCATTGTACCCGTGATGGTCCAATGGGAAGAATTATCCTTCTTTACATCAATAATAGCATCCAAAGAATGGATAGTTGTATTGTTTTGTACATCTTGTAATTCGATAGTGACATCCTCTTTTGCGTAGGTCCCTTCCTCTGCTTCGGTAGCCATCCAAGCGCCAGAAAGAATGTATTGTTCGTTCTTGGCATCGAAACTCACCACCCCTAATTCCTCTGACAACGCATCATTGAGAATGAGGTTGGTGGCTTTAAGTTCTACAGAGTCGGTAGGTGCAGAGAAAGTATGTGTCATTTTGATGACATATAATATAGTATCGCGCGTGAGAAGAGCCACATTAGCGATACATGCCAGATTATTGTTCTTGAGTTCGGTGGCTACTTCCGCTTGAATGGAAAGGATATCCAGTTGCTCATCGTTGTAGAAGACGGAGGTTTGCTGCAAGTCAATGGCTTTCATTGCAAATTTGCCTACTAAAGTATTGCTTTTGATGGTGATAGTGGCTTGGGTATTATCATTTGCTCCATCTAACGTGAATAAATCTTCTTTGCGCGACAAGGTGGCATTATTGATTTCAGCCGTAATTTGCTTGGCTGGGGTAATGCTATTGTGAATACAAGAAACGATATAAGTGACACCATCTTCGCCTAAAAGCGTGGCATTAGCAATGATTTGGGTGAGATTGTTGCTCACTTTCTTCTGCTCCACAGTGAGTGTCACACTATCAAACATCACGTATCCCGAAGGTGTTTTGAGATGTGTATCTGCCATATTGATGTCATTGTTGGCAGTGGTGAAAGTGCCGTAGCCATTGTTGGCAGGGGCATAGTAGGCAAGCTCCAGTCTGTAACCATACTCAGGTTTATCAGGGTCGGTACCCTCCATGCGCATAAACCAATCTTTGTAATTGCTGTCATAGCCAAATTGGCTGAAGCCAGAGAAGTTGAGTGTAACCGTCTCTTGTGGTGTGTAGGTGCCAATGATGTGAAACACTTGGTCTTCTGCCGTAGGTTCTTTGTCGAATGGTGCAGTAGAGAGGTTGGCATCTAATATCTCCACATTGCCGTCTTTACTCCATTGGGCAGAGCCAGTAAGATTGATTTTGCCGAGAGTGGCATAATATACCTCGTATGTTTTGTAACTACCATTGTATTCGTTGAGATAAATGGTAATCTTACCATAGGTGTCGTGCTGACCATACAATACGAGGTTGGCATATCTGCCAGTACCTTGCACCTCTTTGTTGGTTATTTCAAATTCGATTTCTTCTACTGTTTGCGCATAAATACTCGTGCTGCCACATACCGCAGCCAACAGGAAGAGAAGCAAAAAGATTTTTTTCATATACATACCTAATAACACTAATACTCCAAATTAGGCGACAAAGGTAGTAAAAATTTGCGGAACTTGCAAAAAAAGCATGCTTTTTTTTTGTTTAGTATTTAGTGGACGCTTCGCTACTGTTTAGTGGTTAAAGGCTGGGAATAAAAATAGGCTCCCTCGAAAGAGGAAGCCCATTTTTTGGTTTAAGGTTTAAGGTTTATAGTTTAAAGGCTGGGTTTGTCGGTCTTGCCGATTCTTCTTGCCTCTAACCTATAACCTATAGCCTATAATCTCTTATTTCAAGATAGCACCTTGAACGTTGTACTCAACACCGTTCTTGATGATGATGAGTTGACCGTCGCGGATAACCTTGCGAGGAGCAACATTGGTATTGATGTTGTCAACACCAGATGCTGGAGCTGCCAATAGCAATGTGAAAGCATAGAATACGCCTTCATTTTCTGCAAGCACCACAGCCATAGCTGTTTGTTGCTCAGCATTAACCATAACCAAACCATCAAGGAGAGTAATCTCTTTGTCTCCGAGTGTTAAAGTGGTGGTTTCTGCTAACCAGTAAGCTCCTTGCTTCTCATCGTATTCGCCAAGAACTAAGTTAACCGTGAGTTTTGTGCCAGTGGATAGTATTGCTGTCGCGGTAAGAGCTGTTTCAGTGATTACCAAGTCTTCAGCCACACCAACCAACTGTGTAGCATATACAGCTACGAGGTCAACGTTATCAAGGATAGTGAAGGTGTATTCATAATCTTCAGCAACAAATTCGCCATCTTCCATCCATCCTAAGAATATATAACCTTCGTTTTCTTCTGCTGTTACGGTTACTTCAGCACCGTCTGCGTACTCGCCTGCACCAGTTACGGTACCTGCACCTTCTGGGTTAACAGTGATAGTAACGGTGTGCTTAACTGGCTCAACAACTGGCAACTTACCAGAAACGGTAACATCAAATGCAACACCAGTGTTTGGGTTAGCAACGATACCCTTAGCGGTAACCACACCATCTACAGTAGTGATAGTAAGTGTACCCTCACCGAAGCCAAGCCATGGATCAGTATCACCATTACCACCGATAGTCACAGTACATGTCATCTCTGATGGCTCAGTTGCCTCTGGGTAGTAAACAGGTACCTCAACCAATACTGGGTATGTAGTATTGTCGGTTGTGTCGGTCCAGTTAGCAGTCATCTTCAATGCGTAGTCAACTTGATCACCGAAGAGAGGAATAGTATCAATTTGAACAATTGCATCTTCTACTACTACCACGATAGCCTCTGTTGGGGTAGAAGTCATATCAAGTTTGATTTCATAGAAGAAACCGCTATCCTCTACATGCAATACAGCCTTAGCAGCAGGAGCGTTTACGTCAATATCGTAAACATAACCATCGATGAAGCGAGCGTCAAAGCCCATGATAGCAACAGAACTTTCCTCTGTCAAAGTGAATGTGCCATTACCATTGTCTTGACCCAAGCCAAGGTAAACCTCAACTTGCCACATTGTACTTGGACCACCAATGATTGCCATGCTCTCGAGATCAATTACCAAGTTGGTAATATTATCTTCGATAACCATGTACTCTGGCTCGCTCTTCAACTCTACATTCAATGTGTAGATAGTAGCGTCAGCAACGAGAGTGATAGTGAGTGTATTTTCAGCAACAGCAACTGCGGTAGCAGCAGCGGTAGCTTCAACAGCAGCGTCAAGATTAGCAGTAGCTACCTCAGTAGCAGCAGCCAAACCAGCGGTGATGTCAAGAACCTTAACACCTGCGAGCTTACCCTCTGCATCTGCATAAGGAGCAACCATTAATACTTGATCTTCAACCTTAACGATAGTTGCACCATTGAACTTCTTACCAAGGTCGGTAGAGAGAGTTTGTCCCTTAACTACCTCGCCACCATGAGTTTGAGGGTTTGTGAACTCGATAGGATCTACCAATTCGCCATCAATAATCCAGTTCTCCTCAGCAAGTGGAGATGCAAGGAATTGGATGTTAACACCTTGTGTTTGCTCGTTGAATACAGCGGCATCAGCACCAGCACTAGCACCCTTGAAGTTAGAACCGATATAGTAGTAGTAAGGCTCTTTTTTACCGCCATCTTGTGTATCTTCGTACTGACCGTCTATCACAGAGAAGTGTGACATACGAACACCGCGTTGGGTATTGTGAACACCAGAAACGAGGATGTTAGCATTGGTAGAAGTACCAGTAAGGGCCATGGTGTAACCTTGGTCAGAGTTGTTAGAGTTGCTAGAAGCCTTAGATTGGAACCAGATAGCAGGAGCAGCAGCAAGGTCATTCCAGATATAGAATGTCAAGGTACCACGTTTGTAACCAGACTCAACAACGCCATCATTGAATGAGCAACGGTTGTAGTTGTTAGCTACGAGTTTGCCGTCCTCTGTTACAGCGATATCAGAGATAGCGAGGTAGCTACCCTTGTTCTCAGGATCTACAGCAACAATGCCTTCTTGAGATACTTCGTAAGCCAAGCCCTCTACAACGTTGTAGATGTGAGCAGTACCGTCAGCCTCATGAGTAAGAACAACTACGTTCTCGCCTATTTGGAGAGCACGTTTAACATTACCTACCATTGCAACCGGAAGAGATGGATAAGTAATAGTCAAGGTGTTGGTAGCATATGTCCAAGTGAAGGTGTAGTTACCAGCAACGTCAGCAGCAAGTTTCAAGTTGCCAGAACCAGCTACAACCTCAGCAGATGCATTCTCGCGTGTGAATGCTACGCCATTAGAAGTCCAGTTGCCAGCACCACCAATACGCATACCAAACTCGTAGTCGCCTTTTTCGATGGTGAGGGTCAAAGTAGCAGTAGCTTCATCGGCAGCCTTGGTGAATTCCTCAGTGTCAGCCCATGAACCAAGGAAG
>JAZSAI010000001.1:0-59178 GCA_045601825.1 Paludibacteraceae bacterium | reverse complement strand
GGATAAAGCAGCGAACATAGCGATTGTTTATTGGTTGCTATTGTGGGGCACCACAATCTTCCAACTGATAAACACAAGACCCAATGAATTGACGATAATTGACGATATAAATTGACGTAAATTGTCTTAAAACAACAACCCAATCGGTTCAGTTCTCGGTGCTACCCCCGCCGAACCCGATATAAAACCGCCCTCCGTCCTCTGGACTCCGGGCACTCTGGTTCCTCTGGAATATCCGGCTGAACCACCAACGTACGAAAAAGAGATAAAACGAAATAAGATAAAAGCAAAATCACCCGAAAGGGAGAATTACCAACAGCTAAATCGAACTTCGCGAGTTCGATTTAAGAGGAGGAGTGGCGGCGAGCCAAACTCATACAAATGAGTTTCTTCTCGCAAGCACGCTCCGACGAGGGCTCAGGTCATTGGCTTGACCTATGCTCACAAAATAAAAACGAATAAAACAACAAAAACAATATGAAAACATTTACAACTTACGCCGAGAAGAAGGCGAAACAATTTTTTAACCTATTACAAGGATATACCAAAGGTATACGAATGACTGCCATCCTCATTCTCCTACTAATGGGAGTTAGTAACGCGTGGGGTGCTACGCAGACCTATGTCGCTGGAGAGTATATCTATATCAAGAACTTCAGGCCTTCGGGTTGGAATGATGGTTACTGGATACTCTCAAACAGTTATGCTTGGGCTCACATGTGGGGCGGTACTGCTGGTGTGCAGGACTATTTGTTTGAACTATACTCTGGTACAGCAGGAACTTCTGGAGCTATTTATCGCGCAAAAGTCACAACAGGTGGTACTTACACACATGTTATTTTTACTCGAAATGAAACTAACCAAGGACCTTGGAATGATAAGTGGAATCAAACAGGAGATATCGAGTTAGATGGCTCTAGCAACTGTTTTACTGCTTTCACCGCTTCTGGAACTGAAAGAACATGTTCTACGTATGCTGCAATTCCTACCGCTGCAACCTTAACACTTGCTGGTGCTATTAGTGGTGACGGTTCTCAGGCAAACCCATACAATGTCTACGAAGGAGTGAACTATACGTTAACAGCATCTGGTACATTCCCAGACCCTGGTAACACAAAACAATATGCTTTTAATAATACCACATATAGTACTACTGATACTAAGACCGTTAGTTTTACCCTTGGTACAACATCGTACTATGCAAATGTACGTGCTGCGGAAGGTACTACATATTCAACAGCTAAGAAGGTAACTATTTATCTAAATGTTGTTCAACCCACTTACTCCTACACAGTTACGGCAGGTGATGGTGGTACAGTAAGTCCAGTATCGGGTACGGTAGCGCAAGGTAATGGAGTGACAATTACAGCGACACCTGATTACGGATATGAATTCGATAAATGGACTGCAACTAATGGTACTTTGGCTGATGCAAGTAGTGCCTCCACTACATTTACACCTTCAGCCAATAATGCAAATGCAACGGCTTCATTTAAGGTGGCGGGCTGTACCCAAACACCTACCACACCAACGTCACTGACAGCGAAGGTAGGAGGTAATACATTAGCAGGTGAGGTATGTAGCGGAACGAATGTGACGCTGACGGCAGGAGGTACTATCTCTGTTGGTTCGCTCCAATGGGGTACGGGTACTGTAGGAGAAAACATCATTGACGCAGAAAATGGTAGCTCTTCAATCACCGTTTCCCCAACTGTTACAACCACATATTGGGTGCGTTCTATCATCACAGAAGCAGGCGTTTGTTATGGTGCTACCTCCAGCGCAAAGACGTTGCAGATAAACGTTACACCCGCATTGGTACAACCTGTACTTTCTACATCTACCCTCACTTTAGAAGAAGGTGGCTCAAATGGATCTATTACTATAACCAGTGGTACTACAGGTGGTACTTGGGAATCCTCCAACCAAAATGTAGCTACTGTTAGCAATGGAACAGTAACACCAAAAGGTCCAGGAACGGCGACTATCACTTACACAGTTTCTAATGGTTGCGAAGAGGATAAAACCGCTACTTGTGACGTTACTGTAAATGCAAAACCTTATTACATCGGCGGACGATTCCAACAAAAATGGAACGATGGATCGTCTACAGCCAATCCTTTTACCTATGCGGGTAACGGGCGATATAAACTTGAGACACACAAAACTGTAGCGGAATTGTCTGCACAGATAACTGAGTCTTATGGAAATAAAGACCAATTCTTTTTTATCCACACGGGTAAAGGTAAAGCAGGTACTAGCACATATCCGTTCTGGACTACAAAAAACGAAGATGGTTCAGGTCATAACTTTGAAGCACATATAGGAGAAAGTAACGCGATTGAACTAGGACGTCAAGAAATTAACTGGGGCTCAATTAATGAGAATCGCTTAATGAAATTTACAGATGCCACCGACAACTCCTCTGATGTGGTTATTTGGTGGGAACCTTCGACGAATAAACTTTGGTACACTGCAACTGCTAATCTTACCACGAATTTATACTTGTTGGGATTAGGAAGTAGTAACTGGACCGTAAATGATAGTCGTCGTTTTGTGAAAGACGAGAATGATCCTACAAAAGCTAAAGTAATTATAAATTTAGCGAAAGGCGAATACACAGAAGATACAAATGACGGTTTTAAGATTCATGACAACGTAGCTGATAAATGGTATGGTAATAATGGCACAATGACGCGCAGTAGTTGCACCGGCTGGTCTTTTGAGGACGGAAGACACAATGCTGGTTTAACAGCTGATGTTGCAGGTGATTATGTGTTTACATTAGACCTGACGACTATGAAACTCACCGTCACCTATCCAAAGGCTTACAAAGTAACCTTTAGTAAGGGGACGGGGGGTAAGACTATTACAGCCAAAGTGGATGGAGTTGCAATTACTTCTGGCGACTATGTATTAAAGGGAAAAAGTGTTGTATTTACACAAGAAGCAAATACTGGTTACACATTCTCTAAGTGGACTAATGGTAGTAGTACTACATTATCAACTAATTCATCTTACACCTGCACTGTGAATGCGGATGTCACTGTGAAAGCAGAGTTTACAGAAAACACAACAAATGTTACGATAGATGCCAACGATAGGAATTTAGGAACATTGAAAGTCGATGGTGCCGCTCAAGATTGGGACTATTCCACTTCTGTCGGCGTAGCTACTACGAAATCAATCACAGCCACACCTAAAGACAATAGTTATGAATTTACAGGTTGGACATTAATTGGCAATGTGATCACATCTGATGACACAAAGAAGACTACCATAACCATCAAAGGTAATGGTAACAGTGGCTCGGGTACGGTTACTGCTAACTTCCAGAAAATTATCCGCACCATCACATTTGACCGAGAAGGCGGAGCGGATGGCACAGAAACACTAAATGCAACATATGGCGAAGCTACTACCCAAATTACAACGCCAACGAAGACTGGTTACACTTTTGGAGGCTATTGGACGGGAGATAATGGAACGGATACAAAAATTGTGGATGCAGATGGTACATGGATTGCAAGCCAAGCAAACTTTACTGATGCAAATAACAACTGGATTGTAACATCTAATAAAACACTCTACGCTAAGTGGGAGGAAATAAAGTACAATTTATCCACTCGAAATGACTATGATCATGGAACACCTGATTATGCAGCCCCAACTAAGTCACCGAACCAAATAGGTGTCTCTACCACAGCTACAGTAACCGCTTCCAACACATTGAAGGGCTATACTTTCGTAGGTTGGGACCTTGCTAATTGCGAGCGTACTGATAACGGAGCAGAAACAGCTACAAGCATTATCGTTCGTTATAATGGCAATGGAGGAGATGCCCTCGTAGTGGCAAAATACGAAGAGGACTTGACCTCCAATTATGTAGTTCGTGGTGGCGCTAAGTTTGGTAACACATGGGGCGAAAATGACAATAAGATGACGAAGCTATCTGGTCATTCATACGAGGATATCGTTTACTTTACTGTCGAAATTGATGCTACTAACCTTGGTAACTCAAACGCTGATTTTAAGTTTAAAATATATGATGTAACAAAAGAAGATAATAAAGGTTGGTACGGATTAAATGCAGATGGTAATCAATATTATTACATGGAAACAACCACAGGTAACCAACCTTTGCAACCAAATGGCAGTAAAGACATTGAATTGCGTGCTTCTATGCCTGGCGAATACGTAATCAAAGTAGATTATACAGACCCCAATAATCTAAAACTTACCGTCAACTTCCCTTCATCGGACCTGTACATTGTGGGTATCAATGGCGATTGGAACAGGATTGAAGAGAACAAGTTTACTATTAGCAACGGCATAGCCACAATAAGCAAAGAAGTCACTACTGTTGGGGACCACCAGTTTAAATTGCAAGATGCTGCGGGTAATTGGCGCACTATGAACGCAGCAGACAGAACCATCACGCGTAGTAAGAATACAGCCAATTTCTCTGACTTCACTACAGGTTCCGAGACTAACACTACCCTAAAAGCCGATGTTAAAGGTATATATACTTTCACATATAGTTTCGCAACGAACGGGTTCGTTGTTACTTATCCTGCTTTAGTCACTTTATCTGACGGTGTAAGCGAAGCGGTAAGTTCGTCTCAGACACCAAGTCCCCTCACCTCTGTACCCGGGCAAATGGTGACTGCTACACCTACGATGGACATTGGAGATAACGGAAATACATTCTGCTGGAAGCTATATGATAAGGGCCAGAATATCAATAATCTCGAAACGACTGTGGATATCAACTTTATTTCTTTAGGAAACGGTAAAATAACGTTCGAACTACCTAAAGTTACTGGTACATATTATCTCCAACTCACCACACACACTGGTGCAGACTGCTCAGATGAAACCCTCATCGAAACAATCATCTGCCCTATCAACGTGAGCACAGAAAATACCGTATTCTTCCAAGACGAATCAGGTAAATGGAAAAATGTGTATGTATATTTCTATGGAGAAAAAGGATATTGGAACAATGATTTTGGCTCAGGTGCAAAAAATATTACTTCGCACAAGATGACAAGGATAAACGGAACCAATATCTTCTATTACAACTATGGAAATATCACTACTTATAAATATATCGCATTTACCGACCACAACCAAGGATATGGACAAGGAGATGAAGGGCTTGGATACCAAAGGTTTGACCAGTGCCAAGTGGTATATCGCGGCGATTTCAATGATTGCGTACCATTGTACGTAATGGATTATAACGGCGGTAAGGATTATCGAAATCAACATGACGGAAAACAAACTTGTTACTATCGTGATGGCTACTGGACAACCTATATGGGAACAAGTTCGGGATATTGGCTACATATCAGTGGTAATGGTGTTGAAGACCCTAAGCACGAGATGACGACAACTACGGTCGGCAAGCGTGTATATACCCACAAATTGAGCTTGAACGGTAATCAAACCCCCTATAACCTATGGTTTGGAGGTTGTAATGGCACAAACTACGGTGTAGAATCTAATATGACGGTTACAAACTGCACAGAATGGAACCTCTACTCAGGCAGTGCGAGTGTGAAATTACATGCTACTGCTTCGGGAGAATACACCTTTATATTATATTGCAATCCTGATGGACATTTTCAACTCAGTGTAGAATTTCCTGTCGCTGTAGGAGATTTCCAACTTGTTTACGACGATGAGCAGCAGCAAACACCTCACCCATCTGATTATATTCGCAGTAGCACGGTTGACGGAAAATTAGATACCGTATCTATGTATATTCGCGGAGAAAGCGGAACTGGCAAAACATTGAAAGTACAACGTTGTACAGGTTTTAGCAATAATGGCAATCCACAATGGGAAACGTTAAAGACCTACAACAATGCTGATTTCTCTGGACTGAATCTCACCAAAGATACCGTGTATAATTTCCATATGGAGCAAACAGTGAGTAACCAAACTATTGACATTAAGAGTACCGAGTTCTATAGCGGTAAATACTATGTTCGTACCAAAGCTGCCGACGGAGGATGGGACGCATACGCTACTGAATCGGATAACCAAATGACCTATACGGAGTATTCATCGCACTTGCCATTCGACCCATATACACACTATTTCTGCAAATGGGTGGACGATAGCAATAAAGACGATGTATCATACACCATCGCCTGCGACTATGCGAAAGCATTGTCCGACACCTTGGAGGGCGATAATTATACCGTTAATGCTAATTCTCATGCCTTACCAGAGAAAGCAAATGTGCGCTTTACATACGACAACCGCACCAACGGACTCAAACGTGCATACCTGACAGGTGCGTCTGATTCAGACTTCGATGACTTCCTTAAACTCACTAAAACAAAAGATGGTACAACTATGAAGCCAGGTCAAGATGCTTCTGATGTATCTCACGTGAAATTGCAAGACGAAGAAAACTGGGTTTACGCGACCGAAATATATGTAACATCCGGAGGAGGATATTCGTTCGATGCTATGTTGACAGCCGTTTATCCCAAATCAGCTGTAAATAACCCAGAAAAGAAGCAATACTTCTTCGCTAAGAAAAATAATGATGGAACCTATGCTGGTGAAACCTTGATCGGAGGAACAGATGGTTCAGAGCAACTGGTCACTATACGCTACGACTTCAAGACCAACCGACTCATGCGTGCATGGAAACCCAGTGGAGAAATTGACGATGCAGAGTTGCCATTGAGCGCGGATATCTTGCTAATTCGTGAAGGACAAAACGCTGCCGAGCAGCTTGTGTTCACAGATCCCACAAACAATAAGATAACAAATGTGAAAACCATCTTTGGTGCTCTGGAATTCAAATACGACAATATGGTAGGTAAATTAGGCACTGGCAATTGGAATCAGACATCATACCACTATTGCCGCTACTATGTATCCTTCCCATTTGATGTGCGCATCAGCGAAATCTTCGGTGCTGGTAACTATGGTGAAGACTATATTATCCAAAAGTACAATGGTACCAAGCGTGCTGAGATAGGATGGTTTGCGGAGACAGAAACCTTCTGGGAGACTATGGACAAGTCCGAAAAACTGAATAAGTACGAGGGCTACTGCGTAATGCTCAACCGTACACCATTCAATGACGGAAACTCCCATGTATGGAAAAACAAGAAGGCAGGTAGTTCAGTTTACCTCTATTTCCCATCTGCAAGCCACAAAGATGATTGGACTATCAACGCCATTGGCGATGTCGTAATCCCTATACCAGAACACCAGTGCAATATCGATCGCGATTTCACGCAAGATATACGAGACGGAAAGAATCCTCCTCGCAACCATAAGAACACCGATAGTCACTGGAATATGGTAGGTACACCATTGTTCCAAAATGAAAAAGCAGCAAAGATAGCTGACGGACCAGAGGTGGAAGAAGGCGATGGATATGCTGAGCAAGGCACACGCTTGCAATATGTATATGATTGGGTTAACACAGCCGAAATACCCAATGGAACGGCTGTTCGCAAAGCATGGAAGAAAGGCGCTCAAGGTGAAAATGAGAGTGACTTTGAGTTCAAGGCAATGCACAGCTACTTGATACAATATGCGGGCGAAGTTACCTTCCGAGGTTCGCACATAGCCAATCATGTACCATCCTCTGTAGCTGCACGCAGAGCAGCCGAAGAAGTGAAGAATTACACTGTTGAACTACAATTGGACCGAGATAGCGCATTTGCTTCACGCACGTATGTAGAACTGCAAGAGAATGCAGAGGATGGCTTCTTGCTCAACGAGGATATGTATATGGGCAGTTCGTCACCTATTGCTAATCTATATACCTACGCAGGCGCTTACGACGTAGCAGCCAATGTGCTCTCTGTGAATAGTCATATCGTGCCAGTGGGCGTACAAGTCAAGCAAGCAGGAACTTACACCTTCTCTATGACTACTCCATTCGACGGTACTGTTACACTGATTGACTATCATACTGGCGCACGCACCAACCTCGGCTGGAGCGACTATACCGTCACACTTGAGAAGGGTACTATCAACGACCGCTTTGCATTGGAAATCAATATCCAAAACGTAAGCACTGATGTCGAAGGAAATACGGGACACTTCAAAGGCAAAGACGCTGTGAAATTCTTGCACAACGGCATCCTCTATATCAAGAAGGGTGATGCTATCTATGACGCAAGAGGCAGTAGAGTAAGTATGAGTTATGAACTATAAACGACAAGCCATACAGTCACACGATAGGATTTAAAAGATTATGAAAACCAAAATGATTATACTATTGGTACTGAGCGCACTGGTAGTGTGCTCTGTACCCGCGAAGGCACAAGGATGGCAAGAACAGCAAGAACAGCCAGCATGGACTTCTTCCACCATGTTAGGAAGTGGTAGCGCTTACTCCAGCACCGTCACCCCAGTAGGTAGCTATGATGCTCCACAAATGGCAACTACAAGCGGCAGTACACCACGAGGTGTAAGTGGCAGACGGAATAGCGGCGACTTCGGAGATGGCGGCAACGTTGAGGATAGTAACCAAGATATTGGCTCTCCTGTGGGCGACCCTTGGATATTGCTCCTGCTCGCCGCAGGTGCTGCTGTATTCGTGAAAAGAAAGGCGGAAAAGGAGAAGAGCGAAGAGGCGAAAAGTTAAAAATTAAGAATAACTATAAACAAAATAGAATATGAACAACAAAATAAAATCAATTCTCTTTGCCTGCCTTATGCTGGTAGGAGTAAATGCAGTGAAAGCGGCAACACAGATTCCTGCTGGAACCTATTATTTCTTGTTCGATTTTGGAACGGACAAGGTATATGAAGTGGAGGTATTTCACAACATAGACAGTGAATCTAAAATCGAAATAGATAGAACTGCAGGTTGCAACTGCGGACTTACCTTTTCTGATAGTAATATTAAACATATTGCAAACACAGCATTTGGTATCACTACTTTAAAGGTCGTGATTACAGAGGATGCTACAGGAGAGGACAGTCAACTATTCCTAAAGGTCAAATATGGACCGACTAATAATAATACGCGATGGTATGAACCTCAATATCAAGATAATTTTGGAACACCAACGAATGTAGGAGGAAATGTATATGTATGCAATGTGACTAATGGTAGTTTTACATGGGGGCAGACATTAGAACTGACCTGTGATGAAATTGCTGATTGTACTCCTATATTGACCTATTCTGCATCCAGTGGAGGTAGTGTAACAGCTAAAGCGGGTGGCGAGGATGTGAGTAGCGGAAGCGCAGTAGCGCCAGGAACAGAAGTCACACTGACTGCTATTCCCCATCAGTACTACGAGTTTTCCCATTGGGTAACTGCAGATGGTGTGGTTGGTTACGAAACTAATCATATCATAACTATGCCGAACCATAGTTATTCTGTGCAAGCCATCTTTACTACAGAAGATAAAGATGCCTCATTAGGAGCAGAATGCGAAGACTGCTTCTATGTGACACCATAGGGTGGAGTTATAGAAAAAGAAGATTACAGTGTCAATAAGTTTGTCAACTGGTATATATAACCCCGTCACACACCCGTCACGTGGCTAGTGGTAACCGAGTGGTTTGCGAACTTCAAAATATGTTATATTTTCTCTAAAATTTGGATAATTCAGAAAAAAGCAGTAACTTTGCGCGGAATATTATAAAAACCAAAGTGTCATGGCAAGAATACTGGTAATTGATGACGAACGCGCAATACGCAACACCCTGAAAGAAATACTTGAGTTTGAGGGCTATACAGTAGATATAGCAGAGAACGGACGTGTGGGCTTGGAGAAAGCCCTCACGGCACATTTCGACCTTATCTATACCGATATTAAAATGCCCGAAATGGACGGTATGGAGGTGCTTCAGACCTACCGCAAAACCATCCAAGAGCATGGAGGAGAAGAAGCACCTGTGGTGATGATCTCTGGACATGGCACTGTGGAGACGGCCGTGGAAGCACTCAAGAATGGTGCGTTTGACTTCATCGTTAAGCCACTCGACCTCAACCGCCTGCTACTCACTACCCAACATGCCATTGAGCACAAATCGCTCGTACAAGAAACCAAAGTGCTGCGCAAAAAGATTGGTGCACGCAATAAGATGGTGGGTGAGAGTGCTGCCATCGAGCGCGTGCGCGCGGTGATAGAAAAGGTGGCACCCACCGAAGCACGAGTGATGATTACAGGTGCCAATGGTACGGGCAAAGAGGTGGTTGCACACCTTATTCATGAAAATAGTGCACGTGCCAAGAAACCAATGGTAGAGGTCAACTGCGCTGCTATACCTAGTGAACTCATTGAGAGTGAACTGTTTGGACATACCAAAGGTAGTTTTACTAGTGCCATCAAAGACAGAGCAGGTAAGTTTGAGCAAGCCGATGGCGGCACACTCTTCCTCGATGAGATTGGCGATATGAGTCTATCAGCACAAGCCAAAGTGCTACGCGCACTACAAGAAAACGAGATTACACGCGTAGGTAGCGATAAACCTATCAAAGTCAACGTGCGCGTACTGGCGGCTACCAACAAAGACCTCAAGCACGAGATAGCCGAAGGACGCTTCCGCGAGGACTTGTTCCACCGACTCAACGTTATTCCTATTCACGTACCTGCGCTCGATGAGAGAAAAGAGGATATACCTTTGCTTGTCAGCCACTTTGCAGAGCATATATGCCAAGAACAGGGGTGGAAAATCAAGGGATTTGATGAGGGGGCTGTGGCTGCATTGCAAGAAAGGAACTGGCCGGGTAACATCCGAGAACTGCGCAACGTAGTGGAGCGACTTATCATCCTCGGCGGCGACACCATTACTGCTGACGATGTGGCGACCTTCGCATGATGGAACTTAATAGTAGGTGTCGCGATTCGGGAGTAGGGAATTAGGAATAGTAATGATTTTACGAGAACTTAACATATTGAACTACAAGAATATCCGAGAAGCTGCCATGCAGTTCTCGGATAAGCTCAATTGTTTTATCGGGCTCAACGGTCAAGGCAAAACGAATATCTTGGATGCAATATACTACCTCAGTTTCACTAAGTCTGCCTACAATGCGATTGATAGCCAAAATATCCACCACGATGAGGAGATGGCTATGATACAAGGACAATACCTCTTGGGCGAAGACATCGAAACGATTAGTTGTGGACTCAAACGAGGCGTGAAAAAGCAGTTTCGTCGTGGTAAGAAAGATTATAAGCGACTACTTGACCACATAGGGCTGATTCCGCTAGTGATGGTATCGCCACAAGATAGCGAACTAGTGGTAGAAGGCAGCGATGAGCGACGCAAGTTTATGGACGGAGTCATCTCGCAGTACAGCAAACCCTATCTGGAGCACCTTACGCAATACAATGCCTTGCTCAAGCAACGCAATGCCCTGCTCAAGCAATATGCTGAGGTAGTAGCCGACGCATTGCCTGTGGCATTGTTTGAAGTATTGGAGATGCAACTCGTACAACATGCGTTGCCTATTTACCAAGAGCGAGTGCGCTTTATTGAGCAGTTTGTCCCCTACTTCCAAGAGGTGTACCGTGCCATATCGGGGGATAAGGAGCAAGTGGCACTGCAATACATATCGCAACTCCACGAACGCGACCTGACTGAAGCACTTGCACGTACACGTCAACGCGACCTCATACTAGGGTGGACATCGCAGGGCATACACAAAGATGAACTAGAGATGTCGCTGGGCAACTATCCGCTCAAGCGCGTGGGTAGCCAAGGACAGCAGAAGACCTATCTCTTGGCGATGAAACTGGGACAGGCGCTGTACTTGGATTCGGTGCATGCAGTGAATACGAAGCCGATATTGCTATTAGATGACATCTTCGACAAACTAGATAGCGAACGCGTGGAAAGGATTGTGCAACTGGTTGTAGGCGAGCAGTTTGGACAGATATTCATCACCGATACCGACCGACAACACCTGACCGCCATTCTAAGCGAACAATATATGAATGCCAAAGTTTGGCATGTGGATAATGGACAAATTATTGAATCAAACAAACAATAGTTTAATTAACTCAATTATTAATCTTAAAAACAAAAAAAGTATGAAAAAAATTACTCTTTTTCTAAGTGCAATGCTCATTAGCATGATGAGCATGGCTCAAACAACGGTAAAAATGGACTTTACTACTGCCGAAGGGTTGGATGCTTTAGGTATTCCTCAACCAACCGTTGCTGATGGTAGTGTATACAAAACAGACTTGGAAGTTGGCTCTGTTTATACACAGGAGGGAGTCACTTTTACAGCAACAAAGCATGGTAGCGCAGCTACTCGTATATGGAAGACAACTTCTTATCAAGAATTACGTCATTATAAAGGTGGTGTTATTACCATCGGTGCTCCAGCTGGAAAAGTGATTACTAAGATTGAGTTGACAGGTTATACTGATGTGATTGGCTTCGAAAATGTCACAGATGGAGTATGGGAAGGATCTTTATCTTCAGTTGACCTAACGGCAGAAGCAAATGCTGCTACTATTAAGATCCAGACGATTACTGTTACTTTAGGCGAAGGTAGTGGTGAAAATCCTGGTGGTGAACTAACCGAAGAAGTGACTATTAGCGATTTGGCTTATGCGATGGCTTTCTATGTAGAAGAGGAAGGGGCAGCATATTGGGAGATCGAATTGTTTAATCTTGATGCAACAGGAGAGAATTTTGAATTCCCTCTAGTGGCTTTAGGTGTAGAGGCAAAGAGCAAAACTGCGCTCAATGGTACATATGATATGCTTATGGCTGTATATGGAACTGGAGAAGATGCTGAAGGATATGTTGAGGGTGTTTACATGAGCGAGGATGCTGCTGGTACATTGACCATCAAGAATGTAGATAACGAAGGAACTTACTCATTTGTAGGTACATTCGTTGGTGAGGATGGTAAGACATACAAACTGAACACAGAATCATTTATGATGTGGGTAGAAGATGGTGTTACTGGTGAGGATATTACCTTGAATGAAAATCCTGGCGATAATCCTGGCGATGACCCAGTAACTCCTCCTGCTGGTGGTGGTGTGACATTCGATGCAGATGTGGACAAAGGTAATGCAACTGAAACTCGTGCTGCCTATGAAGTGGCTAAGGAAGGTATCACAATGTCTGTAACAGACGGTCGTCTTGGTACATACAATAATGAGGTACACTATCGCATCTATAAGAGTGCTACCATGACCCTCACTTCTACAGTAGGTAATATCGTTTCTGTAGAGTTTACTTGCACAGGAAATGATGATGAAGATTATGGTCCAGCTCACTTCACCGTTGATAGTGGCAACTATACCTATGCTGGTGCTATGGGTACATGGACTGGCAATGCATCTACAGTGGTCTTCACTGCAACTACTGCTCAAGTACGTGCTACTCAAATCGTTGTGAAGGTTGCTACTGGTACGGGCCTTGAGGATGTAACTACCATCGAGATCCCTGTTAAGGTAATGCAAAATGGTCAAGTGATGATTATCCGTGGCGAGAACGTTTACAATGTACTTGGTGCACAAGTGAAGTAATTCGTCTTTTGACATACAAAAATAGGCTACCTGATTACGGGTAGCCTATTTTTTTTTGTTTAGTGAACGCGGCAGGCCGCTACAGTTTAGTGTTTATTGTTGTGTGGTGAAGCGTACTTGCTCGCGGCAGAAGCGGAACTCAACTGGGCAGTACTTGAAACCTCGTTCGTTAGTCACAGGTTTACCCCAAAATAGATAGGCATGCTCACCACGGCGAACATAAGCACCTTCTTCTTTCCACTGTTCATAAGTCTTTAATTCGGCATCGATGAGGTTGTAGCACTCGCGAAGTAGCTGATTACAAGTGTATTTACTACGACCTGCTGCCTTTGCCATTTCTACAAGACCATCGGTAATAGTACGCAAATGCATACGGTAATCGTGCATCTTAGATGAGAGTTGATTGCTGGTGAGTGTATTCACCTCGTTGATTGTAGTTGTCATAGTTGTAAAAAATTAAAAGTGAATAAAATTTGATTTAAATTCTAGTTGGTTTCGCCAAAATTTGCATCCAAACAATAATACTGTAGATATTGTTGAATAATTCTGTAGCATTGGTGTGTAAATCCTTTTGGTTAAAATTCAATTCTAGTTGCATAATCTTACAAGTTTTAGTGGTTATTTTCAATTGACGGTGCAAAATTACTACATCAAACTGCTAAAACTTGTCAGTATCTAAGAAAAAATGCACTTTTTTTTGAGAAAAGTGCATCTTTTTGTTTAGTGTTTAGAGTTTAGTGTTTAGAGGCTGGGTTTAAGTTTACCTTAAACACAATACATCTCGTAGGCTTTTTGTGCTTCTTCGCGGAAAATTTGAACTAGAGTTTCTGGTTCTCTAACGCGTATATCTGTGCCGTGGGTACGTAACTCTTGAATGAAATCAAGGGTGGGAGCTATATAATACTCAAAAAATGTATTGCCGTGGAACTGGCGCAGCTCTTTTTGCGAAGCGTGCAAAGGCAAAAGGCGAAGGAATTGCGCTGATTGAGGCGTTGCTTCGATAATCACCTTCGTAGGCGTAGCATTGCGGAAAACTCCATAGTAGGGCGCAAAGAAGGACTTGGCGTTGAAGTTCTTAGGATAAACAAACTTGTCGGTTGTGGGGCGCATATCTTGTACCCGATCCAAGGCGTAGATACGCCTCTCATTGGGGTGGGTAGATGGGCAGCCAGCTACATACCATCGTTGCTTAAATACCTTTAAGCAATAAGGTGCAAGCGCCAATTCGTATTGCTCTTGGCGATTAAAACTGTGATATGTGAAGCGGAGTTGAGTGCGGTGCTTAATGGCATCTACAATCATACTAAGATATTGTGCCCCCTCGGGAATATCTTCGTATAAGATACATTCATTCATATCCTGTGCTTGATCCATCATGGAGTGTACCGCCATAGCATTGAGCAGCCATTTGCGAGTACCACCTGATATATCATCTTTATTCTCTATGTAATAGACGTTGCCGCGCGACTTGCTACAACGGATATCAATGTCGAAGATCTCTTGTATCTCCTCCTTGTAACGGTGAAACTTACGTTCAGGAAACTCCGTCTCATGGTTGTCGTTGTAGCGGCAATGTGCCCAACGACGGTTGATATCTTCGCGAGTTAGATTGCCAGAGGCAATCGTGTCAATCAACCAGAAATAAACGTTTACTTGATGTGCAGCCATATTGTGTGTTGTGTGTTTAGAGTTTAGTGTTTAGTGATTCGCATTTCGCAGTGTTTGCAGTCGAACTCTAGAGTGAGGATAGTGCCGTTTTGCAAACGCAAATAGCGTGGTTCGTTGGTCATAGGATAGCTCTTCCTACAGTGTCCTAACTCATTAAGTATGCAATACTTGCAGGTCATGAGGGGGTAATGGGACGCTTCGCTGTAGGACGGCGTGCCGCCTATGGAATATTGGACGCCCGTTGGGCTATTGGGTAATGGACGCTTCGCTATTGGATATTGGACGCCCTGCGGGCTATGGGAAGCAATGAGCTCTCTACGCCATTGGTTGAGTAAGCTAGTAGGTATGAAATATGGGAAGGTGTCGGAGCATAATTGGTCGTGTGCAAAGATTTGGATATCGTTGGCGATATAGTCAGTATCTCCGAGTTTGCTCAATTGCTGAATGATGGTTTGCAATGCACGCTCTGGGTTAGTGGCAGATTGATGCTCCGCTTCAAATATCGTACTCTTCTCTCCGATTGTTAGGCGATAGCCTGCGTCAACGACTTCGAAGCGAATATCTACAGGCATACGGCGTTCTGCCCGAAGGGAACGTAGAAATTCAATGTCGAGATTGCGGTATAAGGTAGTTCCTACCTTGGGTAATTGGACGCCCGTTGGGCTATTGGGTAATGGACGCTTCGCTAATGGATATTGGTTATTGGTTATTGGATATTGGTTGTTGGGATAGAGCCAATCGCCCTCTATGCGGTTGATGGCGAAGCCTTGATCTTCGTAGCAGATACCATCGCCATTATGCAACGTGATATTGGGACGCAGTTGCACACGAATGGCATTGTGCTTGGTGGCAATGACTGTGCCAATCTTCTCGCCTATAGATTTGGGTGTTTGCCAATTTGCCATTTCGGCGGTGCGACCGTGCAAGAAATAATCAGTACCTCCACGATGAAAAGTCTTAGCAGGGTTAGGAGTGAAACTATATTGATAGACCGAACGTGTAGAGGCATGTTGTAGCGTAGGATGACTATCCATTAGTTGGTCAAGCAGTTGACGATAGTATGCCACAATATTGGTGACATAGTCGCGATCCTTTAATCTGCCCTCAATCTTGAAGGTGGTTATGCCAGCTTCAATCATCTCAGCAAGATAGCGACTGCGGTCCATATCTTGCAACGAAAGCAGGTAACGTTGGTGAATAGGTTGTCCGTTGTTATCTATAATCTCATTGCCATCTTTGTCTAGTAAATCGTAGCGTTGACGGCAGAGTTGGGCGCAGCAACCGCGATTGGCACTGCGATTCATCAATGCCTCCGATAGATAACATCTACCGCTATAGCTCACGCAAAGGGCTCCGTGGACGAAGGCTTCGAGTTCGATGGGGGCGACTTCGTCGCGGTGTAGGGTGTAGGGGGTAGAGTGTAAAGTATGGTGGATGTCGCGGATTTGTTCGAGGGATAGTTCGCGTGCGAGGACTGCACGACGGAACCCCATTTGTTGCAAGCGAAGTACTTGCTCTGGGGTGCGGTTGTCGCATTGCGTAGAAGCATGCAAGCGAATAGGTGGCAAATCGTAATCCAATAAATGTAGATCTTGGATAATAAGAGCATCTACTCCTACCTTATATAGTTCGTGCGCGAGCGCGCATGCGCGAGGGTATTCATCTTCGTGGAGCAGGGTGTTGATTGTGACAAGTACTTTAACACCAAAGCGATGGGCATACTTGACCAACTGCGTAATGTCCTCCAGAGAGTTGCCTGCTGCTTGGCGCGCACCAAACTCGGGTGCACCCATGTACACCGCATCAGCACCCGCTTGAATGGCTGCTATTCCTACTTCCAAATCACGAGCAGGAGCGAGGAGTGATATTTTATAGTTTACAGTTGACAGTTTACAGTTGACAGTTGACAGTTGACAGTTAGCGGAGCATATTGCTGAGTTGGTACATGACTATACCAGCAGTGACGCTGACGTTGAGCGAGTGCTTGGTACCATACTGCGGAATCTCAATACAACCATCGGCAGCATCTACTACCTCTTGTTGTACACCAAACACCTCATGTCCCATTACAATAGCAGTCTTTTGATTTTGAGGCAGTTGTAGGTCACCCAGTATGGTAGCCCCATGTGCTTGCTCAATGGCATATACGGTATAGCCGTCGGCTTGCAACGCCTTGACGGCATCCAGAGTGTGTTCAAAATAACGCCAATCCACGGTGAGTTCTGCACCGAGGGCGGTCTTGTGAATCTCGTTGTTGGGTGGACAGCAACATATTCCACATAGCCATACGCCTTGCAGGCAAAATGCATCCGCTGTGCGGAATACGGCACCGATATTGTGTTGGCTACGGACATTGTCCAGTACCACAACGAGGGGTACCTTCTGTGCCTCGTGGAATGCCTCTGGGGTGAGGCGGTTCATTTCTTGTATCGTTGTTTTTTGCATAATTGTTGTCTTGTGATCCTATAGCAAGGGTATAGGAATAGTGCGTGTATTGTGCGTTTATTGTGCGTGAAATATAAAAGGCAAACAGATGGTCAGTAATTCGTTTTCTGGGTCAATGTTGATGATAAAATCCTCGTGCAGCGGAATGAGTTGGTCGTTGTCAAGGGTGATGAGGGTGTTGATGGTGGTTTCATCAACATGGACAATCGTACCGAGTTCGCCTTGGTCGGTATCAAGTATACGATATCCTACCAAACTTTGCCATGTAGGCAGCAGTTCATCTTCCTCACAAATATCTGATTTCAGCATATATGCCTGACAACCAATGAGTGCTTGTGCCGATTGTTCATCCGTGATATGATCCAGTTGGAAGATAAGCGAGTCGCTACCTTTGCCACGCCAATCCAAAACACGGAAGGGCACAAGGATATTGTCGATGTTGAGAATAAGGAAAGTAGCATCTGCATTATCCCAAAACTCGTTGCTAGTAAGGCACTGAATTTCACCACGTTTGCCGTGTGTGCGGGTGATGCGGCCAATAGCTATTACTTCTTCTTTTGTTATCATTGTATAGTGTGAATAGTTTGTAGTGCATTATAGATGATATGCCCTTCGGTGGTATATCCCATTTGCTGTAGTAGCGTCATATAATCGCGTACTTGCTCAAGATGGGATTTGGGTTGTTCGTGACCGAATTTATAATCAATGACAATAGCATGGCGATCTTTAATCATCACGCGGTCAGGGCGTTGCATATTGCCCGAAGGAGTGATGATATCTCTTTCGGCAAGTAAGTGATATTGGTCGGAGAACCAGTCATTGTGGTTCTCACGTTGTATGAGCGATTGGAGTTTAGCGAGTTGCTGACGCATTACAATCGCTTGTTTTTCAGTTACTTGTCCGTTTTTTATCAGTTTTGTGAGTATTGGTTCTGCATCTTGCCATGTGCGAATATGTGATAGCCAAAGGTGCATCAATATACCAAGATCTACCATAGCTAGTGGGGTGTCTGATGCAAAATCATTTTCAGCTTTACTGCGTAGCGTAAGTCGATTATTGATAGGTTCGGATACGTATTGAGCAGGGTAGGTGTGATTTGTTTGATCTTCGTCTGGAGGTAATGGTGCTGGTTCGCCTTGTGCGGGAGAACGGTATGTAAGCTGATTATCAAGTAGGTCTTTGTAGAGTGCATATACCTCTGCACCTACACTACCTATAGTTTTGCGATTTAGCTGTCCGTAGATGTATAGACGGAAGTGTGGACGGGTGATTGCAACGTATGTAAGGTTTAGATTATCAATGGATTGGGCAATGTGCTCTTGAATATATTCGTTACGGAAGTGCGATTGCAGTAGGTTTTTGGAGGGATGTACAGCGAGCAGCGGTAGTTGGTTGAATGGTGGCGTTTGTGGTTCACACCAAATAATATCGTTTTGTCGGTTTTTGCTTATTTCCCATGAGAAGAAAGGTATAAAAACGATATCAAATTCCAATCCTTTGCTGCTATGTATAGTCATTATTCGGATAGCGTTTGGGGCTTGTGGAGCAGGAATAGTTTTATTCTTTCCTTTTCGTTCCCAGAAAGCGAGAAAGGTCTTTCTATCAGCGATATGTGTTGTTGTAAATTGATAGATTAGATCTTGAAAAGATATGAGATAAGGAGTGAATTCCTTTTGCTGCGGTAGTTGCAAGATGTCGATAAGTTGTTGTACTTGTTCATAGAGGGGAAGTCGCTGTGCTTGTAATATCGCATCGGTTTGCTTGTCAGTGAAATTGCCAAAATGCTGCTGGATATATGCTTGTTGTATAGGTTCAAGATGCTTCCCCTCTTGTTGCAGAAGGCTGATTAATAATTGTATGATAGGATGTGAACCTAGTTGCAAACCTTCAGATGACTGCACATTGTAGCCATGGTTAATGAGGTATTGGGTGAGGATTGATGCTTGGTTGGTATAGCGTACTAGTAGTGTAACACGTTTTAGGTCAATACCTTCTTGTTTTAGTGACTGCAGTTGGAGATGCAGTTGCTCAAGGGTTTGTTCTTCTGCAGTATTGCCTTCGAAGAACTGCATGTGGAAATAACCTTGATAATCCTTGGCTGGCTCTTGATGTGTATATTC
Source organism: Paludibacteraceae bacterium (assembly GCA_045601825.1). Taxonomy (GTDB): domain Bacteria; phylum Bacteroidota; class Bacteroidia; order Bacteroidales; family Paludibacteraceae; genus Colicola. Next base: position 39,443 of record JAZSAI010000001.1, on the reverse strand, counting down.
AGGGTCGAAGATATAGCGAATATCATCACCTAAATTATCTTGATTAAATTTTTCGCATATATTTTTAGCTACGCGTTGACTGAAAGCATATATGAGCTTTTCATTCTCTTGAATGATGATAGGTGCCGTGCGCCAGTTGTGTGGCATACGATGTGTTTGATGGTGAGTGAATTGTTGTGAAATCCCCCGAAGCAAACTCCAATCGGAATTACGGAAACGATAAATACTTTGCTTCACATCGCCGACAATTAGGTTCTCCGCACTATATCCTGCGCTCTCGTGAATGAGGGGTGCGAAGTTCTTCCACTGTAATGCACTTGTATCTTGAAATTCGTCAATCATATAGTGTCGGAAGTATTGACCAAAGCGTTCGTAAATGAACGGTGCATCTTGTCCATCAATGATTAGGTTGACCAATTGGTTGGTTTCTGAGATAGGGAGACGACCTATATTGCGATTGGTTGTATTAATCTGTTTGGATACATCTTGGAGAATACCTAGGGTGTAGATATGAGGTAGAATCTCTTTGGCCGTGATATAATCTTGTGCAACCTTACCTGTACATAGATCGTTGAGCAATAGGAAGATAGGTGCTAATTGCTTGTCATAGATATCTAGTAGAATAGCCTGTTCTTGCTTAGAAGTCTTGGATTTTGTAAGAATCTTGCTGGGTTCGGTCAGTACGTTGAAGAACGTATTTCCTATGGCTGCTTTTAACCAATCTTCGGGTGATTTCTTAAAAGCCGCTAGGATATTTCTATTCCATTTCTCTTCCGATTGTGTTTGGAAAATATGATTGGCTTGTAGTAGTAATGTAGCAACCTGTTGTTCGCTAGTCGTACAAATTTGTAGCAGTTCATTGCGGTATTGTCGTATGAAAGTCTTATCTTCGAATACCTTTTGCAATTCAGGCATACGGTATATGACTTGTTCTTTGAGCAGTTGCTTAGAGAATAACTTAATGGATTCGTTAGGATTCCATTTATGGTCTTCATCCATGTTCTTTTGAATGAATTCCATTAGCCATTTGATAAGTTCTTTGTCATCTTGCTGTTCTTCTTTGATACGCTTAAATATTTCATCTACAGCCTCTTGTATCATCTCTTCTCCGTCCAGCGATAGGTCATAGGTAGCTGACAAGTCCAGTTCTCGGGCGAATGTACGTATGACTTGTTGAAAAAAGCCATCAATTGTGGAAATAGAGAAATGTGAATAATCTTGCAGTATGCCAATGAGTAAGTGAGTAGCACGTTGCTGCATTTGACTGAGTGTAATAGCTAGCTCTTGTTGCAATGCTTCCCAGTGGCGGGATTCTTGTGGTGTGGTGGACAGAATGAATAATTCGTGCAAGATGCGTTCTTTCATCTCTGCTGTGGCTTTCTTGGTAAAAGTGACAGCTAAGATACGGTTATGTGGAAGTTGCTTATCATCAGCAACTTGTGTGTCACGTAATAAAAGGCGCAGGTATTCGTGTGTAAGGGTGAAGGTTTTTCCACTTCCAGCGGATGCATTATATATATGGAGCATAGTAGCAGTCGTTTAGTTGATTACACGCAATGTTAGATTTGTGACGCTAGTATTAATTATCGTGCGATATTTGCGTAGTGGTTCGTTGGTATATCCTTTTGTGGGTAGTGCGAATCCATAACTGAGGTCAAACTGTTCGTCGCAAATAGGGCATACTGCGTATATTCCATCAATCTCGACAGGTTGTTTACGCTCAAGGCAATGTGGGCAGCATAAATCAGCAGCATGGTAGTTTCCATCCATTGCTACCCAGATGAGCAAACCTGCATATCCCACGTATTCGCGTTCGTATTTTGATTGGGTAACAACGATAGTTTGAAAACCATTATCAGTAATGAAATGTGGGTATTCGCTCGTGATATTGAGGGTGAAATTGACGGGTACAGAAGGTACTGCGCTGCGATAATTGGGATTCTCGCAACTGATAAAGAAGATTGTACTAAGTAATATGATAGTACTCAATTGCTTCATTAATTTACTCCCTTGAGTTCGACACGGAAAATAAGAGTGGAATAGGGTGGAATATGACTGCTAGTTCCTTCTGTGCCAGTACCATTGATTCCATATCCCAAGTCATAAGGGATATAAAATTCGTAAATTCCAAATTCATACATTTTCTTTAGTCCTTCGCTGAACCCTGGTACAAAATCACTCACATACCCAGTATAACTATCTGCAGCGTCAAATTGGTATCCATTGATAAGTTGACCACTATAGCTGATAGTAACTATTTTGGTGTCATCTGGTCGTGCCGATTTGTCGTGTCCTGGAAAAATACACTTGTATTGTAATCCAGTAGGTGTGGTGATAATGCTGTCGCCTTTTGCATTTTGCAGTAACCACAGTTCGTTCTGTGTTTTCCAATCGAGCCAATCATTTTGTTTACAACTGCATACTAGCATAACCACGCATAGTAGGGCAAATATCTTTGTTGTTTTCATATGCAAATACTATTTTTAATTCGTTTGTAGTTTATACTTTTCAGTATTGTTATTGTGCTAACCATAGACTAGGATTGAGTATGGAGCGATCTTTGTATATTTGAAAATATAGTTCCGTTTTATTATCTTGACTAGCATCGGTAAATATTGTTCCGATGTGTTGTTTGGCTGTTACTTTATCGCCTTGCTTGACATTAATAGATTTGAGTGGTGAATAGACGCTACGATAATTACCATGTTGAATAATTACTGCGTAGTTCCCATTCATTTGTGCGCACCAAGTAACTTCTCCCTCATATATTGCTCGTGCATGAGCACCATTGACGGTTTGTAGGTATATTCCTTTGTTATCAATGGTCACATGTTCGTGTACGGGGTGCTTATGTTTGCCGAAGTAACCACTAATATATCCTTTCTCTACGGGCCAAGGCATTCGTCCTTGATTGGCTTCAAAACCACCTGCGATGAGTTGTTGCTCCTTCGTTAACGTGGTAGTCGTACGTACTTGTTTTGCAATTAAGTCCTCAATTTGTTTATTGAGTGCATCTACTTTTTTCTGTTGTGCTTTTTGTTTGGCGAGCAAGTCTTTTTCTTTTTTCTTGAGTGATTGCAGCATGTTTTTTTGCTTGCGTTCATCGTTCGTGAGCTTATCTTGTTCGCGTTTCTGGTTTTTTAATGCCACAGATCGGTCTTTGCGTCGTTGTTCGAGCAAATTATTTTGTATGTCTATCTCTGCTTGTAGTTGTTCTATTTGCCGTACTTGTTCTTTGCGATATGTAGCAAACTCTTGCATATATCTCACACGGCGAGTTAGCTGCTGAAAGTTCTGTGATGATAGTATAAATAGCAGCGGTGACTGTTGCATATCTGCATAGTGCGTTTCACGAATAAGACGGGCATAATCTTGTTTACATTCGTCTAATTTTTCTTGTAGTGTTTGGCGTTTGGTACGCAATTGTCCCATCTCGTTATTCAAACCAGATATCTCGGATTGGATATTACGGATGAGTTTCTTACGTGTTTTGATGTCGTTATTGAGCAAATTAAGTTTAGTAACCGTAGCGGTTTCATTTTGCTTGGTTTGTTTGAGCATTTTCTGGGTCTGCTCCAACTGCTGCTGAAGTTCGCGCTGTTGTTTTTGTAGTTCTTTTACACTTTGTGCAGGCGTAACTAGCGTTATTAGCAGGGTGATATATATGAAAATGATTCGTTTCATAAGGGTAATATGTCGCGTAGGGTGATGCGTTTGTATTTTCGTGTGTCTAATCGTCTGGGTGCTTTTAGCGTATTGTACTCGCGTTGGTTGAAAGAACTTGAGATTGATATCTGGTGTTTGCCAAAGCGAAAAGATTGTTTGTTTTTAGTTTCTACTGTGGTATTGTTAGGGGATGTAACAAAATCTTGTAATATCTTGAATGATGGAACAGGTTGAATCTCCCTTTTTGGTATATCTCGAAATGCAATGGTAGTATATTGACGATTCATTTTATCGAAAATAGATATACTATCTTTGTTTGCTTCTATACGTATCATCTCAATTCCTAATACGGGTTGCAATGATATGATTATTAATTCGTTACGCCATAATTGTACGGTACATCCCATAGTGTATTGTTGCTCGTCTAATTGTAGGTTGATATTGGCTTTTTGATACAATGTTTGGTAGTGATGTGGTTCTAAAGAGCGCGATGTGCTACATGATGAGATAATCACACTTAATAATAACAATATGGGTAGTACATGTTTCAATGCTCTAGTTTTTTCAAGATAGCTTTGCGATGTTCGATGATTTCTTTTATTGTTTTTTGGTTTGCACAATCCATTGCTCGTTGGATATAGAAATATGCAGTTTCATAGTCACCTATTGTGTACATTATCCAAGCATAGGTATCTAGGTAGACAGGATTACTAGGCTCTGCCATAATAGTGGTACGGGATAATTGCTCTGCTCGGGATAAATCTAGTTTTGACATACATAGGTGCCACGCCAAGTTGTTCATCAACATTAGGTTACGTGGTTCAAAACGTAATAATTCGGAGTAAGCCACTACCATTTTGTGAGAGGGTTGTTGTGTCTCTTCATAGAGTTGCGTCCGAAATACCTGAAATTGCATATTATCAGGTTCTTCTTCTAAGAACCGTTCTACTTCACAGATAGCCTGCTTGTTATTTTTCATCATAGCATTGAGCCGATAGCGCTGCATTGCGCTCATGCTTGTGTAGCCTACAATAGAATCTATGCAATCTTGTACGCGAAGAGCATTCTTGTAGTCCTTTGTATGGATATATGCTCGCTGCAACATTGTATGTACTTCTTCGTTTTTGGGATTGGCTGTTGCTACATTTTTTAGGTTATGAATGGCGCGTTTTTCTTGTTTCTTGTCTTTGCTCTGCAATAAATACAATGCATGCTGATACCAATAGGTATTGGGTTCTAATTCGAACGCACGATGAAAATATTTAGCAGCTTCTTTTGGTTGCTCAAAGGCCTCCATGAAGATTCCCATATAATTATTGACTGTCGCATCATTGGGGTTTAGTGCATAGCAGAATTGCACCAACTCCCATGCGGGTTCAATATCTTGTTTCAAGATGAGCCGTTGAGCTTCATAGAAATAGTAGAGGAATTGTTGTTCTTCCTCTGCGCTTAATATATCAGTTTGTAAAGGTTTTGCTTGTGTTACACCCAATATTGCACCTGCAAACAACACCCAAAATAACACTATGAATCTACTTTTTTTCACGATGTCACTATTATTTTACTCCACTATGTCCAAATCCTCCTTCTCCGCGTTCCGTCTCACCTAACACTGTGACTTCCGCTAATTCAGGTTGCTCATGTTTAGCAATCACCATCTGGCAAATACGTTCACCAGTTTCAATTGTTTGTGGCTCGTTGCTGAGGTTAATGAGAATCACTCCAATCTCTCCGCGATAATCGGCATCAATCGTACCAGGAGTATTCAAGACGGTCAATCCTCGTTTTAATGCTAAACCACTACGAGGACGGATCTGTGCTTCGTAGCCCACGGGCAACTCAATATACAAACCAGTTGGCAATAGTTTGCGTTCTAATGGTTGCAGGGTAACTGACTCTGTCAAATTACAACGGATATCCATACCTGCTGCCTGTGTACTTTCATATTTTGGCAGCGGATTATTGCTCTTGTTGATGACTTTTACAATCATATCTCTTAATTTTGCTTATTTACTATTCTGCTAAATGCCGCTTTTGCTTGTTCGCAATCAATGAATTGTATTCCCCGAATACCCACTTTTTCACCAGCAACAATATTCTCCAAACGGTCATCAATAAATACGCACTCTTCGGCATTCAATCCGTACCTATCCAATAGTATATGATAGATTCGTAAATCAGGTTTGGCAATCAATTCTGCGCCCGACATTACAATACCGTCTAGCATGTCGAATACAGGAAACTTTTTGCTTACCAAAGGGAAGGTCTCTGTGGACCAATTAGTTAGTCCATAGATGTTATATCCTGTTGCTTTCAATTCAGTAATCCATTCTTCCATACCTATCACATCCCCGCCAATCATTTTATCCCATTGTTCCCAGTACATGCGAATTTCTTTTTCCCACTCGGGAAACTCACCTACTTTTTCTGCTACTGCTTCCTCAAAAGATTTTCCTAAATCTGTTTGATTGTTCCAATCCCAAGTACAGACATGTTCAACAAACCAATTGGTTTGTTCCTTACTTCCAAAATAAGAATCATACAAATTATGTTGATCCCAATTCACCAATACACATCCAAAGTCGAAGATTACGTGCTTTATCATATGACTAAAATCTTTTTTTGACCAACACTTTCAATCCATCTTCTACAATCTTCACATGTAACTCTCGGGGCATCGTTACAGGTGTTCCATCAATATGCATTGGGCCATCGTTGTTACGAGTCAAGGTCAATTCCTTGGCGCGAATGGTATTCATATGCAGATTTTCATCAATGTTTTTGGTGAACAAACTTAGAGCCAAACCTGCAGCAGCAACCATTGGGAACTCACTCACGATAGCCACGTCTAACCAACCATCTTGTACACTAGCTTTTGGAGCAATGTAAGCATCATATCCCCATTGACTAGCATTAGCAAAATTTACAAGAAATGCGGTCGTCGTTTGATTTATATTGTCACTTACTAGATGGTAAGTGTCAGGTTTGTATTTAAATAAGTCTTTGAATATGCTTTGTACATACCCCTTTAGTCCACGATTGCTATCTGAGAAATCCTGCGCTACGACAGCATCGAATCCTACACCGCACGTTGAGAAAAAAGGTTTATCATTTACCATTCCGTAATCCACGTTAATTGCCTCACAATTATTTAACATCTCTATAGCACGATTCATACGTGTAGAGATATCTAGATGGCGAGCAAATCCATTGCCGCTTCCATTAGGGATAATACCAAGGGCAGTATTTGTACCAATCAGTCCACTGGCTACTTCATTCACTGTTCCATCACCACCTACAGCTACTACTGCGTAATAGTCTTGCATTGCGAATTGCTGTGCCAATTGAGTAGCATGACCAGCATATTCGGTAACAACTACTGTGGGTGCAAATAATTGTAAGTCCAATAATTCGCGAATTAATTTCGTTACACGGTTTTTTGCCTTTGTTCCCGAAATGGGGTTCACTATAAATGCTATATTCTTCATATCTGTTTCTGGAATAGCCACTTTATACCAAAATAATGCGCAAAGGTATAAAAAAAAAATGATATTACCAAATATATTTGACTAATTAGTCAAAATATATTCAAATCTACTAAAATCATAATTTACATATGGTAGAATCGAAAATTTTTATTACCTTTGTTGTCGCAATTGTAATTTTTTGTACCATGTTCACGTCTTTTGATTTAGCGCAACTTGAGGCGCGCGGCATTTCGGTAGAGAAAGCCGAAAAGCAACTCCAGTCTTTTGCTACTGGTTTTCCTGAATTAGACATTGTTTCAGCCGCTTCGGTTGGAAACGGAGTTCTTAACCCATCTGAAGAGGAGATTGATGCCTATGTCAATGCTTGGCAAGAGTATCTGGATGAGGGACATACCGTCCTAAAGTTCGTTCCCGCTAGCGGTGCTGCTAGTCGTATGTTCAAGAATCTATTTGAGTATTTAGAAGATGGCAAAAAGACCGATTTTATTCAGAAATTCTTAAATGAAAAAGATCGTTTTGCATTCGGTCCTCAACTCGCTAATTTGGATGAACAAGCTGCAGTTGCTCATCTGCTCAAAGATATGAATTATGGTAACCTGCCTAAAGGATTGTTGCTTTTTCACTCTTATGAAGGAGGGACGCGTACACCTGCTTTAGAGCATTTGGTGGAAGGAGCCATGTATGCTGCTTCGAAAGGTGAAGTGAACATCCATTTTACGGTTAGTCACGAACATTTGCCTCTATTCCAAGCACATATAGCGGAGAACTTAACTGCATATGAAGAAAAGTTGGGAGTTAAGTTCCATGTGTCCTATTCAGAACAAAAGCCTTCAACTGATACACTAGCTGCTAATCCTGATGGCACGCCATTCCGTACTGCAGATGGCAAGTTGCTTTTCCGTCCGGGGGGACATGGTGCGTTGATTGAAAACCTCAACGAGCAAAATGCTGATGTAATCTTCATCAAGAATATTGACAATGTAGTGCCTGATCGATTGAAGGGCGATACTGTTCGTTATAAGCAACTGCTTGCAGGTGTATTAGTTACAGAGCAGAAGAAAATATTTGAGAAATTGCAAGATCCTAATCTCAGTGCAGAGGAACGTGCTCGTTTAGCTCGTCCATTGCGTGTGTGCGGCGTGGTTAAGAATACAGGTGAGCCTGGTGGTGGTCCTTTCCTTGTACGTGAAGAGGATGGTAGTATCTCTTGCCAAATTTTAGAGTCTAGCCAAATTTCTGACCCTGCACTTATGCAACAAGCAACCCACTTCAATCCTGTGGATTTAGTATGTGCGACCCGCGATGTGGAAGGTAAACCTTACTATTTACCTGATTTCGTGGATGAAAAGACGGGCTTTATCTCGCATAAGTCCAAAGACGGTAAAGAGTTGTTAGCTCTGGAGTTACCAGGATTATGGAATGGGGCAATGAGCCGCTGGAACACGATTTTCGTAGAGGTACCCGTATCTACCTTCAATCCAGTGAAGACTGTGAACGATTTGCTTCGCGCTGAGCATCAATAATGGTAATACAACGAGCATATTTTTTTGACATGGATGGGGTGTTGTTTGATTCAATGCCCCGCCATGCTATTGCATGGGAAGAGGTAATGAAAATACACGGTTTGCCGTTTACGGCCTACGATTGTTATATCAATGAAGGTCGTACAGGCGAGTCTGTAATCCGTGAGGCATTTCAAAAGGCACTGGGTAGAGATGCTACTCTTGACGAAGTGAAAACAATATATGCGGAGAAATCTGCATACTATCATCAACTATTAAAAACCACAACTCCTACAATCCATGGTGTGGCTGAGGTACTACAGTTTGTAAAGAATAGCGGTAGTCAGATTTGGGTTGTTACAGGCTCTGGTATGCGAACACTACTAGATAGTCTAAATACCGTATTCCCATCTATCTTCCAGCAAGATAGAATGATAACTGCTTTTGATGTCACACGTGGTAAGCCTGATCCTGAACCCTATCTAAAAGCATGGGAACGTTCTGGACTAAAGAAGGAACAATGTTTTGTCATTGAGAATGCACCTTTAGGTATTCGTTCGGGCAAAGCGGCAGGACTAACCGTTTATGCAGTGAATACAGGTATTCTTACGCGCGGAGACTTGATTGATGCAGGGGCAGATGAGGTGTTCAATTCAATGAAAGAATTGCTTGTTTTCTTGCAAGTACAATAAGTGACTACTACTCTTTTAGAAAAATCTCTTCAGGATATTTTACATGCGTAAGGAATAGTCCTTCGGCAGGGGCAGAGTCGCCTGCTGCGCAGCGGTTGTGCTGCGTGATGACCTCGGCAAACTGCTCCTTAGTCATCTTACCACGACCGACTTCAAACAATGTACCTACTACCGCACGCACCATATTACGCAGAAAACGGTCAGCAGCGATAGTGAATACGGCGTGTCCGTTGCCCAATTCTTGCCACTCTGCACGCGTAAGGTCGCAGATAGTAGTCTTCACATCCGTATTCGTGCGGCAGAAAGAAGCAAAATCCTGTTTGCCAATCAACAATTGTGCTGCCTTATTCATCGCTGCGAAGTCCAATCCTGGGCGTACACGCGTGGCTTGGGTACAAAGGAAAGGGTCTTTGTGATCAATGATATGATATTCGTATGTACGACGCACTGCATCAAAGCGTGCATGCGCATCATCCCTCACAGGGTAAACATCAAAGACTGCGATAGAATCGGGCAAAATGCCGTTGAGGCGGAAGACCAAATTAGGGGATATAGGACGCCCCATTGGGCTATTGGACGGCGCTGTGCCTATTGGATATTGGTTATTTGGCAAATCGAAATGCGCATACATCTCGCGGGCATGGACACCTGCGTCGGTGCGACCAGCAAAAGTGAGCGGTACCTCCTCACGGAAAATCATAGCCAACGCCTGTTCCATAGTTTCCTGAACAGTCACGCCATTAGGCTGGCGTTGCGAGCCATGAAAGGCAGTACCATCATATGCAAAGCGGAGGAAATAACGCATGTTCTGTTTAGTGGACGCCCTAAAGGGCTACTGTTTAGTGATTAATGTTTAGTGATGAATGACTGGATTTGCTGGTTGATTTCGGGGGAGAGGTTCTTGTACCAAGCTACGGCGCAACCTCCTCCGATAAGTACTAAGGAACGAACGATACTACTAAACCATATATTATGGATAGGCAAGTATTTTTGCCACAAGAAATTCAAATTGAGTATCACCACAATCAGCAGCAGAATCTTCAGATGTTGGCGCGTGAAAGTGGGCGCGTGAAGCGTGTAACGAACTGTCAATGTGATAAATAGAAAATATATTGCGTACGCTATGAGGTTGCTCACAGCTGCTCCATTCATACCGAAATGAGGAATGAGAAGATTATTGAGCAATATGGACAAGGTGGTTAGGATAAACGAAAACAATAGCGAGAAAGCGTAGAAACGCGAATAGTTGAGGGCGGAAGAGGTAAACGTACATACCGCAATAAACAATTGGCTCGTTGCTAACATCAATACCACTTGACGGGCTGAGGCATAGGTCTCGCCATTGGGTAGTATATGGAAAATAAGGTCAATATTGAGCCAAATCACACAAAGGATGATTCCGCCTATAAGTAGCAATGTACTACTGACTTGCTGTATGAGGTGGGCCGTCTCGTGTTGGTTGTTCTCTTTGATAGCCGTCGCCAGCTGTGGTGCGGCAATCGCAGCCATCGAACGATAAGGGATACTGACCATCACGGCGATATAGGTGGCAACAGCGAAGATGCCCGTATAGCTGAGTCCCATCTCGGCAGTGATAAAGAACGATGAAAGAGTAGGGGCTAACACCGAAGCCACTGCGGAGATGAGTAGGAAGCCCGTGTATAGCAAATATTGTCGTACCAATGAGCGATTGCTACGCAGGAAATTCCAATCTGGGCGCAAAGAAATTTCGCCCAGCGAAAAGAGATAGCCCATATTGCAGAACATTGCTACAGCATACACACTGCATAATGCCACAACAAAACCATCTATATCCACTACGCGGAAGGCGTAGAGTAGGTAGGCAACGAGCAATCCAATGCGAGTGATGAGTTCGCGCACGGCACGAGGCACTACGATATGCATGCGCACGTTGGCATTGGTTTCAAATACGGTCTGGTAGAGCATGAAGAATGCCATTGGCAGCACCATGTAGTAGTAATCTACAAACAATGGTGACTTCTCTCCAAACCACTGACTAAGTGGCTCATGACAAGCGCAATAAACAGCAGTGAAGAGTGCAAACCCCACCAAAGGAACTATCAGTGTCCAGAAGAAAAAGCCGTGGTCAGAGTGGCTCTTGGCTCCTTGTTCTTGGCTCCTGAAGTGTGGATAGAAGCGGATGATGGAGGACGAAGTACCGAGTTGGGCAAGTCCGATAAAGAGTGTAGCAGCATCCACCAACACGCGCGCCAAACCAATCTCCTCGGCTGTGAGGAAACGCGTGAGTACAAAGAAGGTAGTAACAAAGCCCACCGCCACCCCAAGATAGGTGACGATGGTGCCTTGAATACTTTGTTTGGCGATGATGCCCATAGTTTACTTCTCGATGCCGAGGAGCTCAACTTCGAAAATGAGGGTAGAGTATGGAGGGATAGAGCCAGCTTGTTGTGCGCCATAACCCAACTCTTGTGGGATATAGAAACGGAACTTGCTGCCAACAGGCATGAGTTGTACGCCTTCGGTCCAACCTTTGATGACTTGGTTCAAACCAAATACGATAGGTTCGCCACGATCTACACTGCTGTCGAATACAGTACCGTCGATGAGGGTACCATGATAGTGTACTTTAACGCGATCTGTAGCAGCAGGTTTTTTGCCTTTACCCATCTTGATTACCTCATATTGAAGACCACTCTCGGTAACTTTTACGCCTTCTTTGAGTGCGTTTTCAGCCAAGAACTTCTCACCATCTTCTTTCACGGTACCGTATTTGATATTGTTCATTGTTGTTTGGATATACTCGCCTGCTTGTTCGCCAGTCATGGTGGTGTCACCGAGTAAGCCGTTGATGAAACCTTGCTTGATAAGAGCAAAATCAGTAGCCAAACTTGGTTCGCCAATTAAGCCTTGAGCCTCTTGTGATTTGATGTTTTTACCGATTTGTTCACCCATATTTACGATTTGTGGATTTTTAACGGTACTCTTCAGACCTTTGTTGATATAGGTGATAAAATCTTTAGTCATTTGCCCAGTAGTGTCCATGAGCAATACGTAGCGAGCTACTTCGTCACCATTAAGATAACCAAATGCGTAGTTGATACTATCGTTTTGGTTTTTCAGTTCAATGGTTTTTACTTTGTAAACGCATTTGCCTTTCACCACTTTACCCATCTCTACGCTGTCGTTTACCATAGCGGATGCTTGGTATTGTGCTTGGAAGTAGTTGCGTGCATCTTCTGCTTTCATCACAGTAGTGTCATGGCGTAAGCCGTTTACCAATCCTTGGAAGAATACTTTTTGGTTGATAGCCCATGCAGGGTTGTCTGCTAAACCAGTTTTCTCCGCGTTCTTGATAGCTTGACCAATATTTTTACCGATGTTAGCTGCTTCGCTCAATTCTTCTATTTTGCCATCGTAACCACGTTGTAGTGCATCGATAAACTCAGTAATGGTTTCAATAGAAGAATCGTTGCGTAATTGATACATTTTCATTTGTGCACCATTCACTACGCCAAGAGCATAGTTCATACTGTCATTTTGGTTAGTGAGGGCAACCTTTTCTATTTGATAAGTGTTGCCACATGAAATCATTGCCATTGAAGCAATGATGATAATAGCTAATTTTTTCATTGTTATTAATCTTTATTGTTACATTGTTTTTTTATTCAATTCCGAGCAACTCTACGGTGAAGATTAATGCTGCGTATGGAGGAATGTTGGCTCCTGCACCGCGATCACCGTATGCCAATTGGTATGGTAAGTAGAGTTTGTATTTGCTACCGATAGACATGAGTTGAAGACCCTCTGTCCAACCTTTGATGACTTGGTTGAGCCCAAAAGTGATGCTCTCACCGCGCTTGTAGCTGCTATCGAATACGGTGCCGTCGATGAGTGTACCCTCGTAGTGTACGCGCACTTTGTCGGTAGCTTTAGGTTTTTGTCCGATAGTTGCTTCCAATACTTCGTATTGCAAACCGCTCTCGGTTACTTTTACGCCTTCGCGTTTTGCGTTTTCAGCGAGGAACGCCTCGCCTGCTGCTTTAGCTTCGCCTGCGATTTTAGCTTCGAGTTCGCTGAAGAACTTACCCAACACTTGTTGTGCCTCTTGATAAGAGATTTGTGGTTGGTTCTTCTCAAGAACATCTTTGATTCCTGCTGCCAAATCGGCATATTCCAGAGAAGTAACACCACTTCCCATTAAGTTTTGACCCATGCTTAGGCCAATTGCATAACTAATTTTATCCATTTCGTTTATCTTGTTAATTGATTCATTCGTGTGATATATTTGCCGATAATATCGAACTCAAGGTTCACTTGTGTGCCCACTTCAATGTGCTTGAAATTGGTATTGTCGTGGGTGTAAGGGATGATACATACGCTCACATATCCTTTGCCATCTACCACATCGGGTTCGCATACGGTCAGACTGACACCATTGATACTAACCGACCCTTTGTCCACGCAAAAGTAGCCACGCATAGCCATCTCACGGGTGCTCTCGTACTCAAAGCGGTAGTACCAACTGCCTTCTGTCTCTTTGACTTCGATGCAACGCGCCGTTTGGTCCACATGCCCTTGCACGATATGACCATCTAATCGTTCGCCGAGCAGCATGGAGCGTTCGAGGTTTACCCAATCGCCCTCTTTTGCTTCGCCGAGGTTGGTGCGGTTCAGCGTCTCTTGCATTGCCGTTACGGTATAAAGGTCACCGTCCATCTTTACCACCGTGAGACATACGCCATTGTGTGCGATAGATTGATCAATGCTCAGCGGTTCGCCATATGGGTTGCGCAGCGTGAAGTGTTTATTGGTTTGTTCTTGCTCAATCTTCACGATTTGAGCCATTGTTTCTACTATTCCTGAAAACATAGTTATTTCTTCTTAATGAGCGTCTTTCCATCCAAACGATAGAAGATGACACAATATATAATAAGGAGTATAGTACCTATACCCATTTTCATCCATTCGTTGATTGGCAATAAGTGTGCCAAAGTGTAATATTCTGCCAAAAGTGTCACTACAAGTAGGGTATATATGCCAATTCGGCGCAAATCGTATGGTATCTCGAGGTGTTTGCGTCCCACGAAATAGGACAGTAGCATAATCACGAAATAGCATACAGTACTGCTGGCTGCGGAAGCCATATATCCAATTCGTGGCACGAAAATAGCTTGCAATGCGAAGGTAATCACCACGCCGATGATGGAGAAGTAGGCGCCCCATTGCGTCTTGTCGGTGAGTTTGTACCAGAAGCTGAGGTTGAAATACACACCTTGGAAGATATATGTCCAGAGGACTACTGGTACGATTTTTAGTCCTTCCCAATAGGAAGGAGCGATAATAAACTTCAGTAGGTCGAGGTAGAAAATCATCCCCAAGAGAATCATGTAGGAGAAGATGATATAGTATTTCATTGCATCTGCATAGGCAGCTACGGATTCGCGGTCTTTGTGCTTGGCAAAGACAAAGGGCTCGTAGGCGTAGCGGAATGCTTGGGTGAACATCATCATTACCATCGCCACTTTGAAGCAGGCTCCGTAGATACCTAACTGCGCTTGCGCATCGGCTCCGTCATAGAAGAAGGGGAAGAGGATACGATCGAGCGTTTGGTTCATGATACCGCATACGCCCAACACTAAGAGGGGTAGGGAGTAGCGGAGCATTTGTTGCAATAGTTTTCCAGAGAAGATTTGTTTTTGCAGTTGGTGTTCTGCTTCGGGGTCTTTCTGGAAACCCTCTATGATAGCAGGCAGCAGACACAGCGTTTGTATGCCTGTTGCCAAAATATTGGCTACAAAGACATAGCCCACACCATAATTGGGATTGTACCACGAGGATATGATTGCCCAATCCTGAATCTTCGGACAAAGTACGAGGAAGAAGAGATTGAGAATAATATTGAGGAATACGAATAGCAGTTTCAGTGCTGCAAATTGCAGTGGACGTTTCTTGTAGCGCAAGTACGCGAACGGTATGCTGGCAAAGGCATCCATTGCCACTACTATACCGAGCAATGCGATAAACTCGCTATGCGTAGGATAACCCAATGCGTTGGCTATTGGCATTCGCCATACCACGCATGCTACTGCGAAGAGCAGAGAGGTGGTAAAGAGCGCAATGAGCGAAGTACTATAAACCGTCTTTGGATTTTCTTCGGCCTTATTGGCAAAGCGGAAGAAGCCCGTCTCCATACCATAGGTGAGAATCACCAGA
Organism: Paludibacteraceae bacterium; assembly: GCA_045601825.1. Lineage (GTDB taxonomy): Bacteria > Bacteroidota > Bacteroidia > Bacteroidales > Paludibacteraceae > Colicola. The sequence goes on along the minus strand of JAZSAI010000001.1, from coordinate 23,900 downwards.
AGCAATGCCGTCCACGCATAGAGGTTGGTCACGATACCATAATCTGACTGCTGTTGCAGCACGTATGTGTATAGCGGAACGAGCAGCCAGTTGAGAAACTTGCCTACGATGGATGACACGCCATAGATGGCGGTCTCCTTTGCCAATATTTTCATTTGCAGATTGCTGCTCATTCCTTCTTTCCTTCAACTATCAGTACGATTTCGCCTTTCGGTGGCGTTTGTTTGTAATGTGCTGCGAGTTCCAATAGGGTGCCTCGTTGGGTATCCTCGTGCAGTTTGCTAATCTCGCGACTGACGCTTGCTCGGCGTTCGCCGCCCATCACCTCTGCCAATTGCTCTAAGGTCTTCACCAGTCGGAAGGGCGATTCGTAGATAATCATCGTATGTGTCTGCTCGGCAAGAATCTTCATGCGAGTTTGGCGACCCTTCTTCTGTGGAAGAAAACCCTCGAAATAGAATCGGTCGTTGGGCAATCCCGAATTGACTAATGCGGGCACGAAGGCCGTTGCTCCAGGCAGACATTGTACTTCTACACCGCGCTCTACGCAAGCACGCACCAGCATAAACCCAGGGTCGGAGATACAAGGTGTACCTGCATCAGAGATCAGTGCCACGGTCATGCCCGCAGCAATACGTTCTGCCATATCGTCGCTTGTCTCATGTTCGTTGAACTTATGATGGCTCTTGAGCGGCGTATGGATATCGTAGTGCTTGAGCAGCACGGATGAAGTGCGGGTATCTTCAGCAAGAATGAGGTCCACTTCTTTTAGTACGCGGAGCGCACGAAAAGTGATGTCCTCGAGATTGCCAACGGGTGTAGGTACGATGTAGAGCATATATTATCGGTTATTGGACGCTCCGCTATTGGACGCCCTTTGGGCTATAGGATAACGGTTCGTCTCATTCTTTAACTAAAGCGGCGTTTGAGCACATTCTCGAAGAGTTGTACTGCGGTGGACTCTTTGTCCCAATCGAAGTTGTCGAGCACGTAGTCCATCGCCTCGTTGAGCGAACCGAGATTGTTAATCTCATCCAATGTCTTTTGCATCAACTCACCATTGCCTGCAAAGAGTTCGCGTTGAAAGAGGAAACGGTCACCCAAAGAGATAGCTTGACGGATGTCCTCTACAGCAGTGCCAAAGAGCGAAGTTTGGAGAGGTTGTGTAGCGTTGTGTAGCTGTGGTGTAGCGTTGTGTCGTGGTTGTGTAGGTTCTGCCACTGGCTCTGCCTTTGCATCTGGTTGTGGAGCAGGAGTTGGCTCTACCACTGGTTCTTCTGCAACCGGTGCTTCTACCTCTGGAGTATCTATAATATCCAGCGTTTCTAGTTCTGCTTGAACTTCCTCTTGTGGTTCTTCTGCGGGCTCTTCTGCGAACTCGTTTTCAGTTGTCACCTCTTCGTTTTCACTTTCGGTTTCTTCTTCCACGATGAGTTCAATCTCTACTTCTGGTTCTGCGGTTTGTGCAGCTACTGCGCCAACAGCTGCCAATGCAGCCACTTCGGCTTGCAAGGTTGCTACTAGGGCTTTTGCCTCATCGCCTTCTCGCCTCATTGCCTCATTGGCTTCTTCGAGTTGCGCCACACGCGCCTCCAGAGCAGAGAATTTCTGCTCCAGAGCGGTCGTGTAGTTGGTTATTGCTTGAATTAAGTTATTCATAGATTACTTCGTTGCGTCTTCGAGTTTCTTCATCATTGCGAACATAAAGATTGCAGCCACAGCGCAAACGCCTACGAATACGCTCCATACGCCCCACAAAGGCATGTCGCCCCAGAGGTTACCACCGATAGATACGAGGTAGTTACCGATAGCGGTAGCCACAAACCAGCCACCCATCATCATACCTTTGTACTTTGGAGGAGCCACTTTGGTAACAAATGAGATACCCATTGGGCTGAGAAGCAACTCTGCGAAGGTGAGAATCAAGTAGGTGTAGATGAGTACGTTTGCATTCACGAAGGTTGGGTCGCCCGTTACGCGAGCCAACTCTTGTGCGTTAGGAGTGAGCAGACCGATACAAGCCACAGCCATCACGATGTAGGCGATAGTAGCCACCACCATACCCAGCGCAATCTTGCGTGGAGCAGATGGCTCTTTGCCTTTCTTAGCAAGTGCACCAAAGAGTGCCATGCTGAATGGAGTGAGTGCTACTACGTAGAATGGGTTGAACTGTTGGAAGATTGGTGCGCTCAAGGTGATTCCTTCTGGAGAGATATGGAGGTACTTGTATGCCAACACGCCCAATGCAGCCGCGATAGCCACGCCTGAGAATACTTTTGCTTTAGTAGTCTTGCTTTGTACCAATGAGAAACCTGCATATACGATGATGACAATCATCACGAGGTTGATGATATCAAACCACATAGTTTGTACGCCAGTGCAGAGTGGTTGTACGAACTCGTTAGCGAAGTAGGTAAGGGTCAAACCGTTTTGGTGAAATGCCATCCAGAAGAAGATTACCACAGCGAACACGAGGCAGAGAGCCACGATACGCTTTTTGGTTTGCTCTGGGGTCAGTTCTTCTACTTTTGCACCAGTGGCAGCTGCTTGCTTAGCAGAGTTCTCTACGTGCTTGAACCAAGGACGGCAAGCGTAGTAGATGGCGATACTGAGTATCAATGATGCGCATGCTACCATGAATGCGAAGTGATAACTATCGTTCACGCTCACGCCAAGACTGGTTTGTGCCCAATCCATAATCTTCACGGCTGCTGTAGGAGCGAACATTGCACCAATGTTGATAGCCATGTAGAAGAGTGAGAAAGCCGCATCGCGCTTGTCTGCGTATTTAGGATCGTCGTAGAGGTTACCTACCATTACTTGCAAGTTACCTTTGAACAAGCCAGTACCGAAACTGATGAGTACCAACGCTGCAATCATCGCACCCATAGCGGTGCCACCTGCGCCCAATGGAATTGCCAATAGGATGTATCCGAGGAACATCACCATGATACCGATGGTTACGCACTTGCCGTAGCCAATCTTGTCAGCCAAGATACCGCCTACGAGTGGCAAGAAATATACCAACGCAAGGAAGGTAGAATAGATTTGTCCTGCGGTAGCCGCTTCCAATCCGAAGTTCGCACGGAGGAAGAGTGCAAATACGGCTAACATGGTGTAGTAGCCAAATCGTTCGCCTGTGTTGGCAAGCGCCAATGCAAACAGACCTTTAGGTTGATTTTCAAACATAAATAAGTTCGTTTTTTATGGTTAATAATTATTTTTTACACAAAAATCCGCGCAAAGGTAATAATTTTTTTGCATATATGCAAATAAAATCGTTCGGTTGAGCGATTAGAATATTCTTTGTGCGAAAATGGTGAGATAGTCTATCCAGTTTTGCCATGAGTGTCCGCCTGCTGATTCATGGTATTCGTATGGATATTGTTTCTCATCCAGGTATTTGCGATAGATGACATTGTCTTCGTATAGGAAATCATCTACACCGCAGGCAATCCAGTAGAGTTGTGGTGGGTTGGCAAACTGTTGTTGCAGCAGTGCTTCCGTTTGTTGGTATGCAGGTTTGTCTGACAAAGCCAATGCGCTCATCTCTATAGTACGCTCGGCGTGAGGTTGCTTGGTATGTGGCACATATAGCGCAGAGAAGATACCCACGTAGTCAAATGTTTGGTTGAGCAATGCTGCCGTATGCATGGTGTGGAACCCGCCCATGGACAAACCTGCGATGGCTCGGTGCTGCTTGTCATTGATGGTGCGATAATTGGCTTCTGTCCACGCAATGAGATTGCTGAAGTTCTCCTCGAATGTACTTTCCATCCATAGGCGTGATTTAGGCGCATAGTATTTACCTGTTTGCTCCAGATATCCGTTGGGCATAACCACAATCATAGGTGGGCATAGTTGGTTGGTAATCAGCGAGTCAATGATGGCTTTTGCCTTGCCTTTGGTCAGCCAGCCCGTCTCATCATCGCCACTGCCATGCAAAAGATAGAGGACCGGGTAATCCGTTTTAGATGCAGCATATCCTGCTGGCAGATATACTGCCACGCCCGCTTCGCCGATAGAGGAAGGATAAGACGTGACCACTACTTGACTTGGGCCATTTGTTTGTTTTGCTTCAGGGCAACAACCCACACATGCAATCAGTAGAAATACCAGTAAAATGTTGTTTTTCATGTTTTATATTTTGTTTGATAGTCATTATAAACACTATATTTCCACTACCATACACCATCCGTACTTGTCTTCAGTGCGACCGTACTGGATGTCCTGTAAGGCGTGATAGAGTTTGGTGAGCACAGGGCCTGGCTTGTCGCCGAAAGGGTAGGTGATATTCTTGTCAGGGTCGAAGACCTTGGTCAGAGGCGAAATAACGCACGCTGTACCGCAAGCAGCTGCTTCTTGAATATCAGCCAATTCCTCTACACGAATATGACGGCGAGTGACCTTCATACCCATCTCACGCGCCAATGTCATCAACGAATCGTTGGTGATGCTAGGCAAAATGGCACTACTGCGGGGGGTGAGGTATTCGAAGTAAGATTCCCGATTCTCGACTCCCGATTCATGATGCTTTATTCCTATAAAATTGGATGCCGTGCACTCATCAATATACTTGTGCGTTTTAGCATCGGTGAACATACACTCATAGCCCATGGCGTGTGCCGCTTCGCTGGCGCGGAAGGATGCCGCATAGTTACCACCCACTTTCCAGCAGCCCGTACCTTGTGGTGCCGCACGATCAATGGTGCGGTTCACTATTGCAGGCATGCCTTTGAAACCATTGGGGAAATACGGACCGATAGGCGTAGGAACGACCACAAACTCGCAATCTTTGCCAGGCCCCACACTAATATCAGGCGTAGTAGCAACTAGCAACGGACGGAAATAGAGCGTAGCGCCAGTCTCGTAGGGAGGAAGGAAAGCGATATTCTTCTCCAATGCCAGCAAAATAGCTTCGCAAAAGAGTTCAACGGGTACGGGTGTCATCAGCAGTCCTTCGGCAGAGTGGTACATGCGTTTGGCGTTCTCCTCCATGCGAAAGATACGCACCTTACCGTCCACACCACGGAAGGCCTTTAGTCCCTCGAAGCACTCTTGACCATAGTGCAGACCCGTGGCTGCGGCATGGATAGGAATCATCTTATCGCGCGTGGCATAGGGGCGCTCCCATACGCCATTCTTGCATGCCGCACGAACGATATAGTCCGTTTCGGTATAGTGAAATGTCAGTTTACTCCAATCTATATTCATATCTTCATTACGGATTCAGGTCCGTATTCAAATAATATGTCTAATATACTTTGTCCGTTGCCGAAGGTAGGCTCAAGGTCTTGCCCGCTCCAGTCGGAGGTACGATTCTTGCCTATTGCCCATTGCCTATTGCGTATTGCCATATCGTTCGCTATCAAGCGAACAATTACCTCGTGGATTTTCTCGTTGAAATCGACCAAAAAGCGTGTTTCTTGTTCGTAGAACGGACAAAAGAAATCGGCGTAATAATCGAAGTAGGGTGTACGTTTGTAAGCGCTCACGAGGGCAATCCAATGCTGATGCTGCCAACGCTTCTGGTAACTAATCTCCACATCGCGCGTGAACTGTTTGCTATCCACACGCTTCACGGGCACGGTGAGTGTGAGTGGTCCGTCTGGTGTGGCGATAGTACACCGATTGCGGTAGGTTTGCTTGGGAAAACTCTCCATCACCTCAATCTGCACTGCCGATGGATTCGCCAAAAACTGGCGGTACCATTCCACAGGACCCATATATGTTGTTGGTAGTATCATGTTTTGGTATCGGGAATCAGGAATCGGGAATCAGGAATCAGGAGTCGGGAGTCGGGAGTCGGGAATCCAGATTTTTACTCAAAATTGCTGAGTCCAATGCGATTCCAACGGATATGACCTTTGCCCCATGGGTTGTCTTTCTCAATACTGAGCCAAACGAACATTGGGCGACCTACGATATGGTCTTCTGGCACAAAGCCCCAATAACGGCTATCGGCTGACTTGTGACGGTTGTCGCCCATCATCCAATAATAATCCATTTCAAAGATGTATGGTTCGCCCACTTTCATTGGTTTGAACTCATACGCATCGGCAATACGCTTATACAGGTGGAAGTTCTCCTCAGTAATCATCACCGTATCGCCCTTAGCAGGGATATAGATTGGTCCGTAGTTATCGCGTGTCCAAGTGCTGTGTCCCAAAGGATACACCTCACCGCCTTGGTCTTCGGGTTCGATGTCGATGCTGAGCACATGGCTATTCTTCTCGAGTTCGGCTTTCATCGCTGCGGTCAATGGTAGGCGGTACAATCCGTTGCCATTGCTCTCGCGGTCTTCTTTGGAAATACCTAATTTACTCAGATAGCTATTACCCAATACATGACCATCGGTGCGAACGATATAGTTGTATTGCAAGTATGGGTGTATGGGCTCTTTTACTCCGTCGATATAAATCACGTTATCAATGATTTGCAACGTGTCGCCTGGTGTGCCTACGCAACGCTTCACATAGTTCTCGCGGCGGTCCACTGGGCGAACGACAATCTCTCCAAAGACATCCTTGCGGTTCTCCACCGTGCGCTTGCCATAGTAGTGGCAGAGGGTGTAGTAGTCGGGATTCTGCATCTTCGTGCAGACGGTATCGCCCGTAGGGAAGTTAAACACCACAATATCACCTTTCTCTACTTTGTCCCAACCACGGAGGCGTTTATACTCCCATTGTGGGTTCTCAATATAGCTCTTTCCGCCCCATGGGAAGGTGTGTTGCACCAGCGGCATAGAGAGTGGCGTGTTAGGTACACGCGCTCCGTAACTCATTTTGTTCACACAGAGAAAATCGCCCACACGCAGGGTTTTCTCCAACGAAGAAGTGGGGATTTGGTAGTTTTGGAAGATATAGACATTGATGAAATACACTGCTACCAACGCAAAAACGATGGCATCTATCCACGAGCAAATGGTATAGAGTGTGCTGTTGGCATGTGGATTCTTTTTGCCTGCCGCCTCTTCCTCTTTGGTGAGGGGTTTGTACTTCTTCCACCAGTTCCAAGGGATATACTTGGTGGTAAATATGTCGGCAATGATTGGCAAAAGTACGAGCCAGCCCAAACTAGCCCAATCGCCCCATGCTACCCATATGACAAACGCAATGTAAATGGCGCACCAAATACCACACAAAATCCACCTTTTGGTGGTTACTTCTTGGATTCTATCTTGAAAAGTTTTCATATACGTTATATGTTTTTGCAAAAAAAAATCGTGCAAAGGTACTAAAAATTATGCACATGCGCAAGCGCATGCAAATTTTTCTACAATCACCACACCCATGGTATCAGTCGCCAACGAACGCGCTGTTGATAGTCGGCATAGCCCTCTAACCCTGAGGCTAGCACTTGTTCTTCGTTACGTATTCGTTTGATTATCAATAGGGGATAGATAGCAAACAATGCTAGTGCCCACCATGAGCCCAAGATGAGAGGCATTGAGAGAAACATCAGCAGGGTGGCTGTGTACATGGGATGACGAACCATGCCGTATAGCCCCGTATCAATGAGTTGCTGGTCGTCTTGTACTTCAATAGTGCGCGATAAATACGCATTTTCGCGTAGCACTTCGGCGTAAAGGATATAACCTATCAAAAAGAACACAGAGGCCGTAGCAACCACCCACACTGGTACTTGAGACCAAGCGAAGCGGTAATCAAAACCGCAGAGCAAAAAGCCACCGATAAACATCAATCCTGATAGGGCAACCACATGCTTTTGTGTTTGCTCTTTCTCCTTATTATTCAGTCGTTTATATAGGAGTTCGGGGGAGGATAATAGCAGCCATATACCCATGCACATCATGGGAATAAATAGTAGCGCAATCAGCAGCCATGCATGCCAATAATGCCATGAACCAGCGGGCAGAAATAGTAGCAAACCTATAATGCCCAAACCAACTACAAGTTTGGACAACGCACTAAAGATGAGTTGTAATTTATTCATTGCTCATGATAATTTCGGAGAAATCGTGCCAGCCTGTTTTGCCTTTCATCCATTCAGCGGCAATGACAGCCCCAAGAGCAAATCCTTTGCGCGATTTAGCAGAGTGACTAATGCTGATGGTGTCCACTTCGCTATCCCACACAACCGTGTGAATACCAGGCACTTCGCCCTCTCGAATAGACTCGACATCTGCTATAGGCAATCGCTCCTCGCCGATGGCCTCTTGCAGCGTTTTGGCTGTTCCGCTGGGGGCATCCAACTTGTGAATATGATGCACCTCTGTCATGTGAGGTGTGTAATCGGGGTATGCTACCATGAGTTTTGCCAATTGGCGGTTGAGGGCAAAGAGGATATTCACGCCTATACTATAGTTGGATGACCACATGAGCCCCGCCTCTTGCGCCTCTTGCTTTATCGCCTCTACATCCCATCCCGTAGTGCCGCAAACCACAGGTACGCCTGCTGCCCAAGCGCGGCGGATGTTCTGCTTCGCTGTTTGCGGAGTGGTGAATTCTATGGCTACATCTGCCGAAGCAAAGGCCTCCGACTCAAAGTCGCACAAGTTATTTTGGTCTATGATACATACAATCTCGTGCCCGCGCTCCAGGGCGATGGACTCAATCATGTGTCCCATCTTACCATATCCTATCAGTGCTATTTTCATTGTTTACCTCATCATTTAAATTTAACAAATTATGTTTGCATTTTTTACAGCATAATAAACATTTTGCAAAAGTACAAAAAAAAATACAACTGTGCAAATGATACATAATTTTTTAAAGAAAATTTGTTTATATCTAAAAATTTATGTACCTTTGCAACACAAAAATAAATTTCATCATGAAAACAATTAAAATAACTCTTTTAGTGGTAGGGTTATTCCTCCAGAATTTTACTTTGATGCAAGCAGCTGAACGCTGGCTGGAAGGTTACAAGAAAGTTCTCGTTATTGGGGCTCACCCTGATGACCCTGAGACCATGTGCGGTGGTACAATGATTAAACTACGCGAGATGGGCGTAGAGGTGGTGTCGGTATATTTCACTGGTGGTGAAGCAGGTATACCTGGTAAGAGTCACGAAGAGTCACGCGCTATCCGCACAGCAGAGGCTAGGAAGGCATGCGAAGTGATGGGTGTGCGCGCCGTATTTATGACCCAAATCGACGGCAATACAGAAGTAAATAAGGCTCGCTATGCCGAAATGAAAGCCCTGATTGAGGCTGAGAAACCCGATATGGTGATTACCCACTGGCCTATTGATTCGCACCGTGATCACCGTATCTGCTCGATTCTGGTGTATGATGCGTGGCGACAAACAGGATATAACTTTGACCTCTATTATGGCGAGGTTATGACAGGTATGCAAACGCAAACATTTGCTCCTAATCATTGGGTGAATATCACCAAGCAACACGACCAAAAAGTGAAAGCATACTATTGCCACGAAAGTCAAGATATGCCTTTGGTACAAGAATGGCACGATGCGATGGAAATCCTCCGAGGTATGGAATGTCATACCAAATATGCTGAAGCATTCACCAAGCAAGTGTGGACGGAGTAGAGGTTAAAGGTTAGAGGCTGGGATTATGAAGATAGTTGTAGCTTCGGATTCGTTTAAGGGTTCGTTGAGTAGCACGGAAGTGGCAACTGCGGCTGCACGTGGAATAAAATCAGTATATCCTGATTGCGAAGTGGTGGCGGTGAGTGTGGCAGATGGCGGAGAGGGTACGGTAGAAGCTATTGTGAAAGCACTAGATGGTGAAATAGTAAGTGCCGTAGTGAGCGATCCCCTTGGTCGCGCTGTGCAGGCGCATTATGGCATAGCTGGAGGGATGGCGATAATAGAGATGGCGGCGGCAAGTGGTTTGCCGTTGCTCAGTGCGAAAGAACGCAATCCTTGGTTGACATCAACCTATGGTACTGGCGAAATGATTATGGATGCGATAGGTCGTGGTTGTAGGGATTTTCTCATTGGAATAGGTGGTAGCGCTACGAATGATGCAGGCACGGGTATGCTGCAAGCTATGGGTTTCCGTTTTTACGATATTCATGGAAAAGAGATAAGGGATTGCTGCGGTGGTAGGTTGGGCGATATTAGGCGGATAGATGATAGTGGGGTGACGGAAGGGGTGTGTCAATCAACATTTACTGTGGCATGTGATGTGGACACGCCGTTTTGTGGTCGGGAAGGTGCTGCCTATGTGTTTGCTCCGCAGAAAGGCGCTGATGCGGGAATGGTAGCTCGATTGGATGCGGGTATGGCATCACTGGCGAAAGTGATAGAAGAAAAATATCACATTAATATTGTGCCTATTGCAGGTGCAGGTGCAGCAGGTGGTATGGGAGGTGGATTCTGTGCCTTTCTAAATGCTAGGCTCAAACGAGGAGTAGATATGGTGCTGGATGCAATAGGTTTTGATACCATTATCCAAGGTGCTGACTTGGTGATAACTGGGGAAGGGAAGATTGATAGTCAAACAGCAAAAGGAAAGACGGCTGCGGGTGTGTTGGCTCGTGCCAAAGCACAAGATATACCTGTAGTGGCGATAGCTGGACGTGTGGAGATGTGCGATAGTGTAGCGCAGATGGGCTTTGCGGGCATCTACCCCATACTGGAAGATAAAGTACCATTGGAAGTGGCAATGCAAGCGGATTTTGCTGCTGCTAATGTGGAAAAGACTGTAAAGAATTTGCATATATCGCAAATTTTCCGTACCTTTGCAGGCTCAAACAAATAAGGTGGTTGAGACATTAAAAAACAATATTCTAAACAATAACTATGAAATCTCTTTGAATTTATGGCAAGACGAGTAACAAGACCAACAACTCCCACTTCGGGAACACGAGAAAAACCTATTATCGTAGAGAAAACAGGCATAAAAGATTTTATGCTTACTACCCGCGACATGGTGATGAGCAACCGTTTTCGCTTGGCTATGGGTATATTGCTGATAGCTATCACGCTGATGCTGGTGATAGCTTACATTAGTTTTTTCTTTACGGGTGCAAATGATTTTTCAATTATAGAGCAAGCAGATGGACGTCGCGAGTTGCGCAACGAGATACAAAATGCGCTAGGGTTGCCAGGTGCGGTGGTGTCGCGTTGGTTGGTAGATGGCACCTTTGGCGTAGTATCTTTGGCCGCGTTGGTGGCATTGGCATTGTACGCAGTGCGTATGGTGGTAGAGTTTCCACTGAAGCGTTTGCGACTGTTGTTTGTAACCTTGTTTGTCTTGGTGTGGGGGGCGATTACATTGGGCTTTGTGCAACAAATGATTGGCGTAGGCACGTTCTTCCGTTGGGGTGGAAAATTCGGCGAAATGGTGGCAGTATGGGCGATGTCGTATGTGCAATGGCTGGGGTTGTTGCTGATATTGATAGCCGTATTGGTGGTGTTCTTGATTGTGGTGGATAAGCACTTTGTAGAGCATTGCCAGCAGTTCGGTCGTTGGTTGGCAGGACTATTTAAGAAAGATGAAAATGAAAAGGTAGAAAATGCAAACGAAAATAGTGAGAGTGGAGAAGATAAAAAGGAGAATGTGATAAATATTGAGATTGTTACGCCAGAAGAAGAGAAGAAAGATATTCCACCTCTTCATATCACAACTGTTGAGCACGAAAAAATACCCAAGCAAGATAATGAAAAGGAGAAAAAGCAAGGGGATATGAATATCACAGTAGAAGAAGTCAAAGAGGTAGAACTCTCCGAAGATGACCCCGAATACCTGCTCAAAAAACTCGGTCCATATGACCCCCGAAAGGATTTGGAACACTACAAGTTCCCATCGCTGTCGTTGCTGAAAGTCTATGACAACGAGACTGCACCCGTCATCAACCAAGAGGAGCAACAAGCCAATGCCAACCGCATTGTAACGACATTGCGCAACTATGGCATTGAAATTGAGTCGATTAAAGCGACTGTAGGTCCTACCGTAACGCTCTATGAGATTGTGCCTCAGGCAGGTGTGCGTATCTCGAAGATTCAAAACTTGGAGAACGATATTATGCTCTCGCTATCGGCGATGGGTATTCGTATCATCGCCCCTATTCCAGGCAAAGGTACTATCGGTATTGAGGTGCCCAACGAGAAGCCACAAGTAGTGTCCATGCACTCGGTGATTGCTTCTAAACGCTTCCAAGAGGAGCAAAAAATGAAGTTGCCAATCTCTATCGGACGCACCATCACCAACGAGGTGTTTATGTTCGACTTGGCTAAGACCCCTCACCTCCTTGTGGCAGGTGCTACGGGACAAGGTAAATCGGTAGCCATCAATGCGATTATCACTTCGCTCCTCTACAAGAAGCACCCAGCAGAATTGAAGTTCGTGATGGTGGACCCTAAGATGGTAGAGTTTGCCCCATACAAACCACTGTTGCGACACTATCTGGCTGCTACACCTGACACCGAAAATGAGAATATCGTCATTGTAGATTGCGACAAGGTGGTTAATACCCTTAATTCACTTGTGATTGAGATGGAGAACCGCTACAAACTGCTGATGGATGCAGGTGTACGCAATCTGGAAGACTACAACGATAAGTTTGTGTCCCGACGCCTGAATCCAGAAAAGCTCGTTGCTGAATCACTCCATCACCAGTTCTTGCCATATATCGTAATCATCATCGATGAGTACGGCGACTTTATCATGCAAGCAGGCAAGCAAGTGGAGACACCTATCGCACGTATCACGCAGAAAGCGCGTGCTGTGGGTATGCACATGATTCTCGCTACCCAACGTCCTTCGGTAAATATCGTGACGGGTGTCATCAAAGCGAATATCCCAACGCGTATCGCCTTGCGCACACAATCAGTGGTGGATTCGCGCACGGTGCTTGACACCAAGGGTGCAGACCAACTCATCGGTCGAGGCGACATGCTCTATTCGGGTAATGGCAACATCACCCGTTTGCAATGTGCTTTTGTGGACACGCCAGAGGTGGACGCCATAGTGGAACACATTGAGAAACAGCAACATTACTTCGAACCATATCAGTTGCCAGAGTATATCCCAGAGGGTAGCGAAGGCGAAGCATTGGCACCCGGTGCGGTGGATTTGAAACGCCTTGACCCAATGTTTGCGGACGTGGCACGCTATGTGGTGACCAAACAAGAGGGTTCTACCTCGCGCCTGCAACGTGCATTTGAAATTGGCTACAACCGCGCTGGTAAACTCTCCGACCAGCTCGAAGCTGCAGGCATTGTCGGACCAAACAAAGGTCCAAAGGGGCGCGATGTATTGATTCAAAGTTTGGATGAATTGGATAGGAAACTAGAGGAACTCGGATGTTGAGTAAGAAGATATCTTAGTGGCTGTAGAGTGTCTATAGAATGGCTGTTAGTTACTTGATAACTACGGCAACGACACGGCAACGACACGGCAACGAGATTGGCTTACTCTGAGAGAAAACTACAATATTTATAACGTTATGAAGTTACTACTAATCATACTTACCGTTCTGCAATCGCTTCTCGCGACATTGGAGCAAAAGACGTTGGTTTCGGATTTCTCAATCAGCATAGCCGAGCAGCAAGCGCAACCCATGACTTATACGGGCAGTTTGGCTATGCACGGCAAGCAATTCACGCTGAGTATGTTTGCTATGGATGCTGCCTATGATGGTAACACCTTATATATGTATAGCGAAGATACGGAGGAACTAACTCTCTCCACGCCTGCGGAAGAAGAGCTATTGCAAACCAATCCTTTCCTCTATGCGCAAGCTTTGTTGCCCGTGTGTCAATATACCGAGAAACAGGTTGGCGAAAAGACGCAAATGACCTTAACTCCTAACGACCAATCGGCAGGAATAGCGAAGTTTGTGTTGCGCGTAGAAACAACGACTTTGTTGCCCACTAACGTGGAGATTCACGAAATAGATGGCAAACTCACCACGCTGCGTCTCAACAATGCTCACTATATAGATGCCCCCCCCTCTTTCACTATCGAAAAAGAAGGTGCCTTCATCAATGATTTGAGATAGAAAGTACCTTTTGTTAAGATTCGCTTTCTTTGTACCTTTCCTATTCCCTTCGGGCAAAAGACCAAGGATGAACCAAAGACGAACCAAGGATGAACCTAAGAACGCCGAAACTCAAAATGTGCTTTTTATTAAGATTATGACTGTTTATTAAGAAAGCCCCTCTCCATTGATTTAGTGCTTGCGGATTTCCCCGCGAGTAAATCCTCGCCTTCTATGTTCATTTTCCCGAATGTTATTCGGGTATCTTTATATCCCCTCCCCTGTTTTGTTTTGCCAGTGGTCTGGCAATATCCTTTGTCCTCTCCCTTATCGCTCCCGACATCTGTCTGGCTCTTGTGATTTCCATCACGAGAATTCCCCCGCCTTTACACTCTACACCATACACCTACACCAGAAAAACATCCCAAAAAATCACTCATTTCTTGCACAATCCAAAATATTTCACTACCTTTGCACCCGCAATTCCACGCCGGGGATGTCTGCACGTCATCGGCGGGGGTAGCAGACATATTTAAAAGGCGTTTATTACGCTCTGTTCTGACGAATTGAAATCTCGCAAATTTCTGGAATTTCAGGACTTAGCAACGATAGATGTCCTACGGGATATAGATTGTCCCTCCTGTCCCTATTTTGGTACGTCTTTTGCGCAATACGTATGCGCATACACGCATCTTAAAATAGCACGGAGAATGTTTATATTCGGCGTGGGCTTCGCGTTGTCGGTTCTAAATTCCAAGGCAATGCGAGAGCCTCAATTCGTAGAACGGCAACAGTCGGACTCCACGCTTTTTTATATGCCTATTAACTTAAAAATTAATCCACATAGTTTGGAGTCCCTATGTAATAAAAGCAATATAATGAATACAAATCCTACTATCAAATCCACAACTAATTGGCAACAACATGTCGCCGCATGGCTATTTGTAAGCAGCTGTTTAGTTGAATTGCTTAGCCCATATGTGGGCCTTTGGTTCCACGACCTGTTGTCTGCTGTTATGTTCTTATCGCTAGTTTCTTACCTACTCACACTTGGAGCTTTTGGGTGCTTATATTTTGTAGCAAAGAACAAACCTACTAAAATTGCACTCTTAGTTATCTTAGGAACTACTTTGGTCTTTCTATCTAATGGTATTTATGAATGGTTACGGTATATTCATTTTCAGCGTGACATTGACCTGCATCCAGCATTTGGAGTGTTAGGTAATGTATTGTTCTATTTGTGGCTATTCTCAATTTTTGCTAAAGTATATGCATATAGTCTGATTCTAACAAATAATAAACTTCAAAAATCCGAAAAATCATGGATAAGTTTGCTTGCGATTGGTGCTGCTGGTGTATGTATAATATCTATGAGTGACTATATGCAGGGGAAATCAGGTTTCTCTATGTTGCAAGAATGGGATATTGCTGAGGCGTACCGTTTTGTTTTTAATTTATTTTCAGCGGTACTTACTATTCTATCTACCATTGCTTGTTGGAAATTGGCACACTCTTCTGTCTTTGACCAGAAAAATGAAGAGTCCATACCAGCTACTTATTCACCCTTCAATAAGTATATTCTCGGTTTGCTCATTGTAATAGGTCTTTCTGCAGGTCTGTTCTATGTGCTCTATATCAACGCAAATAGTATTATTTACTTCTTTAACTCTATCTTTTAATTTATATAATTATGAAAACATCAGCCATACAAATCGTACTTTCGTTTTTTAACGCTTTAGAAAAACGTATCTGGAACAATCAGATTGACACTCATAAATATTTCGCTACAATATGTATCTTAATCGTTTGCCTTATAGGTGCATTAACAACAGGTGGAGAGATATTGAGACATTCTTTAGATTGGGATATTAATGTTTCTCCCTATGCTAGTCTTCTGGTGGTATGTATGATAATATTGTACAATATCTACGAGTCTATTATTAACACTCAAACCCCTATGATTGCACTTCTTCGTTCTTTGCTGATATTGGGCGTACTGATTCTTGCTTACGCAATTGGTTGTCTTGCTTCGGTAGTTTTTGCAGCAATTATTGTCATCGTATGTATTATTTTATTTGTGATTTTCCTCTATAAATTAATATTCAATGTGATGACTGACGGACCACGCACCAAAGCGACACTTCGCTCTAGCGAATTAACAGATTGGACAGGATTAGGCGATAAGACGGGCGAACTTTCTTCTGATGGTTTGACATTCTATGCCGATGATGGAAGTGAATGGAAAAGAGAAGATACCACTTCCAATAATTGGGTAAGACAATAAAAAAAACTTATAGGTTGCCATATGTTGTTAATATTTTAAAAGATACAGATAATAAGACATCACAATCGTAAAGTGGTTACCTAAGATAAAGTAAACTTCTAATCTTTCGGCACACTCAACTTTTTTCCAAAATATCACACAAGCGGGAAGTTGTTGAAATATAACACCTCCCGCTTGTTTTATCTACCATATTTACCACTACATTCTTCAGTCTTCGGCACAAAACTACTTCTGCGCTGAAGATTTTTGCAGCATTATTATAGAAACAGAAAGGTGATGGAGAGGAAATTTGATATACTACTTGTACTGAAAAATATCCATTATTCAACATCATAACAGATAAATTTACACTTTTTATCCATTACGCTTGCATATATTGAATAAAATCACTACCTTTGCAGATTATTCATAATATATCATTGTAATTATAAACAACAAATTATATGAAATGTCTTATTATCGGCTCTGGCCCTGCGGGCTATACCGCAGCAATCTATGCTTCACGTGCCAACCTTAGCCCTGTACTCATCGAGGGTATGCAAGTAGGTGGACAACTAATGATTACCACCGAAGTAGAGAACTTTCCGGGTTATCCAGACGGCGTAGAACCCTATCAAATGATGGATGACATGCGTCGTCAAGCGGAGCGTTTTGGCACCCAATTCGTATCGGGTATGGTGACTAAAGTGGACTTCTCTTGCTCGCCAAAGAAAGTGTGGGTAGAGGACGACCAACTCTACGAGGCAGACACCGTGATTATTGCCACAGGTGCAAGTGCTAAGTTCTTGGGTATCCAATCTGAGGAGGACTATAAGGGTCGTGGCGTATCGGCTTGTGCTACTTGTGATGGCTTCTTCTATCGCAAAAAGACGGTGGCTGTTGTAGGTGGTGGTGATACCGCTTGTGAAGAGGCAAACTACTTGGCTGGCTTATGCGAGAAAGTATATATGATTGTACGCAAACCATATCTCCGTGCATCTGAGATCATGCAACAACGTGTCAAAGACAATCCAAAGATTGAGATCTTGTTTGAGCACAACACCCGCAACCTCACTGGCGAAAACAAAGTAGAAGGTGCTGATCTTATCTACAAAAAAGGGACACCCGAAGAGGAGATTCGCCATATCGCTATTGACGGTTTCTTTCTCGCTATCGGACATAAGCCTAACACAGACCTCTTTGCGGAATATCTCAACCGCGATGCAGAGGGATATATCGTGGTAGAGGGGGATAGTCCACGCACCAATGTGGCAGGTGTATTCGCAGCAGGCGACTGCGCCGACCCACACTACCGCCAAGCCATCGTAGCTGCTGCTAGCGGATGCAAAGCCGCTATGGAAGCCGAAAAATACTTGGCTACATTAAATTAGACGAAATAAAAACTACAAATACCACAAAAAAGACTTCGGAGTTTTCCGAAGTCTTTTTTGTGGTGCCACCAGGAATCGAACCGGGGACACAAGGATTTTCAGTCCTTTGCTCTACCAACTGAGCTATGGCACCTCTCTCTTGACGAAAGCGGGTGCAAAGGTACTGCTTTTTTTTGAACTGACCAAATATTTTGGCGTTTTTTTTGTAAAAATACATAATTATTAGCCAAAAAGGGTAAAAATATCAGAAAAAAGTAGTAACTTTGTCGCCTAATAGCCAAAAAACTTATGGAATTACAAGTCATAGCCCACGCCCGTAATGGCTTTTCACAGAAATTTGGTATTCCCCGCCAAAGTCGGGAAGAATCGTGTATAGAGACACATATAATATTTACGCCCGCGTATCGCGTGCGCGAGGCATTGCGCGGAATAGAGGATTATTCTCATTTGTGGTTGCTATGGGGATTTCATGAGGCGAGTAGGCGATTATGTGATGAGGTGAAAAGTGAAAGATTGGAGGTTAAAGGCGAGGAGCAGGACTGGTCTCCTACTGTGCGTCCGCCGCGTTTGGGAGGTAATAAGCGAATGGGCGTGTTTGCAACACGCTCACCCTTTCGTCCTAACCCAATAGGGTTGACTAGTGTAAAGTTGCTACGTGTAGAAGAAACGAAGGAAAATGGAATCGTGTTGGTGGTGTCTGGAGCGGACTTGCTAGATGGTACGCCGATATATGATATTAAGCCTTATTTAGCATTTTCGGATAGCCACCCCGAAGCGATTAATGGCTTTGCAGAAGCCACAAAGGATTATCATTTGGAGGTGAATATAGCAGAGGAATTATTGTATGAGGTCTTGCAGAAAGGATGTCCGTGGAATGCGATTAAAGAGATATTGAGTCAAGACCCACGTCCTGCTTATCAAAATGACCCTGAGCGTGTGTATCATTTGGATTATGCAGATTGGGAAGTGGATTTTATAGTAGATTGTGCAACCGTTTGCATAAAAGACTTGCATGAAAAATAAGGTTGTTTGAGATAAAAATTTGTGAATGTCAGAAAAAAAACGTACCTTTGCACGGTGAATGAAAAAATAACTTAATAATTTAGTACGATGAAAAAAATTTACTTCTTTTTATTAGCTATTTTGCTTTGTGGCATTTCGTTAAATGCTGCACCATATGGATTGTTAATCAACGGTACAACAAAATTAGAGGCTGTGGCTCAATCTGAGAAAGATCATCAAGGACGTGAGCAATATTTGGTGTCGTGTGTGGCTTTGCAACAAGGTGATAAGGTGCAATTGCACGACTTTGGTAGTGGTGCTTCATGGATGTGTGCAATTGATCCTTATGGTGAATATCAAAAATTTACCAAGAATACGGACCATGTGATTTGTAATGCTGCTGGTTCTTATGATTTTTATATCAAGTTGAAATATGAGGACGATATGCTCTATATTGGTCCTGGTGAGAATTGTCAAGGTACTAATCCCAATCCAAATCCTAATCCTAATCCCAATCCAGACCCAAATCCCACGACCAATGCTGTGCCATCAGCATGCCCAGATGTGATGTTGCAAGGTTTCTATTGGGATTCTAACCAAGATGGCAAGGGACATGGTAATACTCGATGGAATACGTTGCAGGCTCAGGCATCTGAGATTGCAGCATATTTTGACCTAGTATGGTTGCCACCATCAGCTAAATCTTCGGGTGGAGTAGGTTATCTGCCAAAGCAATACAATAATCAGAACTCAGATTGGGGTAGTAGAAAAGAATTGGAGACCCTGATAGCGAGTTTACATAATGGTGGTGCTAAGGTGATTGCTGATATGGTAATCAATCATATTGATGGCAAGGATGGTTGGTGCAGTTTCTATACCCAGAGTTTTGGTGAATATGGTACGTTTCCTGTAGATGGTAGTTATATTTGCGTGGGTGATGAGATGAATACCAGTCCAGAAGCGGGAAGTTGCAACGGTAAAGCTACTGGACCTGCTGATGATGGTTATGGTAGTGAAGCGAACTACGGTGCTGCACGTGACTTGGCGCATGATAATGAGCAAGTACGTAAGATGTGTCGTGCATATGCTAAATGGATGATTGATGAGATGAAATATGATGGTTTCCGCTATGATTATTGCAAGGGATTCCATAATTCGCATATAAATGATTATAACAAAGCAGCAGGTGCTAGTTTCTCTGTGATGGAATATTGGGATGGCAATGCAAATGTACTATGGAGCCGCATTCAAGATGCAGGATGTAATACTTTGACCTTTGACTTCGGAGTGAAGTACGATGCACTGAATAAAGGTATTGCAGCAGGTAACTACAACGGCTGTAAAGGTCCTGGTTTGTTAGGCATGGGTAAGGGCAAATATGCAGTAACTTTCGTAGATAGTCATGACTCATACCAACGTGATGACAATGAGTTCTGCGGTAAGGGTAATTCTATGAAGAATAAGGATAAACTTTTGCAAGCTAATGCGTTTATTCTGTCTATGCCTGGTGTGCCATGCGTGTTCTATCCTCACTGGAAGGAGATGAAGTCTGAGATTGGAGCGATGGTGCTAGCACGTAAAGCGGTGGGTGTTCACTCGGAAAGTAGTGTGCAAGATGCGGCAGATGGTGGTGGTTATCGTGCGACAGTCACAGGTACGAATGGTACGCTAATCTTAGAGTTGGGTAATAAAGTATCTAGTTCACAAGCAGGTTATACCAAAGCTGCTTCGGGTACAGGATATGCAATATGGATTAAAACAACCACAGCCGTAGCACCAGAGTTGGTTGTTACACCTGGTTCTACCACATATAAGACAGAAACTCTACAAGTAGAGATGAAGACTATTGGAGGTTCGGGTAATGCTACGATTTATTATACTTTGGACGGGTCTGATCCTAAGGCATCTGCGACAGTGAAGGTGTATTCTGCACCTTTGACTATCCAAGGAACAAAAACTTTGAAGGCATATGCTAAGGCAGGTTCGGTAGCTACTGAAGTACAAACACATACCTATACTTACCAAGAGGCTCAAGCCACCCCTCTAACAGTGAAGTTTTTGCCACCAGCAAGTTGGGAGAAAGTATATATCTATGCATGGGATGCTGAGGGAAGTAATGTGCTTGGTAGTTGGCCTGGTATGGACTGGAGCACAAAGGATGCCGCGGGCTGGTTGTTCCATGTGTTTGATGCAAAATTACGTAGTGTCAATGTGATATTCTCTAATGGTGATGCTGAACAAACGAGTGATATCTTGTTGGAGCAAGATGCTTGCTATACGTGGGATGCAGAAGCTGGTCTCGAGCAATTGAGTACTGAATGCTCATTATCGGATATTCCATTCAGTTTAATTATTACTCCAGAGAGTCGTACGTATAAAACAAATACTTTGGCTGTAACCATGAGTACTGTTGGTAATGAAGGTGATGCTACGATTTATTATACATTGGATGGTACAGATCCTACCTCTTCTGCTACTACGAAAACGTATAACGGAGTTATCACTATTTCAGGTACTGTGACTATGAAGGCATATGCGGTAGCAGATGGCAAGGAGACCTCGGTTCAAACGCAAACTTATACCTATGAGGCACCTCAAGCGTCGCCTTTGACAGTGAAGTTCTTGCCTCCTGCATCATGGAGCACCGTGTATCTCTATGCGTGGGATATGCAGTCTGCACCATTGTTGGATAAATGGCCTGGCATGAAATGGACACAGAAAGATCAAAATGGTTGGTTATATTATCAGTTTGCAGCGGGCGTAGTAGAAGTGAATGTGATATTCAATAATGGCACCGTACAATCAGCTGATATTTACGTAGATCAAGATGTTTGCTATAAGTGGGATACAGCTACCAATCAGGCTGTTCTTAGCGCAGATTGTTCTCCAGCGACTGCAGTAGAAGACGTGGTGGAAAGTGGTGTACCTGCTTTGAATCTTGCATTACCGATGTATAATATGCTGGGTCAGCAAGTAGGTGAAGGCTATCGCGGCATTGTAATCCAGAATGGATATAAATACGTGAGATAATTCATGAGGTTACATACAAAAAACAAGCATCTCCAATTGGAGTTGCTTGTTTTTTATGTACGATGTCAATGATGCCTATGCGTCAGATGGTCTATTTTATCGTTGCAATGGGCGTTCTATTCGTCCAGTTTGTTCTCGATAGATTGATGGTGCTTTCTATTAATTAAAGAACTCCAAATGATGGTTATATGTCATAATTAAGGGTGTGTCATTATACGGACACACCCTTAATTGTCTAGCTATTTACCTTATAGATTAATTAACCGATTATTTAAGTTTCTTAAATGTCTCGCGCATGCTGCAAGCGGTGGTGATGATAGCGTGCAAGTCGTTGATATTCACGCGCTCTTGTGCCATTGTGTCGCGGTGGCGGATAGTCACGCAGTTGTCATTCAAGGTGTCGTGATCCACGGTGATACAGAATGGTGTACCGATGGCGTCTTGGCGACGGTAACGCTTGCCGATTGAGTCTTTCTCATCATAAGCGGTGTGTACGTCGTATTTGAGCATATCCATGATCTCGCGTGCCTTCTCTGGCAGACCATCTTTCTTTACGAGTGGCATGACGCATGCTTTCACAGGAGCCAGTACAGCAGGTAAGTTGAGCACTACACGAGTGTCGCCGCCTTCGAGTACCTCCTCTTTGTATGCACCGCACATCACAGAGAGGAACATACGGTCTACACCGATACTGGTCTCAATCACATATGGGGTGTAACTCTTGTTGAGTTCTGGGTCGAAGTACTCAATCTTCTTACCACTATATTTTGCGTGTTGGCTGAGGTCGAAATCAGTACGGCTGTGGATGCCCTCTACTTCTTTGAATCCGAATGGCATGTGGAACTCGATGTCGGTAGCTGCGTTGGCATAGTGTGCTAACTTGTCGTGGTCGTGGTAGCGGTAGTTTTCATCACCCATACCAAGTGCTTGGTGCCATTTCAATCGGAACTCCTTCCAATATTCAAACCACTTCATCTCCTCGCCTGGACGAACGAAGAACTGCATCTCCATTTGCTCGAACTCACGCATACGGAAGACAAATTGGCGTGCTACGATCTCGTTACGGAATGCTTTACCAATCTGTGCGATACCGAAAGGAATCTTCATGCGACCTGTCTTTTGCACGTTGAGATAGTTCACGAAGATACCTTGTGCGGTCTCTGGACGGAGGTAAATCTTCATTGCGCCGTCGGCAGTAGAACCCATCTCGGTAGAGAACATGAGGTTGAACTGACGCACGTCGGTCCAATTGCGGGTGCCAGAGATAGGGCAAACGATTTCCTCGTCAAGGATGATTTGCTTGAGCTCTTCTAAGTTGCTATCGTTCATGGCTTTAGCAAAACGCTCATGAAGGGCGTCGCGTTTCTCTACGTTGGCGCGGACACGCTCGTTGGTTTGCTTGAACATCTCCTCATCGAAGCTCTCGCCGAAGCGTTTGCGGGCTTTAGCTACTTCTTTTTCGATTTTTTCGTCGTACTTAGCGAGTTGGTCCTCAATAAGTACGTCAGCACGGTAGCGTTTTTTGCTATCTTTGTTGTCGATGAGCGGGTCATTGAATGCGTCCACGTGACCAGAGGCCTTCCATGTGGTAGGGTGCATGAAGATGCTGGCGTCGATGCCGACAATGTTCTCGTGGAGCATGGTCATAGCGTCCCACCAATATTTCTTGATGTTGTTTTTGAGTTCTACACCATTTTGACCGTAGTCATAAACTGCACCAAGACCGTCATAGATCTCGCTGCTTGGGAAAACGAAGCCGTACTCCTTGCAGTGTGCGACTAGTTTTTTGAAGGTTTCTTCTTGTGTTGCCATATATTCTTGAAATTTTTATCAGCAAAAATTTGTTGTATGTCGCTGAGCGACGTTATATGCAGCAAAGCTGCGTTATAAATGTTTTAAGGGAACAATTAGACCCTATTACGCAATTTGAGTGCAAAGGTAGTGTTTTTTTTTGATATATACAAAAAAATCGTTGTAAAATGCGATTTTGGTGTTCTTATGTGGTTGTGTGGCGGTGGTGTAGTAGTGGGATGCTTCGGTGAAGGTGGCTGAATGTTACGTTTATCCTACGTGTATCTTACGTATATCCTACGTATATCTTACGTGTATCCTACGTATATCTACCGTAAATGGTACGTAATAGGTAAGAGATAATAGGGTTCTTATTCAAATTTCGTGCAGGAAAAGTGTTGTTTTGTGCGAATAGCATCTTCTAATGATGTTACTAAAGTATTCGCTTTAACTATATGATTATCAGTAATTTTATTTGAAAATAAACACAAAAAAGTTAGGATTTTT